>NZ_BADK01000737.1 GCF_000333595.1 Azospirillum sp. B506
TTCGCCCTGCTCGACCTGGGCCGGGCCGACGAGGGGGAAGCAACCCTGCGGGCCGTGCTGGCCCGCCGGCCGGATCATGCTGCGGCGGCTCTGGCCCTCGCTGGATCGCTGCAACGCCGCCAGGACGACTCAAGTCCGGCTTATCGCCGTTACCTGACGCTGGAACCGGCGGATGCCGAAGGGTGGAACGCCCACGGACTCGCCCTTCAGACTACCGACCCGATCGCACCGGCAGCCGATGCCTTCGCCCGTGCCCTGCGGCTCGACCCGACGATGGCGGAGGCGATGACCAATCTCGGCACTGTCCGCCGCCTGCAAGGACTGCCCGCGGAGTCGGCCGAGTTGCAACGGCGTGCGCTCGACCTCCGCCCCGGCTATGCCGCTGCCCACACCAATCTTGCACTCGCCCTCCAGGATCTGGGGGACGATGCGGGGGCGGAGCAGGAATTCGCGCAAGCCCTGGAGGCCGATCCGGCGCAGGCGCTCGCCCGCTTCAACCGCGCCATCCTGCGCCTGCGCCAGGGCCGGCTGGAGGAGGGGTGGGAGGACTATGCCGTCCGTTTCGACTCCGGTCGCCTGAAGCCGAGACGACCCTTCAACATCCCGGAATGGAACGGGGACGACCTCGGCGGGCGCCGCCTGCTGCTGTGGGCCGAACAGGGGTTGGGTGACGAGCTGATGTTCGGCGCCCTGCTGCCGGAAGCGCTCGCGCGCTTTCCCCGCACCATCGTCGAATGCGAGCCGAGGCTGGTCCCGCTGTTCCAGCGCTCCTTCCCCGGCACCCTCGTGCGGGCGCCTTCCCGGCGGCCAGCCGATGCCGACTGCCATCTGCCCTTCGGTTCCTTGCCGCGCCTGCTGTGGAAGACCGCCCCGGTACCGCCGCCACCCGTCGGCTGGCTGAAACCGGATCCGGCCCAGGTTGCGGCATGGCGGTCGCGGCTGACTGCGCTCGGCCCCGGCCTGAGGGTCGGCATCGCCTGGACCAGCCAGCGCGTCACCACCGAGCGCCGGCAGGCCTACACGGCACTGGAGGATTGGGCGCCTCTGCTGCGCCTGCACGGCCTGCAAGCCGTCAGCCTGCAATATGACGGACGCGAGGAGGAGATTGCGGCGGTCGAAAGCCGCCTGGGCCTGCGCATCCATCGCTGGCCGGACCTCGACCAGATCGCCGATCTGGACGGCACCGCGGCGCTGATGGCGAACCTGGATCTGGCAGTCACCGTCGCATCGTCGGCCGGCGAGATGGCGGCGGCACTGGGCACCCCGGTGTGGCGGCTGGGAAGACGCGACTGGACGCAACTCGGCACCGCGGTGCGCCCCTGGTTCCCCTCCATGCGCTGCATACAGCCAGAGGGGGGAGAAGGGGTCGGCGGAGCTATTCCAAAAGCATGTCAGATGCTTGCCAGACTTTCCCAAGGTGATTTGTGAGCGTTGCAGACTGGTTCGCCGAAGCGCTCCGCCACCATCAGCTCGGCGCCTTCGACGCCGCGGAGCCGCTCTACCGTCGCGTGCTTCAGGCCGAACCGCGCCATGCCGATGCCCTGCATCTGCTGGGCGTACTCATCCATCAGTGCAACGACAATCTACAAGCTATTGAATTCATTGAAAAAGCTGTGGAGCTGGCGCCGGAGGTTCCGGACTATCACGCCAACCATGGCATCGTTCTGCAACGGCTGGGGCGACTCGACGAAGCGGAAGCGTCGCAACGCCGGGCTTTGGACCGTGATCCCACCCATGTCGGTGCCCACTTCAATCTCGGTCTGGTGCTGGCGGCACAGAACCGGCTGGCGGAGGCGGCAAGCCATTACGCCGAGGCCGCCCGTCTGTCGCCCGACTTGGCCGATGCCCACCTCAATCTCGGTGCCGCCCTCCAGGGACTCGGCCGGGCGGAAGAGGCGCTGATCGCCCACGCCCGCGCAGCCGATCTTCTGTCCGGAGACCCGCGCCCCTGGACCAACCGTGCCGTCAGCCTCCGCCATCTCGGCCGACTGCAGGAGGCCGCCGAAGCGTTGCGCAAAGCGGCGGAACTGGGTGGCGGCACCGCCGATCCCGCGGCGCTGTCTGCTCTGGCCGCCGCACTCCATGCCGCCGGCCGGATCGAGGACGCAGCGGAACGTTACGCGGATGCATTGCGCCTCGATCCGCGTGACTCATTTTCTCTCAATGGGTTGGGCCTTTGCCTTAAAGTTCTTGGACAGCTTGAGGATGCTGCCACCTGTTTCGACGCGGCGACCGCCATCGACCCCGGCCATGCCGATGCGCTGAACAATCTTGGCAGCGTCCGCAACACCCAGGGGCGCTATGCCGAGGCGGAGGCACTGCACCGGGCGGCGATCCGCCACCGTCCGGACTTCGCAAGCGCCTGGAACAACCTGGGCAATGCCCGTCACGCCAATGGCCGCACCGCCGACGCCTGGAGGCCCTGGCATGTGGCGCTGGCGCTGGATCCCGTGCTGCCGGAAGCCCACACCAACCTGGGCAACGCCCTGCGCAGCGCCGAGCATTTCGGCGAAGCCGAACGGTCGCAGCGCCGTTCCATCCGGCTGGCGCCGCTGGAGGCGCCAGCCCGGAACAATCTCGGTCATCTGCGACAAGGCCGGCACGATCATGCCGGTGCCGCCGACTGCTATCGCAGCGCCCTGGCGCTCGACCCGGCCTATGGCGAGGCCTGGAGCAATCTCGGGCTCGCCCGGCAACGGCTGGGCGATGGCGAGGGGGCGGAGCGTTGCTATGACCGGGCACTGACGCTGCGGCCGGATCTGTCGCTCGCCCATTTCAACAAGGGACTGCTGCGGCTGGAGGCCGGCGACCTCGACCGCGGCTGGCCCGGCTATGGCTGGCGCTTCGGGTCGGGGCAGGTTGGGCAGGGGCGCGCGCCCCGGGTTCAACCCTGGCGTGGCGAGGATTTGACCGGCCGTCGCCTGATGATCTGGGGAGAGCAGGGGGTGGGCGACACCATCCTGTTCGCCGCCCTCTGCCCGGAATTGGCTGGCCGTGCCGTCTCCACCATCCTGGAGGTCGACCGCCGTCTGGTGCCGCTGTTCGCCCGCTCCTTCCCCACCTTGCGGGTGCGGGCCGAGCAGTTGGACGCGCAGGGGCGGGAGACGATGGCGATTCCCGACTATGACCGCCATGTGCCGATGGGGTCCTTGCCCCGCGTGCTCCGCCGCCGGCTGGCCGAATTTCCAGCGCGCCCGTCCTGGCTGGTTCCCGACCCTGTCTTGGTGACGCGATGGCGCGACCGCTTGGCAGTCCTCGGTGCCGGTCTGCGCGTCGGCATCGGCTGGCGCAGCCAGATGATGACGGCGGAACGCAGCGTCGCCTATCTGCCGCTGGACAGCTGGGCACCGCTGTTCGCGCTGCCGGGCATCGAGTGGGTGCTGCTGCAATATGGCGAGGTGGAGGAGGAGGTCCGCCAGGCCGAGCGGCATTTCGGCATCCGCCTGCACCGCTGGGACGATCTTGACCGCAAGGACGACTTCGACGGCGTTGCCGCCTTGATCGCCGGGCTCGACCTCGTCATCTCGCCGGCCATGTCGGTCGGCGAACTGGCCGGCGCGCTGGGCACGCCGGTCTGGCGCTTCGGCACCCGCGACTGGACGCAGCTGGGGGCCGGCGTCCGTCCCTGGTACCCGTCGATGCGCCTGTTCCAACCCCGCCCCGGCAAGCCGCTGTCGGCCACAATTGCCGACATGGCCCAGGCGTTGAAATCGCTCTCCATCCCGGCGACCGCCCTCTCCCCCCCCGGGGAGAGGGTATCCGCAGAGGGAGAGAAGCTGGCGGCGCAGGCGGTCGCTTTCCACCGTCAGGGCCGCCTGCCGGAGGCAGAGATCCTCCACCGCAAGGCGGTGGCAGCGGCTCCAGGCCACCCTGCGGCCTGGACCAACGGCGGCCTTACCCTGCTGCGGCTCGGCAGGAGCGGGGCGGCGATCCAATGGCACCGGCGGGCGGCAGCGTTGAACCCGGCCTTTCCCGAAGCGCTGGGCAACCTCGGCGTGGCGCTCCAGACGGCTGGGGCCGCGGCAGAGGCGGTGACGATTCACCGCCGCGTCGTCCGGCTGCGCCCGACACAGGCGGAGGGCTGGGGCAATCTCGCCGCCGCGCTGCTCGCCGCCCGGCGCTTCGCAGAAGCCGGGGCTGCCTGTCATCTTGCGGCAACCCTGGCGCCCAGCCTTGCCGGGGTGCTGATGACGGCTGCGGCCGCTTTGAAGGGGCAGGGCCGCTTCGCCGAGGCCATCGGCCAGTCCCGCCGCGCCCTGCGCCTCGCCCCGGTCTCCGCCAAGGGCTGGTCCAATCTTGCCATGGCCCTTGCCGGGCATGGTCACTGGACGGATGCGATGCATGCCCACCGGCGCGCGCTGGCTCTGGCACCCGATCTGGTGGACGCGCTGGTCAACCATGGCCACACCCTGTTGATGCGGGGCGAGCGTCCGCTCGCCGCGAAAGTCGCCGACCGGACGTTGAGACTGGCGCCCAACCGGGCCGAAGCGCACATGAACCGTGCCCTGCTGCGGCTTGCCGACGGGGATCTGGGCGGCGGCTGGGACGACTACACCCACCGCTTCGCCATCGGCGATGCCCTGTCCCGCCAATTCTCCATTCCACATTGGCAAGGCGAAGCCTTGACCCGCCGCCGACTCCTGGTGTGGGGAGAGCAGGGGCTGGGCGACGAGATACTGTTCGGAACGGTCCTACCCGACCTGCTCCGTCATGCCGGCCAGATGCAAGCCGATCCGGTGATCGTCGAATGCGACCCGCGCCTGACCGGCCTGTTCAGCCGCGCTTTGCCGGGAGCGAAGGTCCGGGCACCCACAGCGGATCCACGGGATGCCGATTGCCACGCGCCAATGGGCTGCATTGCCGCGCGGCTGCGACCCGGCCTGCGGCACTTCCCCGCGACCGCTCCATTCCTGGCTCCCGAACCGGAGCTGGCGGCGGATTGGCGCGACCGGCTTGCCGCCTGCGGCCCACTGCTGCGGGTGGGCGTCTGCTGGCGCAGCAGCCGGATGACGGCCGATCGGGCCGGCGCCTACAGCCGGATCGACCAATGGGAGCGGGTCTTCGCCGTGCCCGGCGTGGCCTTCGTCAGCCTGCAATATGACGAGCACGAAGCCGAACGGAAGGACGCCCTGCGCCGTTTCGGCACCGTCCTGCACCACTGGGCCGATCTTGACCAGCGGAACGATCTGGAGGGTGTAGCAGCGCTGATGTCAGGGCTGGACCTCGTCATTTCCGCGCCGACCGCGGTGGGGGAACTGGCCGCGGCGCTCGGCGTCCCGGTCTGGCGGATCGGGGCGGGCAATGACTGGTCGGCACTGGGTACCGCGATCCGGCCCTGGTTCCCGTCCATGGTGCTGATCGGCCGATCCGGCGACCATGACGCGACGCTCGATGCCGTCGCGCACCGCCTGCACCGTCTGGCCAGGGAGTGCCGGAGGGTCTCATGACCATCGGAAGAGGGCGGTCGGCGCAATTCCGCATTGCGATTCCCGTGCGCGCCCATTATCGACTATGGCTGCCGGGTTCCGCGCAGAGTGGATGACCCGGCGCCTGCGCCGTCGTAAGCTGCTTGCACGAGCCGGATTGCGACAACTGGGTTCCAGGGCGGGATTTCAGGGAAAGGACGGTCGGTGCGGTCTGAGGACGCTCTTGCCAACATTGACGTTGCGGTGCTTGCCGGCGGGCTTGGCACGCGCATCCGGGGCGTTCTGGGGGACACGCCGAAGGTTCTGGCTCCGATTGCGGGCCGTGCCTTCCTCGGTCATCTCCTCGACTACCTGTCCACCTACGGATCGCGTCGGGTGGTGCTGTGCCTCGGCCATCTGGCCGACCGGGTGACCGCCTGGCTCGCCCGTGGTGATTCGGCAGGCACCATCGATGTGGTCTGCCAGATCGAACCGCGCCCGCTCGGCACCGCGGGCGCCCTGGGCTATGTGCGCAAGGAGCTGCGCAGCAGCACCATCCTGGTGGTGAACGGCGACACCTTTCTCGACGCCGACCTGCGCGCCTTCATCGCCTCGCACCGTTTGTCCGGGGCGGAGGCGTCGGTGCTGTGCGTGACGGTGGAGGACGCCTCCCGTTTCGTGCGGGTGGAGATCGGCCCCGACAGCCGGGTCCGCCGCTTCCTCGACAAGGCGCCGGGTACGGGCACCATCAATGCCGGGGTCTATCTGTTCTCCGCCGCGTTCCTCGACCGCTTCGTCGCGGCGGGAGCGGTGTCGCTGGAGCGCGACGTGCTGGAGAAACTGCCGTCCGGCACCCTGAACGCCCATGTCGCCAAGGCACGCTTCCTCGACATCGGCACCCCGGAGAGCCTCGCCACCGCCGCCAGCGTCATCGCCGGCCGCGACACCTGACCGGAGACGCGCGGACCGCAAATTGCCTCCGCACGGGCCGCCGTCTGCCACTGGACTTGGGGCAGGGTGCCGGGCCAAGATGCGCATCGACCAGACCCGGTGCCCGACCCGCAGCACCGACCTCTTCGGACCAGCGCCATGGCCGTCATCCTCATCCGCGCCGACGCCTCGCCCACCATCGGCACCGGACATGTCATGCGCTGCCTCGCCGTGGCCGAAGCCTTGCGCGACCAGGGGCACGAAGCGCTGTTCGTCACGGTGGAATCCACCCCCGCCATCGACCGCCGCCTGACGGCGGACGGCTTCCGCCACGTCTCCATCGCCGGTCCGGTGGGGGAGGCGGCCGACCTGGCAGCCACCCGGTCGCTGTTGCGGCGGGAACATGGCAGCGCGGTGATGCTCGACGGCTACCGCTTCGGCGATGCCTACCGCGCAGGTCTTCATGCGGCGGGCGCGCGGGTGCTGGCCTGGGACGACCTGGGGGACGGCACGCCGTTGCACGCCGACCTCGTCGTCAATGCGGCACCACAGGCCGCCGCCCTTCCCTATGACGCCATGGCGCCGGGGGCGCTGCTGCTGCTCGGCCCCGGCTATGCACCGTTGCGGCGGGAGGTGCGGCTGGCCGCCCAGACGCCGCGGCGGAGCACTGCCGACCGGCCTCTGCTGCTGGTGACCTTCGGCGGTTCGGATCCGCTTGGCCTGACCGGGCCGGGTCTTGAAGCGCTGGCGAAAGAGCGGCCCAATGGCTGCCGGATCGTTGCCGTCGTCGGCGGCAGCAACCCGCGCGCGGTGGACGTGGCGGCGCTCGGCGGCGACGGCATTTCCGTGGAGATCGACTGCCCGCGGATGGGCGCGCTGATGGCCGACAGTGGCCTGGCCGTTTCGGCCGGCGGCGGCACCATGGGCGAGCTGGCGGCACTGGCGGTGCCGACCCTGCTGGTGGTCACCGCCGACAATCAGGCGATGGCGAGCGGCGATGCCGCCCAACTTGGCTGGAGCACCGCAGTGGATGCGCGCGACTGTGCCCCGGAGAAAGCCGCCGCGCTCATCGCCGAGCGAGCGCTCGCTCTATGGCAGGACCTCAGGGAGCGCCAGCGGATGCAGGACGCGGCATGCGCCCTGCCGCTGGACGGCCAGGGGGCGTTGCGCATCGCCTCCGCCCTGACCGGCCCGGCGCCGAAGTCGGGCGGCGCCGCCCGCAAGCGGACGGCGCTCGCCTGACATTCATCCCCTGACGTTCACCCAATGCTCGCGTCAGCTGACCACGCGCCAGCTGCCGTCCGCCTGCTGGCAGGCGGTGCCGAAGCCCTGCTGGGTGCGACCCTGGACGACGATGGTGGTCTGGTACTCGCGGCAAAGCTGGCCCTGCGGCCCGGTGCCCTCGCGCACGGGGGTGTAGCTGCCGTAATTGCCGGTGTCCGGGTTGTTCCAGCGGATGGTGCTGCCGGTCGGCGCACTGTAGGCGTTGACCGCCGCCTGCTGGGCATAAGTCTGGTCGGCACGGTCGAGCGAGGCGCCGGCCGCGTTGCCCAGCGCCGCCCCCAGCAGCGTACCGACGCCGACCGCCACCAGCTTGCCGCTGCCGCCGCCGAAGCGCGAGCCTGCCAGACCGCCGACCACGCCGCCCAGCACGGTGCCGGCCGTCTGCTTGTTGGCGCTGATGCCGCCATAGGAATCGCCGTAGCCGGGCTGTGCGCAGCCGGCAAGCGGGGCTGCGAGCAGGCTGGCGGTCAGCGCGGCGGCGAGGAAGGGGCTGGCTTTCATGGTGGCTCTCGTCCTGTTGGGTCCTGTTTGGAGCGGCACGAAACTGTCCGTACCCGACACCATCAACATGGCTGACCCGCATCATATTCCCGGCGCGTGACGCGGTGCCTCGCTTGCTCCTATGATCATGCCAACGGTTCCACAAAGGAATCGACGACAAGCCCTTGGGAGGGAACGAACATGCTGCCCAAAGCGGACAGCTGGGAAGGGGTGTCCCGCGCCTTCGTCTGGCGCGTGCCCGACCGCTACAACATCGGCGTCGACGTCTGCGACCGCTGGGCGGAGACGAACCCCGGCCGCATCGCCCTGATCCACAAGCAGCGCGACGGCGGGGTCGAGGAATATCGGTTCTCCGACATCCGCGCCCTGTCCAACCGCTTCGCCAATGTGCTGGCCGCACAGGGGGTTGCCTTGGGCGACCGGGTCGGCATCCTGCTGCCCCAGGCGCCGGAAACCGCCATCAGCCATGTCGCGGTCTACAAGCTGGGCGGCATCGCCGTGCCGCTGTTCTCGCTGTTCGGGGAGGAGGCGCTGGAATACCGGCTGGCCAACTGCGGCGCCCGCGCCGTGGTCACCGATGCTGCCGGTGCCGCCAAGATCGCCCGGATCCGCGACCGCCTGCCGGAGCTGCGCGCCGTCTTCCGCATCGACGGAGCCGGTCCGGATTGCCTGGACTGGCACGGGCTGTGCGACGCGGCGTCCGACAGCTTCACCCCGGCCGACACCGGCCCGGACGATCCGGCGCTGATCATCTACACCTCCGGCACCACCGGCCAGCCGAAGGGGGCGCTGCATGCCCACCGGGTGTTGCTCGGCCATCTGCCGGGGGTGGAGATGTCGCACGACCTGTTCCCGCAACCGGGCGACCGCATCTGGACGCCGGCAGACTGGGCGTGGATCGGCGGGCTGCTCGACGTGCTGCTGCCGGCCTGGCACCACGGGGTGACCGTGGTCTCCCACCGCTTCGAGAAGTTCGATGCCGAGGCCGCCTTCGCCCTGCTGGCCGAATTCCAGGTTCGCAACGCCTTCCTGCCGCCGACGGCACTGAAGATGATGCGGGTGGT
Source organism: Azospirillum sp. B506 (assembly GCF_000333595.1). GTDB lineage: Bacteria > Pseudomonadota > Alphaproteobacteria > Azospirillales > Azospirillaceae > Azospirillum. The sequence goes on from NZ_BADK01000737.1 coordinate 9,185, forward strand.
GAAGAGCCCGCGGGACCGTCACGCCATCGCCATGCGGTCGGTCGCCAGCGGCGGCGAGACCCTTGGCGCCGGGCTGCTCGACTGGGGACGCGAAACCTTCGGCGTGACGATCAACGAGTTCTACGGCCAGACCGAATGCAACATGATCGTCTCCTCGGCCACCACGCTGATGGCGCCGAAGCCCGGCATCATGGGCCGCCCGGTCCCCGGCCATGACGTTGCCGTGATCGACGGGGAAGGCAACCGCATGGCTCCGGGCCAGCTCGGCCTGATCGCGGTGCACCGGCCGGATCCGGTGATGTTCCTCGGTTACTGGAACAACCCGGATGCAACCGCGGCCAAGTTCGTCGGGGACTGGCTGGTCACCGGCGACCGGGGCGAGTTGGACGAGGACGGCTATATCCGCTTCGTCGGACGGGACGACGACGTCATCACCTCGGCCGGTTACCGCATCGGCCCCGGCGAGATCGAGGATTGCCTGATCGGCCACCCCGCCGTCCGCATGGCGGCGGTGGTCGGTGTACCCGATCCGCTGCGCACGGAAATCGTGAAAGCCTTCATCGTCTTGCACGACGGCGTGACGCCGGACGATACGCTGGTCACCTCCATCCAGGAGCATGTGAAGACCCGGCTGGCCGCCCATGAATATCCGCGCGCCATCGAATTCATGGATAACCTTCCAATGACCACCACCGGCAAGATCATTCGCCGGGAGCTGAGGAACCGCTCATAATATCATGACCGAATTGATTTTATTGGCTGCGGCTTTTCTGGCCGGGGCGATGAATGCCGTTGCTGGCGGGGGCAGTTTCCTGACCCTGCCGGCCCTGATCTATGCCGGGGTGCCGCCGGTCGCCGCCAACGCCACCGGCACGGTCGCCCTGCTGCCCGGCTATGCCAGCGGGGTCTACGGCTATCGCCAGGACCTGACGCCGGTCGGCACGCTCGGCCTGCCGCTGCTGTCGGCGGTCAGCCTGATCGGCGGGCTTGCCGGGGCCGGGATGCTGCTGGTGACTCCGGATTCGGTGTTCCGCGGCATCGTGCCCTGGCTGCTGCTGCTGGCGACCGCGCTGTTCGCCTTCGGCACCATGCTGGCGCAACGGCTGCGCAGCCTCGGGCTGCATGGCAACGGGGCGATGCTGGGCACGCTGTTCGCCGTCTCGGTCTATGGCGGCTATTTCAACGGCGGGCTCGGCATCCTCCTGCTGGCGCAGTTGAGCCTGTTCGGCATGACCGACCTCAACGCCATGAACGGGCTGAAGAACCTGTTCTCGGCCGTGCTGACCGCCATAGCCGTGGTGGCCTATGCGGCGGGCGGGGCGGTGGAGTGGCCGAAGGCGCTGCTGATGACGGTCGCGGCGGTCGCCGGCGGCTATGTCGGCGCCCGGCTGGGCCGCAGGATACCGAAGCCCGTGCTGCGCGCCGGCATCATCGCCGTCGGGCTGGTGATGAGTGCGGTGTTCTTCCTGAAATGATCGCGCTATAGAGGGCGCTCCCCGCGCCTGTCCGGACCCCCGCCGCCATGCTGACCGTATCCGATCTCGACCTGTACTATGGTGACGCCCAGGCGCTCGATGGCGTGACGCTGCAGGTGGCGGCCGGGCAGACCACCGCCATCGTCGGCGCCAACGGAGCCGGCAAGACCTCGCTGATCCGTGCCATCGCCGGCATCCTCAAGCCGGCGCGCGGCAGCATCCGCTTCAAGGACCACGAGATCGCCGGGCTGCCCAGCCATGTCGTCTGCGACCTCGGCGTCGGGCAGGTGGCAGAGGGGCGGCAGATCTTCCCGACGCTGAGCATCCGCGAGAATCTGGAGATGGGCGCCGTCATCCCGCGTGCCCGCGCCGGTGCGCGCCAGACCTATGACCGCGTGCTGGACCTGTTTCCGCGCCTGCGCGAAAGGCTGGAACAGGCAGCCGGCACCCTGTCCGGCGGCGAGCAGCAGATGCTGGCCATCGGCCGCTGCCTGATGGGCAAGCCCGACCTGATCATGTTCGACGAGCCGTCGCTCGGCCTGTCGCCCGCCCTGGTGCAGGAGTTGTTCCGCATCATCCGCGCACTGGCGGCGGAGGGCATGACGATCATCCTGGTCGAACAGAATGTCGCCGCCTCCCTGCGCATCGCCCAGACGGCCTATGTTCTGGAGAATGGCCGCGTGGTGCTGTCGGGAACGGGGGAGGCGCTGCTGGCCGACCCGGCGGTGAAGCAGGCCTATCTGGGTCTGTGACACTCCGGCCCATCTGCCGGCGATACCCCTCTTATCCTCCTATCGTTGAATATACGAACCATCTACACTCCCCTTAAGCTGGCAGTCCAAAGACTGAGCGGACGGGGACCATGGCGGCAGGCTGTAGCAGACGGACGACCTTGCTGGCGGCCGGCGCGCTTCTGGCGGCGGCACTCCGGCCGGCAGGGGCGTCCGATTCCGTCTCCGACCGGTCCGTGGTCCGCGCCGGGGTGCTGAAATTCGGCACGGTCAGCTGGGAACTCGACACCGTCCGCGCCCACGGCTTCGACAGGCAGGCCGGGATCGCCCTGCAGCTGGTCGAACTGGCCGGGAATCCCGCCACCCAGATCGCACTCCAGGCCGGTGCGGTCGAGATCATCGTGTCCGACTGGCTGTGGGTGTCGCGGATGCGCAGCAAGGGTGAGGCGCTGTGCTTCATCCCCTATTCGACCGCGGTCGGCGCGCTGGTGGTCCCAGCCGGCTCCGGAATCGCCGGGGTCGGCGATCTGCGGGGCAAGCGTATCGGCGTCGCCGGCAGTCCGCTCGACAAGAGCTGGCTGCTGCTGAAGGCGTTGGCAACGGACCGGCACGGGCTGTCGCTCGACCGCGATGCGCAGCCCTTCTTCGCCGCGCCTCCCCTGCTGAACAGCAAGATCGCCGACGGCGACCTGGATGCCGTGCTGACCTATTGGCCGTTCGCCGCCCGGCTGGAGGCGAAGGGCATGCGCGTGTCGATGACCGTGTCCGACATGCTGGAGTCGCTGGGCCAATCGGCAACGGTGCCCGCCATCGGCTATGTCTTCCGCGAGGACTGGGCACGCGCCAACCCGGCCGCCATCGCCGGCTTCCAGGCCGCCACCGGTCAGGCGAAGACCCTGCTGGCGCAGTCCGACTCCGCGTGGGAGCGGCTCGCCCCGCTGATGCAGGCGGAGGATGACGCCACCTTCCGCACCCTGCGCGACCGCTACCGCGATGGCATCCCGCAGCGCTGGACGGAGGAGGAGCGGGCAGGGGCGGCAAAGCTCTATGCGCTGCTGGCGCGGCTGGGCGGGCGGGAGTTGGTCGGCGACGCACCCACCATCGCGCCCGGCACCTTCTGGACCGGCGGGGCTTAGCCGTTGCGCCGCGCCCTGATGCCGTTGGCGTCCATTCTGCTGCTGCTGGCGCTGTGGCAAGCCGCAGCCATGACCGTCGGCGGACGCCTGCTTCCGACCCCGTTGGTGGTGGCGCAGGCCCTGCTGCGTGAGGCGCAGGACGGGGCGCTGTTCCATCATATGGGCGTCACGCTGCTGCGGGTGCTGGCGGCCTTCGCGCTCGCCATGTCCATCGGCGTCGGGCTGGGCCTGCCGATGGGACGCTCGCCCTTCGTCGACCGGCTGTTCGGCCCCTGGCTGGTCTTCTTCCTGAACCTGCCGGCGCTGGTGGTCATCGTGCTGGCCTATGTCTGGTTCGGCCTGACCGAGGCGGCGGCCATCGGCGCCGTCGCGGTCAACAAGATTCCCAACACGGTGGTGCTGGTGCGGGCCGGGTCCCGTACCATCGACGAGGGGCTGATCGACATGGCCCGCGTCTACCGCCTGTCGCCCGCGGACCGGCTCCGCCATGTGCTGCTGCCGCAACTCACCCCCACCATCGCCGCGGCTGCGCGGTCCGGCCTGGCGCTGATCTGGAAGATCGTGCTGGTGGTCGAACTGCTCGGCCGCAGCGATGGTGTCGGATTCCAGATCAACCTCCTTTTCCAGACCTTCGATGTCGCAGGAATCCTGGCTTACACCATCGCGTTCGTGGCCGTGGTCCAGCTTCTGGAATACGGCCTCCTCCAGCCGGCCGAACGATATTGCCAGCGCTGGCGGCGGATGCCCGCTGACGCTTGAGATCCGCTCCAAGCGCTTCGGCGCGGTGGAGGCGGTGCGCGGCCTGACCCTGTCCGCCGCGGCAGGGGAGGTCGTGGCGCTGGTCGGCCCCAGCGGCTGCGGCAAGACGACCGCGCTCGGCATCGTCGCCGGGTTGGACCGCGCCTTCGACGGCATGGTGGAGGTCGGGCCGCGGCCGGACGGCGGACCGGCACGGCTGGGCTATGTGTTCCAGGAACCGCGCCTGCTGCCCTGGCGCAGCGTGCGGCAGAATCTGGCGCTGGTGCTGCCGCGTGCCCAGCGCCGTGGCCCAGCGGTCGACGCCATGCTGGAGGCGCTGGAGCTGTCGCCCTTCGCCGACCGGTTCCCGACCCAGCTGTCGCTGGGCATGGCACGGCGGGTGGCGCTGGCCCGCGCCTTCGTGGTGGAGCCGGACCTGCTGCTGATGGACGAGCCCTTCGTTTCGCTGGACGAGCCGACGGCACTTCGGCTGCGCGGCCTGCTGATGCGGTTGCTGGACCGGCGGCCGGCCACCGTCCTGCTGGTCACCCACAATCTGCGCGAGGCCCTGGCCCTGACCGACCGGCTGCTTCTGCTGGCGCCCTCGCCGGGGCGGGTGGTGGCGGAGGTGCCCGTGACCGTTCCCCGCGCCGCCCGCGACGACGCCATCATCGAATCGCTGCGCCGCGATCTGCTGTCCCGGCCTGATCCGGCCTTCCGCCTGCTGGCCTGAGCCATTGCCGCAACCCTTCGCCGGGTGTGGCTTCACTTGCCGCTCGTCCGGTCACAGATGCTGCGGTATCTTCCGCGGCTGCCGGGGTCTTCCGGAAATGGTGGAGGCGACGGAGCCGGATGGTCTTCGGGCGGATGACAGTGCGACAGGTGCGGCGGCTCGGCCTTGTGGCCGGGATGGCGGCGCTTTTGCTGCAGGTCGTCGCCTGGAGCTGGATGCCCCTGCCCACCGGACCGATAGGGGCCGCCCGGACCGGTGAAACTGTTTCCCTGCCGATCTGCTCCTCCGGCGGCCTGACCACCATCCAGGCCGATGCGGCCGATTACGGCGTCGGCGCGTCCGGCGTCGCTCACGACGACGACCATGGACGGTCGCAGGACCCGGCGCACTCCGGGACCGGTCATTGCCCGCTCTGCCCGCTGGTCGCCGGGCTGGCTCTGCCGCCGCCGCAGCCACCCCTTGGCCCGACCGCTGCCATGGCTCGCGACACCGGCCTGCTGCCGGCCGAGCGGATCGCCGCCGGCTGGTTCCTGTCGACCCTGCAGGCCCGGGCGCCCCCGCATCCCGTCTGATGCCTCCCGCCTGATTTTCCCAGTTTTTATCGTCGCTGCCAGTCGCCACACCCGATCCTTGCCAGGAGTTTCCTGCCCGGACCGCCGCGTCTTGCAGCCTGCCCGACCCAAGCCCGGCGGCGTTGTCCGCCGTGGCGCCTCCCCTTGCTGTTCACAGCCCTGTTCCAGGAGAAGAGTCCATGAAGCGCATTCTCGGCATCGCCGCCGCCATCGCCCTGTTCGGTGCCGGCACCGCCCTGGCCCACAGCTACAAGGCCGGCCCGATCGAGATCGGCCATCCCTGGGCCCGTGCCACCGCGTCGTCCGCGCCGAACGGCGGCGCCTATCTGTCGCTGACCAACACCGGGACGACGGAAGACCATCTGGTCGCCGCCTCCACCCCGGCCGCGGAGAAGGCGGAACTGCACACCCACCTGAACGAGAACGGTGTGATGAAGATGCGCGAGGTTCCGCCCATCGCCATCGCCCCGGGAGAAACGGTGAAGCTGGCGCCGGGCGGCCTGCACATCATGCTGCTCGGCCTCAAGCAGCCACTGGAGAAGGGCGCCCGCATCCCGATGACGCTGCGCTTCGAAAAGGCCGGCAACGTCGATGTCGAGATTGCCGTCGAGGCGGCCGGGCAGGCAGCCCCCGCGGCCGACGGCCACATGGGTGCCGGCGGTCATGACCACAACGCCGCACCGGCCCAGAAGCAGTAATGAAACGGCCGCCGGCGGGAAACCCCACCGGCGGCCTTTCTCCAGAGTCGCCGAACACCCGGCCTCACTCATTCCGCCGGGGCGATCCCCACCGGCTGGGCGAGCCTGACCGCCTCTGCCGCCTTGTAGCGGGGCGACAGCACGCCGAAGCGCCGCGCCCACCATGCCGTCAGCGGCGGGGTCAACAGGGCGGTGACGACCACGCTGGTGGCGATCAGCGCCGTGGCGGACGGCGCGACCGGCGCAAAGGTCGGCTCGATGGAGGCGATGATCGGCGGCACCGTCACCGCGGCCCCGGCGGTGGACGCCGCTCCGATGCCGGCCGTGCCGTTGCCCTTCGCCAGCAGGATGTCGGCCGTGACCAGCATGCAGCCGGTGACGGCGATGACGCCCAGACCCAGCACGATGCCCAGCAGGCCGGTGTTGAGAATCGTCGAGAAGTTCAGGTTGTTGCCCAGCGCGAAGGCGAAGAACGGGACCATCACCGAGACGCCCTGGGTGAAGAAGGCCCGCAGGTCCTTGTCGAGATTGCCCAGCGCGAAGCCGATCAGGAAAGGCAGCAGGGCGCCGACCATCGTCTGCCAGGGGAAGGCGGCCAGACCGGCGATGCCCAGCGTGACCATGGTCATGAAGGGGCCGGATTCCAGACACATCAGGCAGAAGGCCCCGGCTTCCTCCTTGGTGCCGTACTGCTGCATCAGTGCCATGTACATGCCGCCGTTGGTGTCGTTCATCACCGCAATGATCGCCAGCACCGACAGGCCGGAGAAGAAGCCGGACGTGATGCCCTCCGGCGGGATGAACCAGGACGCGACGACGCCCGCCAGGGCGGCGGTGAGGATCTTGACCGAGACCAGCACCCCGCTCTTGCGCAGAACCAGCGGGGTCGCCTTCAGGCTGATGCTGGCGCCGATGCAGAAGAACCAAACAGACAGGATCGGCAGCGTGCCTGTGATCAGGCCATTGGTGAAGGACCCGAAGAACTTGCCCGTGCTGGGGGCGAGCGTGTTCAGGCAGGCGCCGAGGAACAGGGGAACGATCATCATCCCACCAGGGATGCGGTCTATGCGGGATTTGATATTCATTCCGACACTCCTTTGAATTTCATCCCGTCGCCGCCGCGCCCCATTGCCGTTGGGTCTGCTTCAGCGGCAGTCAGTCTTGTCTCGACGGCGCTGCACGCACCGTTAACTGCATACTAGTATACAAGTTTGGTCGTCATTGTCCAAGAGGCGGATTGTCAGCCGCGACAGGTTGTCGCGTGGACTGGGGGGAAAGCCAATCGGAGTGTCAGCCGGCGAG
>NZ_BADK01000736.1 GCF_000333595.1 Azospirillum sp. B506
GCGCGCGAGCGCTGGCGAGCAGCCGGCGCTCGTCGTCGAGGATCTGGGCCAGCAACTCGCCGCGCACCGGCACCGCCATCTCGGCGGCGGCGGTCGGGGTGGGGGCGCGGAGGTCGGACGCGAAGTCGATCAGGGTGGTATCGGTCTCGTGCCCGACGGCGGAAATCAGCGGGATGGTGCTGGCGGCGGCGGCACGGACGACATTCTCCTCGTTGAAGGCCATCAGGTCTTCCAGCGAGCCGCCGCCGCGCGCCACGATGATCAGATCCGGTCGTGGAATGCGGTCATCCGGCCGGATGCGGTTGAAGCCCTCGATGGCCGCCGTCACCTCGGCCGCCGCGCGCTCGCCCTGGACGGCGACCGGCCACAGCAGGACGTGGCGGGGAAAGCGGTCGTTCAACCGGTGCAGGATGTCCCGGATCACCGCCCCGGTGGGGGAGGTGACGACACCGATCACGTCTGGCAGGAAGGGGATGCGTTTCTTGCGGGCGGGGTCGAACAGACCCTCCGCCGCCAGACGGCGCTTGCGCTCCTCCAGCATCTTCAGGAGGGCACCTTCGCCGGCCAGCTCCATCGACTCGACGATCAGCTGGTATTGCGAGCGGCCGGGGTAGGTCGTCATGCGCCCGGTGACGATGACCTCCAGGTCATCTGCGACAAGGCCGGCACGATCATGCCGGTGCCGCCGACTGCTATCGCAGCGCCCTGGCGCTCGACCCGGCCTATGGCGAGGCCTGGAGCAATCTCGGGCTCGCCCGGCAACGGCTGGGCGATGGCGAGGGGGCGGAGCGTTGCTATGACCGGGCACTGACGCTGCGGCCGGATCTGTCGCTCGCCCATTTCAACAGGGACTGCTGCGGCTGGAGGCCGGCGACTTCGACCGCGGCTGGCCCGGCTATGGCTGGCGCTTTGGGTCGGGGCAGGTTGGGCAGGGGCGCCCGCCCCGG
>NZ_BADK01000735.1 GCF_000333595.1 Azospirillum sp. B506
GGCGAGGCGCGGTGCTCTGCCCGTACAGGTGGCGTATTCGGCCGGATCGGTCAGGCGGAAGTCGGCGGACAGGTCGACCACCTTCAGCCCGCTCGGCAGGCCGGCGACCACCTCCTGCGTCGTGCCGTGCGGCAGGGCGCAGAAAATGAAGTCGAGGTTGTCCCACTTCAGATCATCGATCTTCACCAGATCGGGCAGGCCATAGCCACCCAGATGCGGGAACACCTCCGCCATCGGCTTGCCGGCCTGTCGTTCGGCGGTCAGCGCGCTGATCTCGACGTTCGGGTGGCGCAGAAGCATGCGCACCAGTTCGGCGCCGGTGTAACCGGAGGCGCCAAGGATGCCGACGCGGATCTTCGAACCGCTGGAGGTGCTGCCCGGAATGCTGATCGAGGCCATGGAACCGATGTCCTTCGCTTGACGGGAGGAACGTTGACGTTTGGGTAGCTGTGACGGTGAGGGCAAAAAGAAAGGGGCGCCCCTTTCGGGACGCCCCTCGCTTGTACCGTAAAGCAGCAGGTCCGTGTAGGGATTAGCGCTTCGAGAACTGGAAGCTGCGGCGGGCCTTGGCGCGGCCGTACTTCTTACGCTCGACCGTACGGGCATCGCGGGTCAGGAAGCCGGCGGCCTTCAACGGCGGGCGCAGGGCCGGCTCGAAGTAGGTCAGCGCCTTGGAGATGCCGTGACGGACGGCACCGGCCTGGCCCGACAGACCGCCCCCGGCGACGGTGGCGACCACGTCGAACTGCTCCGAACGCTCGGTCACGCCGAACGGCTGGGCGATCATCATGCGCAGAACCGGACGGGCGAAGTAGACCGACTGGTCGCGGCCGTTCACGGTGACCTTGCCGGTGCCCGGCTTGATCCACACGCGGGCGACGGCGTCCTTGCGCTTGCCGGTGGCGTAGGCGCGGCCCTGGGCGTCCAGCTTCGGAGCTGCAAGCTCCTCGGTGACGGTCGCGGTGGCGGCGGCGCCCGTCAGTTCCTTGAGGCTGGAGAGGGTGGTGGTGACCTGAGCCATGCTTACGCGCTCCGCTTATTCTTCGGGTTCAGGGCGCCGACGTCGAGGACGACCGGCTGCTGCGCATCGTGCGGATGCGTGGCGCCCTTGTAGACCTTGAGGTGGGTCATCTGCTGGCGGCCGAGCGGACCGCGCGGAACCATGCGCTCCACGGCCTTCTCGATCACGCGCTCCGGATACTTGCCGTCCAGGATCTGGCCCTTGGAACGGCCCTTGATCCCGCCCGGATAACCGGTGTGCCAGTAGAAGATGTCGGCGTCGCGCTTGTTGCCGGTCAGCTTCACCTTCTCCGCATTGATGACGACGATGTTGTCGCCGCAATCCATGTGGGGGGTGTAGGTCGGCTTGTTCTTGCCACGCAGGATGTTCGCCAGGATGCTGGCAAGCCGCCCGAGAACGAGGCCGTCGGCATCGACGACGTACCACTTCTTCTCGATCTCGGTCGGCTTCAGATTGAAGGTCTTCATCGCCACACTCGTTTCTTCGAATACGGATCGGCAGGCCGCCGATACCGGGGCGCCGAAGCGGACGGTTTTCTACGGGGCGGGGAAGCCTCTGTCAACGGAAAAATTTTCTTTTGATATCAATTGGTTACAATCACGGTAATTAGATACCGTTTTGCTAAAGCCGTTGATATTAAATGATTTTTTATCGAGCATCATCGGTACGGTAATGAGATACCGCAACGGTGACAGGGTCGTGGGGCGGGATGGAGTAGGTTCCGGTCACATGCGCGACCGGCTCCGGATCGCCTTCGGAGAACAGCAGAATCTCGCCATAAGCCAGCCGCTTGCCCAGCTTCAGGACGCGCGCCTCGGCGACGATGGCAACGGGGGGAGGACGGCGCAGAAAATTGATGGTCATGCTGGTGGTCACCGCCAGCTCGACCCGGCCGATCAGACTAAGCACCGCGCCATAGAGCGCCACGTCGGCCAGCCCGAACATCGCCGGGCCGGTGACGGTGCCGCCGGGACGGACGAAATCGTCCTTGTAGGGCAGCCGCAGGCGAATCGTGCCGGCCCCCAGGCTTTCCACCACGATACCGAAGTTCCCGACCAGGGGAACTCCCTCACGGATCAGTTCCTCCAGCTCCTGCCTGGTCATGGCCGGCCTGGAGCCCGGAGCGGAGGCGGATGTATCGGCGGCAGACATGGTTCCTCGTCCGGCGATCTTGATTGGATCACCGGACTGTGCGCCACCCCGTCCATTCGGACAAGTATGGAGCTACTCGGCCGGCTTCGGCTCTGCGACGGCCGCGGGTGCCGGGGCGGCAGGCTCCGGTGTCGTCGCGGGAGCGGGAGCGGCCGGGGCAGGCGCGACGGAAGGAGCGATGTCGGTGGGCGCCGTCAGACTGACCGGACCGCCGCTGCTGGCGGGCTGCGCCGGGACGGTCGCGGACTGCTCGGCCGGAGCGGCGGCGGCCGGCGCAGCTTCGGCGGGTGGAGCGAGTGGCACCGCCTTGATGTCCGATTTCGGAGACTCGGATTTCGGGGCTTCCGACTTTGATGCTTCCGACTTGGGAGCATCGGTTTTGGCGCCATCGGTTTTGGCCGGTTCCGGATCCGCGGGCGTGGAATAGTCGGGCACGATTCGGGCTTGGCTGCCGGTGATGACCAGAACCTTCTGGCCGATGGGCAGCGGCTGCGGCTCCTTCTGGGTCAGCGACAACAGCTCCCCGTTCGATTTGCGGACGATGTATTCCCAGCCGGTGGTGTCGCCGGCGATATGCTCCATCGCCGTGCCCAGCAGCCCGCCGATCGCCGTACCGCCGACCGTGCCGAGCGCTGCATTCATGCCGCCGCTGCCCACCTGCGCGCCCAGGATGCCGCCGGCCGCACCGCCGCTGACGGCGCCGACCGTGCCGTTGGCGCTGATCGCGACCTGACGGAAGCCGACGACAACGCCCGGCTCGACCTTGTTGGCCTGCTGCACCGCGCTGGAGGCGTAGGTGTTGGGAGAATAGTCGGAGGTGCAGCCCGCAAGAGCGCCGACAACGACGATGAACAGGCAGAGAGAGACCGATCGGAGCACGGGCGAACCATCCGTTTTTAAACCCGCCCAGTTTCTTACGGCAAAGTCCCCCGGCTCGTCACCGGGCAAAATCCGGACGGGACGGGAATGCTGCATTGCAGCAAGCAGATGGCGGCCCGGCGCCCGGTAGCCGGGCGGAGGCGGCGGACAGAAGGCATCCCGCCCGCCGCCTCCGCGCCGCCCGCAACCCGTAAGCCCCTTACTGCATGGCGGCGTCGAGCTTGGCCTTCCAAAGGCCGCTGGACAGCGCCTTGGTCATCCACGCATCGACGGCCTGCTTCAGCTCCGGATCCTTGCGCAGCAGATAGGCGTTCTCGAAATGGGTGAAGGGGGTGGCCACCGAAACGGCGCAGAGAACGCCGGGATTCAGCTTCGCCTGCATGTCGACTTCGATGCCGTCGGTGACCATGATGTCGGCCTTGTCGGCGGCGATCTGCGCGTGAATGGTCTTGTTGTCGGGCCAGACCTCGATCGGCGCCTTGGTGAAGGTGGCGCGGGCGAATTTCTCGTTGGTCCCGCCGGGGTTGACGATGACGCGGGTGGTCGGCTGGTCGATCTTCTCGACGGTCGTGAACTTGTCCTTGTCGGCGCAGCGCGCGATCGGACGCTTGCCGTCGCTGACGTTGGAAACGGAGAAGTCGCCAACGGCGGCGCGGTCGGGATTGACGGTGATGCCGCCCAGCGCGATGTCGAACTTCTCGGCCTTGAAATCCTCCATCAGCGTCTTCCAGCTGGTCTGGACGAACTCGGCCCGGACGCCCAGCGTCGAAGCCAGATCCTTCGCCATCTCGATGTCGGCCCCCACCAGCCCACCGTCGGCGCCCTTGTAGCTGAAGGGCTTGTAATCACCGGTCGTGCCTATCCTGACGACACCGGCCTGTTTGATCGTCTGAAGCACGCCGTCCGCGGCCCAGGCCGCCGGAACCGCGGAGACGGCAACGGTGGCGGTGGTGGCGAGCATCGCGGCCGCCGTCAAAAATGCCCTCATCCTGAACCCCTGTCGTTGATCGTTTCTATCGTTCTTCGCCATGGCCTGACGGCCAGCCGACACTCCCCATCGGGAGTGCAGCAGTATGCAGCTGAAGGCGCCGAATGCACGGCCAGAAAATGCCGCTCGAACCGGAGTTCGTGCCAAATTCCGTGGTGGATGGCTGCGCCGCCGGGCGGTGAGCCGCCACGGTGACGCAAGCGTCACAGGACCGTCGCCAAGCCCCCGAATCTGTGCTTCGATGACGGTTCCATGACACTTGATGGATGGGTGTGTCGATGCGCATTTCCGCCTGTTCCGGACACTGGTCGCTGCTGTCCGGTGCGGTTGCCCTCTCCTTGCTGGCCGGGCCTGCCCTGGCGGCCGATCCTGCTCCCCAGGGGTCGGTGCCGCAGAGCGATCTGCTGAATGCCGAGCTGTGGATGCAGCGGTCGGTGGAATACAAGGCGAACGCGCTGGCCGTCTATGCGCTGGGCAAGATCCAGCTGGACAAGGCGCTGGCCGACAAGAATTGGACCGCGGCGACCGAGCAGACCGGCAATTACCAGGATCTGCCGCCGGCCGTGGTGCTGGATCTGGACGAGACGGCGATGGACAACTCCGCCTATCAGGCCGGGCTGGTCACCACGAACGGCGAGTTCTCGTCCAAGACCTGGGACGCCTGGGTGAAGGCGGAGAAGGCGACGGCGGTTCCGGGTGCGGTGGAGTTCACCCAATATGCCGAATCGAAGGGCGTGAAGGTCTTCTACGTCACCAACCGCAACGCCGACCAGGAGGAGCCGACCCGCCGCAACGCACAGGCGCTGGGCTTCCCGATGGGCGGCAACGTCGACACCTTCCTGATGTCCAAGGAAAAGCCGGACTGGGGCTCGGCGAAGGGCACGCGCCGCGCCTACATCGCCAAGGATTACCGGATCGTCCTGCTGTTCGGTGACAATTTCGGCGACTTCAGCGACGCCTACAACGGCAGCGAGGCCGAACGGCTCAAGGCGTTCGAGGCGGTGAAGGAGCATTTCGGGCGCGACTGGCTGATGCTGGCCAATCCCGGATACGGCTCGTTCGAGAGCGCGCCCTACGGTCACAATTTCAAACTGTCGGCGGACGAGAAGCGGGCCAAGAAGATCGGCGCGCTGGAACCCTGGGTGGCGCCGGCCCAGTAATGGTTTGAGGGCCGATGGTGTGAAGAGGGGGTGCGCCGGATTAGAAGATCAGGCGCACCGCCTCCACGATCACCACCCACGGCGTGCCGATCATCACCGTCCAAACCAGCAGGCGCGGCAACCCACGCATCTTGCGCACCTTCGGCTCGACGGAGGGGATGGCCTCGAACGAGGCAGCGTTGTAGATCGACATGACCTGCGGCTCCGTGAGCAAGATGGCGTTGACGTCATCTTGCAGTTTGGATCCTTAACGACCTTTAAAGAGCGCCGCCCGCGAAGTCGTCGCTTGTGATGTACCGCGTCGGATAGGTCATACCTCCAATGGAGTGGCGAGGAGCAGCGGCGGTCAGACCGTCAGGTATTTGCGCACCTCCTGCTCGTCCAGGCCGCTGCGCGGGCCGGACAGCATCACCTCGCCGCGCTCCATCACCACCCAGTCGTCGGCGAGGTCGCGGGCGAAGTCGAAATACTGCTCGACCAGCAGGATCGCCATGGTGCCCTTGTCGCGCAGGTAGGAGATGGCGCGGCCGATGTCCTTGATGATGGAGGGTTGGATGCCCTCGGTCGGCTCGTCCAGCACCAGCAGGCGCGGACGGGTCACCAGAGCGCGGCCGATGGCAAGCTGCTGCTGCTGGCCGCCCGACAGGTCGCCGCCGCGGCGCTCCAGCATGGATTTCAGCACCGGGAACAGCTCGAACACCTCGTCGGGGATCGAGCGCTGGGCACGCGGAAGCGGGGCATAGCCGGTCAGCAGGTTTTCCCGCACCGTCAGCAGCGGGAAGATCTCGCGGCCCTGCGGCACATAGGCGATGCCGCGCCGCGCGCGGTCGGCCGGCGCCATCTTCGTCACGTCGGCGCCGTCCCAGCCGATGGAGCCGCCGGACACCGGCTTCAGCCCGACGATGGCGCGCAGCAAGCTGGACTTGCCGACACCGTTGCGGCCGACCAGACAGGTGACCTTGCCGATTTCGGCCTTCATGGAAACGCCGCGCAGGGCCTGGGCGGCGCCGTAATGCAGATCGAGGGAACGAACGTCCAACATCATGCGGTCTCCCGTCAGCGGCCGAGATAGGTGTCGATGACCTGTTGGTTCGCGCTGACCGCGTCCAGCGAGCCTTCGGCAAGGACCGAGCCTTCGGCCAGCACGGTGACCTTGACGCCGAGCGCGCGGACGAAGCTCATGTCATGCTCCACCACGATCACCGAATGCTTGCCGGCGATGCTGCACAGCAGTTCGGCGGTCTGCTCGGTCTCGGCGTCGGTCATGCCCGCCACCGGCTCGTCGACCAACAGCAGCTTCGGGTCCTGGGCCAGCAGCATGCCGATCTCCAGCCATTGCTTCTGCCCGTGCGACAGGCTGCCGGCCTGCCGGCTGCGCAGGGCCGACAGGCGGGTGATGTCGAGGATCTCCTCGATACGGCTGCGATCGTCGCGGCTGATGGCGTAGGTCAGCGTCTTCAACGGCCGGCGCGGCGCCTTCAGCGCCAGTTCCAGATTGTCCCACACCGTGTGCGGCTCGAAGACGGTCGGGCGCTGGAACTTGCGGCCGATGCCAAGATTGGCGATGGCCGCCTCGCGCAGGCGGGTCAGGTCGGTGCCGCCCTCGAACAGGATGGTGCCGGTGTCGGGGCGGGTCTTGCCGGTGATGACGTCCATCATCGTCGTCTTGCCGGCGCCGTTGGGGCCGATGATCGCCCGCATCTCGCCGGGCATCATCACCAGCGACAGGCTGTTCAGCGCCTTGAAGCCGTCGAAGCTGACCGACACGCCGTCGAGATAGAGAAGGGTCGATTCCGCGCTCATGGGTCAGGCTCCCTTCTGGTCGGCAGTGTGGTTTGCGGGTTGGACATTGGGAAGGGCGGCGGTCTTGCGGCCAGGCAGCTTGGCTTTCAGCTGCCCGCCCAGCCCGAGCAGCCCCTTCGGCAGGAACAGGGTGACCGCCACGAACAGGCCGCCCAACGCGAACAGCCACAGCTCCGGCAGGGCACCCGTGAAATAGCTCTTGCCCATATTGACCAGAACCGCCCCCAGGATGGCGCCGGCCAGCGTGCCGCGCCCGCCGACGGCCACCCAGATCACCGCCTCGATCGAGCTGGCCGGGGCGAATTCCGATGGGTTGATGATGCCGACCTGCGGAACGTAGAGGGCGCCGGCCACGCCGGCCATGCAGGCCGACAGGGTCCAGGCGAACAGCTTGTAGCTCTCGGTGTCGTAGCCCATGAAGCGCACCCGGCTCTCGGCGTCGCGCAGCGCCACCAGCACCTTGCCCAGCTTCGAGGCGATGACGCCGGACGCGATCATGTAGGAGAGCGCCAGCGCCGCCACCGTCGCCACGAACAGCGCGACGCGGGTGGTGTCGGCCTGGATGTCGTAGCCGAGAATGTCCTTGAAGTCGGTCAGGCCGTTGTTGCCGCCGAAGCCCATGTCGTTGCGGAAAAAGGCCAGCAGCAGGGCGAAGGTCAGCGCCTGGGTGATGATCGACAGGTAGACGCCGGTGACGCGGCTGCGGAAGGCGAACCAGCCGAAGGCGAAGGCCAGCGCGCCCGGCACCACCAGCACCATGATGGCGGCGAACCAGAACTGGTCGAAGCCGAGCCAGTACCAGGGCAGCTCCTTCCAGTTCAGGAAAACCATGAAGTCGGGCAGGACCGGGTTGCCGTAGACGCCACGCGGGCCGATCTGCCGCATCAGGTACATGCCCATGGCATAGCCGCCGATCGCGAAGAAGGCGGCATGGCCGAGTGACAGGATGCCGCAATAGCCCCACACCAGATCGAGCGCCAGCGCCAGCAGCGCGAAGCACAGATATTTGCCCAGCAGCGAGACGGTGAAGACCGACAGGTGGAAGGGCGAATCCGCCGGCACCCACAGCGTCATCACCGGGACGGCGACCGCCAGGATGGCGAGGATCGTCAGCACGATCCCGGCCTTGCGGTCCAGGCCCATCAGGAAAAAGCGCAGCAGCATCGGATCAGACCTCCACCGCGCGGCCCTTCAGCGCGAACAGGCCGCGCGGACGCCGTTGGATGAACAGGATGATGAAGATCAGCACCAGGATCTTGCCCAGCACCGCCCCGGCATAGGGTTCGAGGAACTTGTTCATGGTCCCCAGCGTCAGCGCGCCGACCAGCGTGCCCCACAGGTTGCCCACACCGCCGAACACCACCACCATGAAGCTGTCGAGGATGTAGCCCTGGCCGAGGTTCGGGCTGACATTGTCGATCTGGCTCAGCGCAACCCCGGCCAGACCGGCAATGCCGGAGCCAAGACCGAAGGTCAGCGCGTCGACCCGGGCGGTGCGGATGCCCATGGCGTTGGCCATCGGCCGGTTCTGCGTCACCGCCCGGATCGACAGGCCGAACCAGGTGCGTTTCAACGCCACCAGCAGGGCCGCGAAGACGGCGAAGGCGAAGATGACGATCCACAGCCGGCCGTAGGTGATGGTCAGACCGCCGAGTTCGAAGGCGCCGGACATCCAGCTCGGCGCGCCGACCTCGCGGTTGGTCGGGCCGAAGATCGAGCGCACCGCCTGCTGGAGCGCCAGCGACAGGCCCCAGGTGGCGAGCAGCGTTTCCAGCGGACGGCCATAGAGCCAGCGGATCACGCTGCGCTCGATGACAATGCCGACGCCACCGGACACGAGGAAGGCGGCGGGCAGCGCCACCAGGATCGACAGGTCGAACAGGCCGGGGGCATGGGCGCGGAAGAACTCCTGCACCAGGAAGGTGGTGTAGGCGCCGATCATCACCATTTCGCCATGGGCCATGTTGATGACGCCCATCACGCCGAAGGTGACGGCCAGCCCGATGGCGGCCAGCAGCAGCACCGACCCCAGCGACAGCCCGTACCAGAGATTCTGCAGCGCGGCCCAGAAGGCCAGCTTCTGCTCCAGGGTGGAGACGGCGGCGGCAGCCGACCTTTTGGTGGTGTCGGACGCACCGGAGCCGGCGACCATGTTCAGCAGCACCAGCGCGTCGCGGTCACCGCGGGCGGTCAGCGTATCGGTCGCCGCCTGGATTTCGGCGTCGGTCATCTTCGACGCCGCCTCGCCGGTCAGCAGGATGGCGGCCCGCGCCTGCTCCATGGCGGCGCGCACGCCCTTGTCCTGCTCCTTGGCGATGGCGGCGGTCAGCGTCTCCAGCGCGGAGGCATCGCGGCTCTTGAACACCGCGTCGGCGGCGGAGCGGCGGACGCCGGCATCGCTGCTCATCAGAGTGAGGGCACCCAGCGAGGCGCTGATGGCGCGGCGCAGCGAATTGTTGATGCGGATCTTCTCGACCGCGGCGGCCGGCGCATCGCCCAACGCGGCGCGGGTCAACGGGTCGGTCAGGGTGAAGGCGTCGCCGGCCTTGCGGGCGATCACGACGGTGCCGTCGGCCTTGCGGACATAGAGGTCGCCGGCCTGGAGCGCCTCGATCACCGGCACGGCGGCCGGGTCGCCGGCCTCCGACAGTTGCACCAGGGCCTTTTCGGTTCCGGAATAGCCGCCGCTGCCCAGGGCCTGGACAAGCGGGCGGAGATCGGCGGCATAGACGGCGGTCGATGTGGCGACCACCACACAGACGGCCATCAGCCAGCGGAGAGCGCGTCGCATCGGGAGTCCTTCGGTGCAGGGGGCTGGAAACGCGAAACGCTTGCCCTCGACCCTCCCCCGCCCGGCGGGAAAGGGGAAAGGGCAAGCGTCGCAACCATTCAGGTCAGAAAGGACGGGTCAGAGAGAGAACCCTGCCCTCACGACCCCTTGCCGCCGCACTTGCCGGTCTTCACGTTGAAGTTGCCGCAGGACATCGGCTTGCGCCAATCGGCGATCAGGTCCTTGCTGTCCGGCAGATAGTCCGACCACTCGTCGCCCGGGACGAGGCCCGAGGTCTTGGAGACGACGTCGAACTGGCCGTTCTCCTGCACTTCGCCGATCAGCACCGGCTTGGTGATGTGGTGGTTCGGCAGCATCGCCGAATAGCCGCCGGTCAGGTTGGGCACGGCCACGCCGACCATGGCGTCGATCACCTTGTCCGGATCGGTGGTGCCGGCCGCCTCGACCGCCTTAACCCACATGTTGAAGCCGATATAGTGGGCTTCCATCGGGTCGTTGGTGACGCGCTTGTCGTTCTTGGTGAAGGCCTTCCATTCCTTGATGAACTCGGCGTTCGCCGGGGTCTCGACGGACTGGAAGTAGTTCCAGGCGGCCAGATGGCCGAGCAGCGGCTTGGTGTCGATGCCGGCCAGCTCTTCCTCGCCGACCGAGAAGGCGACCACCGGGATGTCCTGGGCCTTCACGCCCTGGTTGCCCAGTTCCTTGTAGAAGGGAACGTTGGCGTCGCCGTTGATGGTGGAGACCACCGCGGTCTTCTTGCCGGCCGACCCGAACTTCTTGATGTCCGCCACGATCGACTGCCAGTCGGAATGACCGAACGGCGTGTAGTTGATCATGATGTCTTCGGGCTTGACGCCCTTGCTCTTCAGATAGGCTTCGAGGATCTTGTTGGTCGTGCGCGGATAGACGTAGTCGGTGCCGGCCAGCACCCAGCGCTGGACCTTTTCCTTCTGCATCAGATAGTCGACGGCCGGGATCGCCTGCTGGTTCGGGGCGGCGCCGGTGTAGAAGACGTTGCGCGAGGACTCCTCGCCCTCATACTGGACCGGGTAGAAGAGGATGTTGTTCAGCTCCTCGAACACCGGCAGCACCGACTTGCGGCTGACCGAGGTCCAGCAGCCGAACACGGCCGAGACCTTGTCCTTGCTGATCAGTTCGCGCGCCTTTTCAGCGAACAGCGGCCAGTTGGAGGCGGGATCAACCACCACCGGCTCCAGCTTCTTGCCCAGCAGGCCGCCCTTCTTGTTCTGGTCGTCGATCAGCATCAGCATGACGTCCTTGAGCGTCGTCTCGCTGATCGCCATCGTCCCGGACAGGGAGTGCAGGATGCCCACCTTGATGGTGTCGTCCGCCGCCTGGGCGGGCATCGCGAAGGACGCCATCGCGCCCATGGCCAGACCGGCCAGCGCGCTGATCCCGAAGCTCGACGTCAGATGCTTGGTCCGCATGAAGTTGCCCCCTTCCTGTTGGCGCCCCGTTCGATCCGGGGCTTGGCCACATCGTCGGAAGAAAGGCTACCGCGCATGCGAAAGGCGGTATCTACGTCAAATGACACATACGGCTATGGCCCAGGCTTCACGGCCGCCTTTGCAGCATTACCTCTTGCGGCGTTTCGGAATAAATCGGTCGCCACAGCGTCCAACCAGTGGACGAGCGCGTGTAACGGACACATCTCTGGACGGGTGAGACGGCGATGCAAGGGAGCAACAGTGTGAACAGCAGGGCTGTCGTCACCAAATGTCGCTTGCGATTCGCGGGAGGCTTGTCGAAGGTTGCAGCGTTCGATCCTTTCCGTTCACGTTCCGGTCCCGCCGCCATGCATGACATCCGTCGCCCGATCTCCCGCCGCTCCGCCACCCTCTGCATGGTCGGCGGGCTGATCGGCATCGTCCTGAGCGGCCCGGCGCTTGCCGCGGCGGCGAAGGAGGCCGTGCATGCCGCCCAGCCGCCGCTGATCGCCGGCTGGGCCGCGACGCTGGAGCAGCGCGCGCTGGAACTGCAGAACGCGCCCAAGGTTCAGGCCACCCGCATCGGCTATGGCGCCGTCGTCAAGAAGGGTGACGGCGGCATGGTCGAAAGCGTGGCTCCGGCAATGGACGTGCCCCCTGCAGACATCCAGCAGGCGCAGGCGCAGGCCCCCACCCTGCCCGGCCTCGCGCCCATCGAGCCGGCCCCGCCGGTGGTCATCAGCGTGCGCTCGCCGCTGGCAGACCGCGTCGGCAAGCTGTCGCGCCGCCTGATCGAGCTGGGCTTCCTGCCCGCCGACAAGTGGACCGACAGCTTCAACGACGATGTCGAGACCGCCGTCCGCGCCTTCCAGCTCTCCGAGGGGCTGCAGCCCGACGGCAAGGTCGGCGAGGTGACGCGCCAGGCGATGGACCGCACCCCGGCGCAGACCGTGGCGCTTCTGCGCCGCGCCGCCGCAGCGATGCGGGCACAGCAGGCCTCCATTCCCGAAACCACCATCCTGGTCAATCTGCCCGGCCAGTCCGTCACCCTGATCGAGCATGGCCGCCCGAGCTTCACCATGCGGGCGGTGGTCGGCCGGCCGTCGCGCAAGACGCCGCTGCTGCAGGACAAGGTGACCAGCGTCACCATCAACCCGACCTGGACCGTGCCGCCGACGGTGCTGAGCGAGGACAAGCTGCCGGCCCTGCGCAAGAAGGGCACCACCGGCATCAAGAACGCCGCCGTCTATCTGGACGGGTCTGAGGTGGTCAACACCCAGTCGGTCAACTGGTGGTCGGTCGACCCCGGCCGCGTCCGCATCGTCCAGAGGCCGGGCGACGACAATGCGCTGGGTCGCTTCCGCTTCAACCTGACCAACGGCGACGGCATCTTCCTGCACGGGACCAACGACCCGCGCCTGTTCAGCCGCGACCTGCGCGCCGCCAGCTCTGGCTGCGTGCGGCTGGAGGATGCCCGGATGATGGCGGAGACGCTGCTGGGTGCGGCGAAGATGACGCCGGCCAGCATCGGCCAGCAGCTCGATACCGGGGAGACCAAGACGATCCGTCTGCCGAACGCCATTCCCGTGCGCTTCGTCTACTGGAACGCCTCGGTCGATACCGCCGGCGTGGTGCGCGTCCATCCTGACATCTACGAGGATCCGCCCACCCTGGCAACGCCGTCGGGCCAGTCGGGCTCGGCGGCCCCGGCCATGTCGGCGAACCCGGTTGGCACTCCGCCATCGGCCAACCCGGTGACGCCGGTATCGACGCCGCGCCCGCTGTCGAAGCCGGCGCCGCTGCCGGTGCCGCCCACCGCCCATGCGCCGACGCCCCTGTCCTCCGCCTCCATCCCGGCGCCGGCCAAGCCGCTACCGACATCGACCGGGATGTAAGGATCGGTTTCTAAGCCACCAGGAAGGTTGGAGGTCGATATGCCGGTTCACCACTCTTCCAGCGGCTATGAAACGGGTGCCAGGGCCTATGTCCAAGGCCGTCCAGGCTACCCGGACGAAGCCACAACATGGCTTCGCGACGTGCTCGGCGTCGGTCCTGGCCGTAAGGTCCTGGAGGTCGGCGCCGGAACCGGCAAATTCACCGCGGTGCTGAAGGGCTGCGGCGGCGAGATCGCCGCCGTCGAACCGGTCGCGGGCATGCGCGAGCAGCTCGTTCCGGCCTTTCCCGACATCACCGTCCTGGCCGGGAATGCAGAGTCCATCCCTCTGCCCGACACTTCCGTCGATGCGGTGGTCTGTGCGCAGGCCTTCCACTGGTTCGCCACCGCCGCCGCCTTGCAGGAAATGCGAAGGGTTTTGAAACCGGGCGGCACATTGGGGCTGATCTGGAATGTCCGCGACGAACGCACGCCCTGGGTCGCGGCACTGACCGCCATCACCGACCCCCGGGAGGGTGACACGCCGCGCTATCGGACCGGCGACTGGCGCCGGGTCTTCCCCGCGCCAGGTTTCGACGCCATCGATGAGCGTCGCGTCCGCCATGCCCATGTCGGCAGCCCGGACGACGTCATCGTCAAGCGGACGATGTCGGTCAGCTTCATCGCGGCGCTGCCACCCGAGCAGCAGGCGGAAGTCGAGCGGGACACCCGCGCATTGATCGCCGGGACGCCCGAACTGGCGGACCGCGCCGAGATCGCCTTTCCCTACGAAACGGTCATGTTCGCCTTCCGCAAGGTCTGACGGCTCCCGGCCACGGCCGTTTCACGTCACCGTGCCTGGAGCACCCCGACCGCACCGCGCGCGACCTCGTGCAGGTCGGCGGCACCGCCGGACTGGACATGGGCGAACAGGCCGGCGCGCATGCGCGGATCCCAGAATTTGCGGATGTGGGTTGCGGTTTCCGTCACCGCCTCGTCATGCGGGTAGGTGGCGAAATGGACGGCGATCTGGTTCGCCATCCGGACCAGATCCTTGGCGTGGTTCGTGTGGCTCATCGGTGTCTCCGGATTGGGTTGGTATCAACGGAACAGGATGACGGTGTCGCGACGCGACAGGGCACCCAAGGTCAGGTTGGCGTTGCGCGCCAGTTCGAGCGCCAGCGCCGTCGGCGCCGAGATGGTCGCCAGCAGCGGGATGCCCACAGCGGCGGTCTTCTGCACCAGCTCGAAGCTGCAGCGGCTGGTCATCACCACGAAGCCGGTGGCAGGGTCGGCGCCCGAGCGGACGACGGCGCCGATCAGCTTGTCCAGCGCGTTGTGGCGGCCGACATCCTCGAGCGCCAGACGGATGGTGCCGTCGGGCGCACACCACGCGGCGGCATGGACCGAGCGGTTGGCCCGGTTCATCGGCTGGTGGTCGGGCAGAGCACGGAAGGCGGCGGCTACGGCGGCCGGCTCGACCGCCAGCGAAGTTTCGATCTTGCGGGGCTCCCGAACGGCGTGGACAAGACTGTCCACGCCGCACAGGCCACAGCCGCTCCGCCCCTCCATGGAGCGGCTGCGCAGACTTCCGCGCAGGAGACGCAGGGGATCGACCGTCAGGTTGACGACGAAGCCCAGCGGCGTTTCCCGCACGGCGATGGTCTCGATGTCGGCGGCGGTCCCGACGATCTCCTCGGCCAGGCTGAAGCCCAGCGCGAAATCCTCCAGATCGGCGGGGGTCGCCATCATCACGGCGTGGGACCGGCCGTTGTATTCGAAAGCGACCGCGGTTTCCTCCGGCACCTGCCATTCGACGTCCGCGCCCTCCTCCACCCCGACACCGGCAGAGAAGCCGGTGCCGGTGACGGCGATGGAGCACATCGCCGTGGAGAGCGGGGAGTTGTCGTCCGGACGGATGGACCCAGAAGGCATCGCGGTCATGCTTCCCACTCCTCAGGCCGTCACTCGGCGGCGATCACGTTGGCGGCGGCGATGCGCTTGCGCTCGACGTCGTTCTTCGCATAGTCAACCTGCCAATCCGACGGTTGGTTGCTGCGGGCGACCTGCACCGCCGTCACCTTGTATTCGGGGCAGTTGGTCGCCCAGTCCGAATTCTCGGTGGTGATGACGTTGGCACCGGTCACCGGGTGGTGGAAGGTGGTGTAGACGACGCCGGCCGGCATGCGGTCGGAGATGACGGCACGCAGCGTGGTCGCCCCCATGCGGCTGGCGAGCGACACCATGTCGCCGTCCTTGACGCCGCGGATCTCGGCGTCCACCGGGTTGATCTCCAGCACATCCTCGGGATGCCAGGCGACGTTGGCGGTGCGGCGGGTCTGAGCACCGACATTGTAATGGGCGAGGATGCGGCCGGTGGTCAGCACCAGCGGATACATCCGCGTCGTCCGCTCGTCGGTCGGCACATATTCGGTGATCACGAAGCGGCCGAGACCGCGGGCAAAGCTCTCGCCATGCATGATCGCCATGCCGGTGTCGTCGTCCTCGAAGCCGGTGCAGGGCCACTGGACGCTGCCGACGCGGTCGAGCTTCTCGAAGCTGACGCCGCGGAAGGTCGGGGTCAGCCGGGCAATCTCGTCCATGATCTCGGCCGTGGTCTCGTAGTGCATCGGGTAGCCCATCGCCGTCGCCAGCGCACAGGCGACCCAATGCTCGTCCTTGCCGACCTTCGACGGCATCGCCTTGCGGACGCGGTTGATGCGGCGCTCGGCGTTGGTGAAGGTGCCGTCCTTCTCCAGGAAGGAGGTGCCGGGGAAGAAGACGTGGGCGAAGGCCGCCGTCTCGTTCAGGAACAGGTCCTGGACGATGACGATGTCCAGCGATTCCAGGGCCGAGGTGACATGGTTGGTGTTCGGATCGGACTGGACGATGTCCTCGCCCTGCACGAACAGGCCGCGGAAGCTGCCGTCATGCGCGCTGTCGAACATGTTGGGGATGCGCAGGCCGGGCTCCGGATCCAACGTGACACCCCAGGCGGCCTCGAACTCCTGGCGGACGGCGTCGTCCGAGACATGGCGGTAGCCCGGCAGCTCGTGCGGGAAGGACCCCATGTCGCAGGACCCCTGCACGTTGTTCTGACCGCGCAACGGGTTCACGCCGACGCCCTCGCGGCCGATGTTGCCGGTCGCCATCGCCAGGTTGGCGATCGCCATCACCGTGCTGGAACCCTGGCTGTGCTCGGTCACGCCCAGGCCGTAATAGATCGCGGCGTTGCCGCCGGTGGCATAGAGGCGGGCGGCGGCGCGGACCTGATCGGCCGGGACGCCGGTGCGCGATTCCAGGTACTCCGGCGAGTTGCGGTGCTCGGCGATGAACGCCTCCCACTTCGCGAACTCCTTGGGATCGCAACGGCCCTCGACGAAGGCGCGGTTGACCAGCCCCTCGGTGACGATGACGTGGGCGATGGCGTTCACCACGGCGACGTTGGTGCCGGGCTGGAGCTGGAGATGGTATTCGGCCTGGACGTGCGGGCTGCGCACCAGATCGATGCGGCGCGGATCGACGACGATCAGCTTGGCCCCGGCGCGCAGGCGCTTCTTCATGCGCGAACCGAACACCGGATGCCCGTCGGTCGGGTTGGCGCCGATGACCAGGATGACGTCGGACTTGTCGACGCTCTTGAAATCCTGGGTGCCGGCCGAGGTGCCGAAGGTCTGCGACAGGCCGTAGCCGGTCGGCGAATGGCAGACGCGGGCGCAGGTGTCGATGTTGTTGGTGCCGAAGGCGGCCCGGATCATCTTCTGGACGACATAGACCTCTTCGTTCGTGCAGCGCGACGAGGTGATGCCGCCGATGGAGCCGCGGCCATACTTGGCCTGCACCGCCTTCAGCCGCTCGGCGGCGTAGGCGATCGCCTCCTCCCACGACACCTCGCGCCACGGGTCGGTGATCCGCTCGCGCACCATCGGCTTCATGATGCGGTCCTTGTGGGTGGCGTAGCCCCAGGCGAAGCGGCCCTTGACGCAGCTATGCCCCTCGTTGGCACCGCCGTCCTTCCACGGGGTCATGCGCACCACCGTGGTGCCCTGCAGTTCCGCCTTGAAGGAGCACCCCACCCCGCAATAGGCGCAGGTGGTGATGACGCTGTGCTCGGGCTGGCCGTGCTCGATGATCGACTTCTCGGTCAGGGTCGCGGTCGGGCAGGCCTGGACGCAGGCGCCGCAGGACACGCACTCGCTGTCCATGAAGCTTTCCTTGGCGCCCGGCGACACCGACGAGGCGAAGCCGCGTCCGTCGATGGTCAGCGCGAAGGTGCCCTGGGTTTCCTGGCAGGCGCGGACGCAGCGCGAGCAGACGATGCACTTGGAGGCGTCGAAGGTGAAGTAGGGGTTGCTCTCGTCCTTCGCGGCGGCGCGGTGGTTTTCGCCGTCGAAACCGTACCGCACGTTGCGCAGACCGACGGCGCCAGCCATGTCCTGCAACTCGCAGTCACCGTTGGCGGCGCAGGTCAGGCAGTCCAGCGGGTGGTCGGAGATGTACAGCTCCATGACGCCGCGGCGCAGCTTGGCCAGCTTGTCGGTCTGGGTGTGGACCTTCATGCCGGGGGCGACGGGGGTGGTGCAGGACGCCGGGGTGCCGCGGCGCCCCTCGATCTCCACCGCACAGAGGCGGCAGGAGCCGAAAGGCTCCAGGCTGTCGGTCGCGCACAGCTTCGGCACGGTGATGCCGGCGTCCATCGCGGCGCGCATCACGGAGGTGCCTTCGGGGACCGTGATGCTGCGGCCGTCGATCTCCAGCGTCACCAGGGTCTCGGAGACGCGGGCCGGGGTGCCGTAGTCGGTCTCGTGGATGAGGGTCATCTCGGGTGCTCCTGGGGTCGCTCGTTATTCGGCGGCGATGTGGGTGACTCGGACGGCGTGCTGCTTCTTGCGGAAGTCTTCCGGGAAGTGCTTCACCGCGCTGCGCACCGGATAGGGCGTCATGCCGCCCATGGCGCAGAGCGAGCCGTCCACCATCACGTCGCAGAGATCGGCAAGCAGTTCGAGGTTCGCATCGACATTCTTGCCGGCGATGATCTTGTCCAGCGTCTCCATGCCGCGGGTCGAGCCGATGCGGCAGGGGGTGCATTTGCCGCAGGACTCGGCGACGCAGAACTCCATGGCGAAGCGGGCCTGCTGGGCCATGTCGACGCTGTCGTCGAAGACGACGATGCCGCCATGGCCGACCATCGCCTCCTGCGCGGCGAAGGCCTCGTAATCCTTCGGCAGGTCGAACTGCGAGGGCGGCAGATAGGCGCCGAGCGGACCGCCGACCTGCACGGCACGGATCGGCCGGCCGGTGATGGTGCCGCCGCCATACTCGTACAGCAGCTCGTGCAGGGTGATGCCGAAGGCCTTCTCGACGATTCCGCCATTCTTGATGTTGCCGGCGAGCTGGAACGGCAGCGTGCCGCGCGACCGGCCGACCCCGAAATCGCGGTAATAGTCGCCGCCCTTGTCGAGGATGATCGGCACCGAGCAGAGCGACAGCACGTTGTTGACCACGGTCGGCTTGCCGAACAGGCCTTCCAGCGCCGGCAGCGGCGGCTTGGCGCGCACCATGCCGCGCTTGCCCTCCAGGCTTTCCAGCATCGCGGTCTCTTCGCCGCAGATGTAGGCGCCGGCGCCGACACGGACGTCGAGGTGGAAGGTGCGGTTGGTGCCGTGGATGTTGTCGCCGAGCCAGCCCTCGTCATAGGCGAGCTTGATGGCATGGCGCAGGGTCGCCGTGGCGTGCGGGTATTCCGAGCGCATGTAGACGTAGCCGGAAGTCGCGCCCACCGCGATGGCGGCGATGGTCATGCCCTCGATCAGGCAGAAGGGATCGCCTTCGATGATCATGCGGTCGGCGAAGGTGCCGCTGTCACCCTCGTCGGCGTTGCAGCAGACGAACTTCTCGTCCGCCTTGGCCTGCATCACCGTGTTCCACTTGATGCCGGTGGGGAAGCCGGCGCCGCCGCGGCCGCGCAGGCCGCTGTCGGTCACCATCTTGACGATCTCCGCCTGGGACATCGCCAGCGCGTTCTCCAGCCCGCGGAAGCCGCCATGGGCGCGGTAATCCTCGACCGACAGCGGGTCGATGATGCCGCAGCGGGCGAAGGTGAGCCGTTCCTGCTTCTTGAAATAGGGGATTTCCTCGGTCAGGCCGTGGCCCAGCGCATGCTCCCCGCCGGTCAGGAAGCCGGCATCGAACAGGCCGGACACGTCGGCCGGAGTGACCGGGCCGTAGGCGACGCGGCCTTCCGGGGTCTCCACCTCGACCAGCGGTTCCAGATAGAGCATGCCGCGCGAGCCGTTGCGGACGATGCGCAGCGGCAGGTCGCGCTTGGCAGCCTCGGCCCGGATGGCGGCGGCGACCGCATCGGCGCCGACCGACAGGGCGGCGGAGTCGCGCGGGACGAAGACGGTGATCAGATGGCCGCTCATTGGGCGTGCCCCTTGTGGGAGTGGCTGAGAGCGCGGGGGATCTGGTTGTGGGCGTGCGGGTTGGCCCGCGTCTCGGCCGCCAGCTCGTCGAAGCGGTCGGGCGAGACCCGGCCATGCAGGTTCTCGTCGATCATGACGGCGGGCGACAGAGCGCAGTTGCCCAGGCAGAAGACCGGCTCCAGCGTGAAGGCGCCGTCGGCGGTGGTGCCGTGGAAATCGACCTGCAGGCGCTTCTTGATGTGGTCGACCAGAGCGTTGGCGCCCATCGACTGGCAGGCCTCGGCCCGGCAGACCTTGATGGTGTGGCGGCCGGGCTTCTCGCGGCGGAATTCGTGATAGAAGGAGACCACGCCATGCACGTCGGCGCGCGAGAGGTTCAGCGCCGTCGCCAGCAGGGGGATGGCTTCCTCGTCGATATAGCCGAACTCTTCCTGCAGGGCGTGGAGGATCGGCAGCAGGGCGCCGCGCAGATGCCGATTGTCTTCGACAATCGTCATGGCGCGCTCAGCGCTCCACGGATGGCAAGCGTTCACGGGTATCCCTCCTTGCGATCGTCCGCGCCGCTCTTGAGGTCGGCGTCGTTCTGGCTTG
The DNA here is from genome assembly GCF_000333595.1 of Azospirillum sp. B506. GTDB lineage: Bacteria > Pseudomonadota > Alphaproteobacteria > Azospirillales > Azospirillaceae > Azospirillum. The sequence goes on from NZ_BADK01000735.1 coordinate 20,132, forward strand.
GCTCTGTTGGTTTTTTTCCGGACGTCTCTCGGCGCCCGGCATCATCAGAGTGGCTGAGGATACGGTATGCCAGCAAATTGTATTTTCCGATGGGCTGATAGCTTTTGGCTATCAAGCGCAAGTCCGCCGGTTCAGCGGAGCGCCAGCCGCCAGGGGATCATGGCGTCGGCGACGCCGATGGCGACGCGCTGGGCGATGTCGGCATCGGCTGCCGCCACCGCCAGCGCCTTGGCCAGCGGCGAGGGCGGGTCGCGGTCGGCATAGGCCAGCCCGACGACATGGCTCAGGTCGGGATCGACCAGCGGCAGGGCGACGATGTCCGGGTGCGGCGGCACGAAGGTCAGCAGCTGGCCCGGAACGATGCTGGCGCAGGTGCCGGCGCGGACGATGGTGTAGAGGGTGACGATGGAGTTGGTCTCCATCGCCGGCTCCACCTTGCGGCCGGTCATGCGGAAGGCGGTGTCGGCAATGCGGCGGTTCTGCATGTCCGGCGTCAGCAGGCAGAGCCGCAGGCCGGCCGCCGTCTCCCACGGCACCGCCCCCTGGGCGATCAGCTCCTCCGCCAGATCGGCGCGGCGGGCCAGCAGGTGATAGCGCTCGGTGTAGAGCGGCAGGGTGCGGACGTTGTTCAGCGGCTCGTTGTCGAGATAGGTGATGGCGGCGTCGAGTTCGAACTCGTCGAGGCCGCGCTGGATCTCGCGCGAACTGAGCGAGACGACGCTGGAGCGGATGTGCGGAAAGCGGGTGGTGAAGGGCGTCAGCACATGCGGCACCGCCGGCAATGCTGTGGGGATGGCGCCGAGCCGCAGATGGCCGGTGACGCCCTGGGCCAGCGCCAGAAGCTCGTGGCGCAGGTTGTCGCGCTCGCCGACGATGCGGCGGGCGTATTCGAGAACCTTCAGCCCCTCCGCCGTGAAGCCCTCGAACTTCTGGCCGCGCTCGACGATGGGGACCTGAAGCTCCTCCTCCAGCTGGCGGATGGCGTTGGAGAGGGTCGGTTGCGAGACGTGGCAGCTTTCCGCCGCGCGGCCGAAATGCTTCTCGCGCGCCAGGGCCAGCAGATAGATGAACTTGCGGAACATGCCCCCTCCCCTGGCTCAGGCGTCCGGATCGAAGGGCGGAACCGGCAGGCCCGGCACATCGACAGTCATGGCGAACAGGCCGCCGGACTGCGGCAGCCGCTCCAGCTCCTCGGCCGGGCGGCCGGCGCTGGCGGTGGTGACGTAGAGCGTGCGCAGGTCGGGACCGCCGAAGGCCACCATGGTCGGGCAGCGCGCCGGCAGCGGGTGTTCCGACAGCAGCGCTCCCTCCGGCGAGAAGCGCGCGACCCGCCCGCCCTCATACAGCGCCGACCAGTAGCAGCCCTCGGCATCCACCGCCGCCCCGTCCGGCCGGCCGCGGTCGCCGTCCTTCGGCTCCAGCCGGAAAAAGACCTCGCCGTCCGAGACGGCGCCGGTCGCCGGGTCGTAGCGGTAGCGGCGCACGGTGAAGGTCGGGGTGTCGGCGTGATAGAGCGTCCGCCCGTCCGGGCTGAAGGCCAGCCCGTTGGAGGTCAGCAGCCCGCCGGCCAGCACCGCCAGCCCGCGGCGGTCATAGCGGTAGAGATGCGCCTTGCCGCCGGCCTTCGGCTCGTCCAGCGTGCCGGCGAGATAGCGGCCGGCGGGATCGGTCTTGCCGTCGTTGAAGCGGCTGGCGCCCTGGTCCTCCGGATTGGCGGCGAGGCAGGTCACCGGCCGCCCCTCCCCGTCCAGCTGCCACAGGCCGGAGCGCAGGCCGGCGATGAAGCCGCCGCCCTTGCGCGGGGCGACGCAGCCGATCTCCTCCGGCAAGGCCATCGCACGGGCTGCGCCGGTGGCGGGATCGAAGCGGTTCAGCGCCTTGCCCTTGATGTCGACCCAATAGAGCGCCTGCTCGTCCACCGACCAGACCGGCCCCTCCCCCAGCTTGGCACGGGCATCGAGCACGCAGGTGAAGGCTGGGGGAAAGGCGGGGCCGGCGGTCATCGCGTGATCCTCAAGGGTTCGAACGGACCCGCAGGGTCGGACAGTTCGGCCGCCCGATCAAGCGCGCTGGTGGAGCCGTGCCGGTGGGACCGGCCGCAGCGGCCGCATCCGGCGGCGGGATGGAACGGCGTGGAACGTTTTCCGGCGGCTGTTCCATCGTCCGGGCGGCATCCGGCCGGCCCTCAACCGGCGCCAGGAGAACGCGCCGGCATCACGCCCTCGGCCAGCCAGGTGAGCAGATACACCGATGCTTACAGTGTACTGAGGTCTGTTATGAACCGAGTGCAGAACTTCTCGTGTTTTCGTCTCTCCTTATCCATGAATTTTTTATAGGCGATTATAAAGCCCTCATAGAATTTCCGCTTAGTTTGCGTGGGGTCGATTTTCAAATTTCCAACCTTCTGAACCACTCCAAATCCCTGAGCTTCTATGGAAAGGCATTCCCAACTGATATATTCAACCGGAATAAGTTGAGACTCCGAGACAATTTCTATGCGCCCGTTGTTAATCCTATAATCGACGAATATGAAGCTAAGCTGATTCCTATCCTCAAACACCCACTTATGCAATTTATTAATCGATATCATGTTTGGAGAATAGTTTTGCTTATCCAGGTTATTGCTCTTGACGTTAACGGCGTGATTATCCGTTAACATGAAGTCACCAATTGCTTTTCGCGTTGTCGTGGTCCTATCATATCTTTTTGCGACAGACTCTTGTATTTGCTCATATATATCCAACTTGAGGCACTCCTAAATTTCGTATCCTGAGAGCTTGTTCGTGACTGGCTGGTCCTGACCGGTAGGACTGTGAGCGTCGTCATCAGCCATCGGGGCAGCAGTCTATGGGCAGTGCCGTTCGCCCCACAAGCACCACGCCAGCCTCCTGGGACGCATTCTCGAATGTCGATGCCTTCGTGGATGAGGTGTTGGCGGGGTTGACAACCATGGCGGCGGAGGGGACGCGGACGATGGGAACCGGCTCCAAGCCAGGGCTCGCCGGCGCCACCTTGCGCAAGGCGGTCATGGCGGTGTGGTACGTGTGCTTCTGCGGCATGCAGTGGCGTGCCATTGGCCAGCTCTCCGGCATTCCCTTCGGCACGCTGTACACTCTGTTCGCCCGCAGGACCCGACTGAGGTTGTGGCGCCGTTTGCTCGATCGGTTGCGCCGCACATGGCGGTTGGCCTGCGGCAACACGCCTGAACCGAGCACCGTGGTGATCGACGGCCGGACCTGCCCCTCGCTCCCGAGTTGCTTCGTGCGTGGCGTGGACGGCGGCAAGAAGATCCGCGGCGTGAAGGTCCATCTCGCCGTCGAGAAGTACGGCATTCCGCTGGCGATCGATGCTGCGCCAGCAAACGTGCATGGCCCCAAGGGCATCGTCCCGGTCCTGCGAGAGATCGCCGGGCGCGGTTTCCAGGGACCGGCCATCGGTGACCTCGGCTATCGCGATCAGCGCCTGGCCAAAGCCGGCGAGGCGCTCGGCATCTCGGTCAGGCCGATTGCCCACGGCCGCGACGGGGTGTTCATTCCAACCGAGATCGCCTTCATCTCGATCCTCTCGCGTCGCCTGAAGCGGCTCGTCACCCAGGCAGCCCCCGCATGACGTCCACCGACAGGCACTCAACCCCAAAACCTGCTCCGTCCGTTTCCGGCGCAAGGCAGACGCCGTCGCAACCTCTCCGTCTACCCCCACCCCCCATCCATAGCCTCCACCGCCCGCCGCGAAGCGACGCACCGCGCAATCTCCCCAAGCAGTTGGGCGCGGTCGATGGGCTTCGGCACGTGGCAGTCCATGCCGGCCTCGTAGCATTGGGCGATGTCGTCGGGGAAGGTGTTGGCGGTCAGGGCGACGATGGCGACGCGCGACACCGGACCCGGCATGGCGCGGATCCGGCGCGTCGCCTCCAGACCGTCCATCACCGGCATGTTGATGTCCATCAGGATGGCGTCGAACGGCTCGCCCTCCGCTGCCTGGGCCACCGCCTCCACCGCCTGGGCGCCGTCCGCCACCGCCACCACGCTGTGGCCGGCCTGCTTCAGCAGCGTGACCGCCAGCATGCGGTTCATCTCCACATCCTCCACCACCAGCACATGCAGGGAGCCGGTCGCCGGCCCGGCCGGGGCGGCGGCGGGCGGAGGGACAGGCGGCTCGGACCTGGCCGGCAGCGGCGGCGGGAGCGCTTCGGCATTGGGGGCGGCGTTGGGGGGGACAGGGGAGTCGGGGCTGGGGCCGGCGACAGCGGCCGGGGTGGCCTCCGGCGTCGGCGGGGCCGGCGGACGCAGACGGTCCAGCCGCTCGCGCAGCTCCGACGGGTCATAGGGCTTGGCGATCAGGTCGTAGCCGCCCATCGCCACATCGTCGGCCACCACCGCATGGGCGGCGAAGCCAGACGCCAGCAGAACCGGCAGGCCGGGGCGCAGGCGCCGCGCCTCGCGCGCCAGCTCGGCCCCGTTCATGCCTGGCGGCATCACGATGTCGCTGAACAGCAGGTCCAGCGGCTCGGTGCCGCGCAGCACCACCAGAGCCTCGCCGGCACCCGAGGCGCCGATCACCCGGTGGCCCCAGCTGCGCAGCAGGGCGCAGCCGGTCTCGCGGATGTTGTGGTCGTCCTCCACCATCAGGATCGACAGGCTGGGACGGACGCTCACCGGTCGGAGTGCCGTCGGCCGGACGCCGCGGCCGGCGCCATGCCCCATCTCGTCGGCGACCCGCTCGGGTGGGAAATGGACGGTGACGGTGGTGCCCTGCCCCACCCGGCTCGCCAGGGTCAGCGTGCCGCCATGCAGCTCCACCAGCCGGCGGGTCAGCGGCAGGCCCAGGCCGGCGCCCTCGGTCTGGCGATTCTCCGGGGTGGCGACGCGGGCATAGGCCAGCAGGACGCGGTCCAGATCCTGCTCGGGGATGCCAACCCCGTTGTCGCGCACCTCCAGGAGCAGGCCGCCATCGGGCGCCGGGCCGGCGGTCAGCGACACCGATCCACCGGACGGCGTGTATTTCACCGCGTTGGACAGCAGGTTCAGCAGGATCTGGCGGATGCGGCGCTCGTCGCCGCGCAGGGTCCGGGCGGCGGGATCCACCGTCGCGTCGAGCGCGATGCCGGCGCGGGCGGCGCGCGGGGTCAGCAGGCGGATGGCGAAGGTGGCGGCGGCGTCGAGATCGACCGGATCGTCGTCGAGAACCAGCTGGCCGGATTCGGCGCGGACATGGTCGAGGATCTCGTTGATCAGTTCCAGCAGATGCTGGCCGCTGTCGCGGATGTTCACGGCGAAGTCGCGGTAATGGGGGGTGCCGACCGGCCCCTCCGACTCCCGCGCGATCAGGTCGGCGAAGCCGATCACCGCGTTCATCGGCGTGCGCAGCTCGTGGCTCAGGCTCGCCAGGAATTCGGACTTGCTGCGGCTGGCCGCCTCCGCCGCGTGGCGGGCGTCCTGAAGCTCCGCCTCCATGATCTTGCGGGCGGTGACGTCGCGCTCGACGCTGACGTAATCCTGCGGCGCCCCCCAATCGTCGGTGACCAGCCGCACCGCCGCCTCGACCCACACCCAGCGGCCGTCGGCATGGCGCAGCCGGTAGGTCGTCTTCAGCGTCGGCCGCTCCGGCGTCAGGCGGGCGAGGCCGGCCGCCAGGGCGTCGCGGTCGTCAGGATGCACCCGCTCCACCAGCGGGCGGCCGGCCAGCTCGGCCGGCGGGCAGCCCAGGCTGTCACGCGTCGCCTCCGAACAGAAGCGGCGCACCCCGTCCAGCCCGATGCGGCCGATGATGTCGGTGACGCTGCGCGCCAGCATACGGTAACGCGCCTCGCTGGCGCGGATCGCCCGCTCCGCCTCGTGGCGGCGGGTGATGTCACGGGCGCCCACCGACAGCAGGGCGATGGCGCCGCTCTCGTCGCGGATCGGCACCTGCGACACCTCCCACCAGCGGGTGACGCCGTCGTGGGTGTGCTGCTCCTCGAAGCGGGTGGGGGCGTCGGCGTCGATGCAGGATTGCAGGTCCGCCATCACCTTGGCGGCGAGGTCGGGCGGCAGCAGCGCGTCGAGCGGCTTGCCTGCCGCCTGCGCCAGCCGGCCGCCCATCGCCCGCATCGCGGCCTCGTTGGCGCAATGCAGGGTGAAGACGCCGTCCGGGCCGACGCGGAGGACGACGAGGATGTCGGCGGAGCTGTCGAACAGCGCGCGGAACAGCGCGGCGTTCTCCGCCATCCGGGCCTCGGCGGCGAAGCGGCGGTGCTCGCGCGCCAACAGAAGGCCGAGCAGGCCGAGGCCAAGAGCGGCGAGGGCGGCCAGCGGCAGGGCCTGCTCCTCCATCGCCCGCAAGGCGAGGTCGCGGTCGGGCAGAAACAGGGCGGACAGCAGGGAGAGGACGGCCGCCGCCCCGACCAGCAGGGCGGAGAGCAGCGCGAAGACCGGGCGCCGGCTGCCGAACCGCCGGAGAAGCCACCGGTGGGCAAGCAGAACCAGCGCCAGCAGGCCGACGCCATGCGCAAGGGCAATGATGAGGCCCGTTCCCATTGCTCCGCCCCCCAGCGGCTCCGTCACCGGCCGGCCGCGGCCGAACCGGAAGCGAATCTTTACACAGGCAATTAAACAGGAAGAAGAAACGATTCGAAACAGTCATACCGCCTTTCTTCCTACCACTATTACCGATGGCAGTGACATGGCCGCCGGCTTTTACGTCGCCGTCGTGTTTGGCCGGCGATTCGGCTAGGATGCCCGGCATATGATTCGTGGTCGTTGTGTTCTGGTGGGCTTCGGCATGTTCTTGAAGATCTTCTCACGGAGCCTGGTTGCCCGGACCACGGCATCGGCGGTGGTGCTGGTGTCGGTGCTGGTCGCCGTGCCGATGGCCGTGCTGATCCAGGCCGACGTGCGCAGCACACGGGCCGAGCTGGCCATCCGCGCGGAGATGGCGACCCGCATCGTGCTGGACGACGTGACCAACGCCCTGTGGGATCTGGATCCGGAAGAGGCACTGACGGCGCTGAACCCGCTGCGGTCGATCGACAGCTTCGCCGAGGCGGTGATCCTGGGCACCCATGGCGAGCGCTTCGTCACCTTCCGCAAGCCGGGCGCCGCCAGGGTGGCGGAGGAGGCCGCCACCGCCGCCACCGTGCCGCTGACCCGCCAGGACCGCAGCGGCGCTTCGCGCACCATCGGCACCCTGCTGGTCCGGCTCGACACCGGGCCGACCGACGCGGCGATCCGCCACCATGTGCTGGTGCTGGGCGGGGTCGGCGCCGTCACGCTTCTGCTGGTGGTGCTGGGGGTGATCTGGGCGACGCGCGGCATGACCCTGCCGATCGCCGGCATGACCCGCGCCATGGCCGATCTGGCCGCCGGCGACGTGACGGTGACCGTCCCGGTGCGCCACCGCGACGACGAGATCGGCCGCATGGCCAAGGCGCTCGACACCTTCCGCCAGAACGCCATCGACCTGAGCACCGCCAAGGAACGGGCGGAGCAGGCGGTGGCCTCGAAGGCCAAGTTCATGGCCGCCGCCAGCCACGACCTGCGCCAGCCGGCCCAGTCGCTGCTGATGCTGACCGCCATGCTGCGCGCCACCGCCCCCAACCCCAAGGTAGCGGACTCCGCCCGCAAGATCGAACAGGTGGTGATGACGCTGAAGCAGCTGCTCGACGATCTGCTGGAGGTGTCGCGGCTGGATGCCGGCGGCATCAGCGCCAACAAGGCGGTGCATGAGGTCGCCGACCTGTTCGACGCGCTGGATTCGCAGTACGGCCCGGTCGCCCGCAACAAGGGGCTGGCCTTCGCCGTGCCGCAATACCGCGCGCCGGTGCTGACCGACCGGGTGCTGCTGCTGCGGCTGCTCGGCAACCTGATCGACAACGCGATCCGCTACACGCCCGGCGGACAGGTGCAGGTCGCCTGCCTGGAATCCGGCGGCAACCTGATCGTCGAGGTGCGCGACAGCGGCATCGGCATCCCCGAGGACCGTCTCGACGCGATCTGGGAGGAGTTCCACCAGATCGGCAACCCGGAGCGCAACCGCGACAACGGCATCGGTCTCGGCCTGTCGATCGTGCGGCGGCTGTCCGCCGTGCTGGACCATCCGGTGAAGGTGCGCTCCACGCCGGGCAAGGGGTCGGTCTTCTCGGTCACCGTGCCGCTGGCGCCGGTCGGAGCGGCCGCGGCAGCCGTGGCGGACACTGGGGCAACCCCTGGGGCAACCCCTGGGGCAACCCCTGGGGCAGATGCTGTGGCAGATCCTGGGGTGGCAACGCTGGCGGACGCGACGGCGAAGACCGGTGAGATCGCCATCCTGGTGATCGACGACGACCAGTTCGTGCTGTCGGCCATCTCGATGTTCCTCAACTCCGCCGGACATCGCGCGGTCGGCGTCTCCACCGTGGCCCAGGGCCTGCGCGCGGTGGAGAGCGGCGACATCCGGCCGGACGCGCTGATCGCCGACTATCACCTCTCCGCCACCGAGAACGGCCTGGATTTCATCGACACGGTGTGGCGGCGGATCGGGCTGCGCATTCCTGCGGTGCTGATATCAGGGCGGCTCGACGGGTCAGTCACCGCCCGCGCCGCCGAGATGGGCGTCACCGTCGCCGCCAAGCCGATCATGCCGGAGCGGCTGTCGGTGCTGGTGGAGCAGATGACGGCGACCCGGCCAAAGCCGCTGCCGTCGGACACCGCCGCTCCGCATAAGACCACGACCATTTGAGGCCGGCGGTCCGGCCAGAAAGCTTAGGACCCAAAATAATCTCACATACCGGGTTATGTTATGTCACAACATCCGGGCAGTGCTCCCGGACAGCCTGCACCCCGTCCGAGGGCGAATGACAAGCAACTTCGGAGGATCCTATGCGCGCAGCCACCACGACCGACATCACCCGTGCCCGTGACATCATCGCCGGTTTCGACTTCGGCTATGTCGTCGAGCGCGCGGTCGCCGCGGGGATGACCCGCAGCACGTCCGAAACCGCCCTGACCCAGTTGAAAGCCTTCCTGCTGGCCTGCGCCGAGCATCCGGAGCGCGACATCGTTCCGCAGTCGGCCGCCTGCGACGACCTGTGGCACGAATTCATCGTTGCCGACACCCGCGCCTATGTCCGCTTCTGCGAGGCGGTCTATGGCGAGTATCTGCACCACAACGGCGTGACCGTCCCGGCCGGGCGCATGGCCGCCGCCCGCACCGACAGCGCCCGCCTGTTCGCCGGTGCCGATTGCCTGCGAGAAGCCGCGACGGCGGATTGCCTGCGGGAGACGGCGAAGGCCGACTGCCTGCGCGAAGCCAAGGGCGCCGATTGCCTGCGAGAAGCCGCGGGACGGTGAGCAGCCGCCGGATTGAACCGACTGACCGGGCGGCGGCATCGGACAGCAACACCGCCGCCGGGGCCGTCCCCGACCCTTCCACCGCCGGAAGGGATAATTCCGGCCTCAGTCGCGTCCACCGCCGTCCGGCCTGCTCCTGTCCAGCCCGCCCCTGTCGGGACCGCCTTCATCTGAACCGCCATCGAGCAGAGCCTGTGCCCTGGTCGACAGGGGACAGCCGCGCCGGGCCAGGCGGAGAATGACGTCGCGGGCCAACTCCCGGCTGGCGGTGTTGCCGATGAAGCTCGACCGCGAATCTGAGAATTCCAAAACGACGTTGTTCGTTCCGATGCCTTCCCGATAATCAATCCTCGACACTGCCCGGTAGCGCTTCCTGCGGGTGCGGATGACCCGGCATTCGATGTGATCGGGACGCAGGATCAGGGTCGGCTTCAGGTTGCTCGACGAGTGGGTCAGCCAGGGAATCCCTTTCCATCCGGAAAATGCGGCGACCAGGGGAACACGCTCGCCGTCGCCATCGGCTTCGATCCGGCCTTGCCGGACAGCGGAAAGCCTCATGCGGATGTAGAGGACCAAAGCCAGTCCACCGGAGGCAAGGAGCAGCATCACTACGACGATGAGGCTGAGGGCGGCCGGATCGCTCATCTTCCTCTCCTATCGATCGCCGGCAGCTCCCCCCGCCCTGCCCTTGGACGGCTCAGCCGAAATTCAGGCCGCCGAACGGCGTGATGAAGGTGTCGCTCAGCACATTGCCACGCAACGCCACATAGTCCGGCACGACCAGCGGGATCACCGGCAGCTCCCGCATCACCAGACATTCGGCGTCCTTGTAGACCTCGGCCCGGCGGAGGGGATCGGGGATCGCCATCGCCCGCTCGATCAGGCCGTCGAATTGGGCATTCGACCAGCCGACCGGGTTGAAGCGGCTGCCGCTGCTGAACAGCTCATCGAGGAAATTCATCGGATCGGGATAGGTGGCGGTCCAGCCGAACAGGAAGGCGTCGTAATCGCGCCGGCGGGAACGGGCGATGAACTCCTGCCGCGGCGCCATCACCAGCGTCGCCGGGATGCCGGCATTGTTCCATTGCGAGACGTAATAGACGAACTCCCGCCGGTATTCCGGGACGACGGTGACCTGGAAGGGTTCGATGCCGCGCCCGTCGGGATAGCCGGCCTCCTCCAGCAGGCGTTTCGCCAGCATCGGATCGTAAGCCAGCGGCTCCAGCCGTTCGTTGGCCAGCAGGGCCGGCGGCACGACGCCGTTGTGGACGGCCGCCACCCCGCGGAAGAAGCGCTCCGCCATCGCCGCGCGGTCGATCAGCAGCGACATCGCGCGGCGCACCCGCAGATCGCCGAACGCCCTGACCCGCCGCGGGTCGAGCGCCACCACCCGCATCTGCATGCGCGGCACGCTGGACAGCGACCGTTTGAAGCCAGGGTCGTCCATCACCCCGCGCAGCGCATCGGTGTCGACGAAGGCAAAGTCGATCTGGCTGTCGTTGAACAGCGTGATGCCGTCGTTGCCGATGCCGGTGGCAAGGAAGGACACGCGCTCGAACGGCACCGAACCGCCGCGCCAGGCGGGATTGGCCTCCACATCCATGCGGATGCCATCGCTCGACCGCACCAGCCGATAGGGGCCGGTTCCCGCCGACAGCGTGCGGTACCAGTCGGGACCCGCCTGCTCGGCGGCCTCGACATCGACGATGTTCAGTCGGGCGAAGGGAAAGACGGCGCAGGGCTCGTCGCAGGCGACCTCCAAAGTCCGCTCGTCGATCACGGCGATGCCCGACAGGCCGGCGGCGGTCCGCGCCCGCAGGTCGCGGAAGCCCCGCACCTTCGACAGGGCAAGCACCGCGAAGTTGGTGCCGTCGCCCGACAGTGCAGCCTCGAAGCTGCGCTTGACGTCCATGGCGGTCAGGGGACGGCCGGTGTGGAAGGTGACGCCGTCGCGGATGGTCAGCCGCCAACGCCGGGCATCCTCCGACGCTTCCCAGGCTGTGGCGAGGCCGGGCAGGATACGGCCCTTGGGATCGACCGTGGTCAGGCTTTCATACATCGAGCCGAGAACCTGACGCGCGACCAGATCGTTGACGGTCAGCGGATTGAGCGCGCCGGGCAGGGACTTCAGCCCGATCCGCAGGGTGCCGGACGCCGCCATCGCCGGACGCGGCAACGCCCCGGCTAGGCCGGCCGCTCCGAGCAGACCGCCGCCAAGCAGGCCCCCACCAAGCAGACCAAGGAACTGTCGTCTCCGCACCGACGGCATCGCTGACCCGTAACCCCGATGATTTCCCAGGCAATCCTTAACACGGGGCAGGGCAGGCGGTCACCCTGGCCAAGCGCCAGAGGCTTTCGCAATCGAAAGCAACCCTGGGGCGTGGACGCTTGGCAGGACAACCAAGGAGAGCTTTCGTATTCGAAAGCCCTGGCCCTCATCACCGCAATGATGCTGCGAGCCACACAGATCAGAATTCATGAGGAGATCCCCTCTCCCCGGGGGGAGAGGGAGAGCCGCTCCTCTCAGCGGCAGCCCATCCCTCAAGCCCCCAGCAGGGCGTCGATGCGGTCGCGCAGGGCCTGCAGCCGCTCGCGGTGCTCGCGCTGCAAGGCCTGGGCGACGGTGTCGATGGCGGCCAGATCCTTGTCCATCCGGTTGATCGCCTTGCCCAGCACCCGCAACGGCTCGGCCGAACTGGAGGCCGCCGGCCGGGCGGCGCGCACCGCGCCGACGGTCAGCCCGCCGGTCCGCGCCGTCTGCCACAGCCGGCGCAGCTCCGCCTCATCCTCGACGAAGGCCAGCTCGACCAGGGCGGAGCGCGACACCGCGTCGGGGTTGGCGCGGTAATCGGCAAGGATGTCGTCGGGCAGGCGCAGCACCTTCAGGCGCTTGGAGACCTCGGCCTCCGAACAGCCGACGGCCGCCGCAACCTCCGCCTGGGTGTAGCCGTGCGCCTCGATCAGCTGGGACAGGCCGCGGGCAAGGTCGATGGCGTCGAGGTCCACGCGCTGGACATTCTCGATCAGCGCGATCTCTTCCGGCCGGCCCTTGGTGATGATGGCGGCGATGGTGCCGCGGCCGAGCAGCCGGTGGGCGCGCAGCCGCCGTTCGCCGGCCACCAGCCGGTAGCGGCCCTTCTGCTCCCCTTCCTGGACGAGGACAGGTTGCTGCAACCCGTGGCGGGCGATGGAGTCGGCCAGCGAGCGCAGGGACTCGTCGTCGAACACCGTGCGCGGCTGGCGGGGGTTGGTCTCCACCGCGTCCAGATCGACCTCGACCAGCCGGGGCAGCACGCCGCTCAGCCCGAACATGCGGTCGGTCTCGGCGGCGAAGCCGGCCTCCTTGGCCTGAAGCACGGTGGCGGCGGTCTGCCGGGTCAGCTTCTTAGGCGGCATCGACGGTCTCCTGCAGGCGTCCCATGGCGGTCAGCAGCGCAGCGGCGATGGCGGCGTAGCTCTCCACCCCCGGCGCGCCGATGTCGGCATCCAGCGTGATGACATTCGCGCCCGCCGCCTGGGCGTAGATGGTGGCGCGCGGCACCGGCGGGAACACGCGGCGGCTGTCGCCCCACAGCCGCTGGATGTCGTCGAGCGACGAGCGGTCCTGGGTCTGGCGCGGGTTGACCATGGTCGGCAGGATGCCCAGCACCTCCAGCCGCGGGTTGAGGCGGCGCTGGATCTTGGCGACGGTGTCGAGGAAGGCGCTGACGCCGAGGATGGCGTGCGGCTCCGCCTGGCAGGGCACCAGAACGTAATCGGCGGCGGTCAGCGCGTTGATCGTCACCGCGCCCAGGTTGGGAGCGCAGTCGATGACGATCACGTCATAACGCTCCCGCACGCCGTCGAGCATTTCGGCCAGCGCGGTCTGCGCATTGGTCAGGTTGCCCGGCAGTTCGGTGTCGGCGCTCGCCAGCGCAATGCTGGAAGGAACGATATCCAGCCCGTCGACACTGGTCGGGCGGATCACCGCGTCGAGGGGCGTCTTGCCCATCAGCGCGTGATAGAGAACCTTGCCGGCCTCGGTCAGCGCAACGATGTCGGTCTGCGGCACGCCGACATGGACGGACGCGTTGCCCTGCGGATCGGCATCGACCAGCAGGACGCGGTTGCCGGCCCGCGCCAGGATGAAGGCGAGGTTGATGGAGGTCGCGGTCTTGGCGGTGCCACCCTTCTGCAGGCCGACGGCGACAGTGGTGCCGCGACGGGGCAGGGGGCTTTCCGGCCGTTCGAGGTCGAGCAGAAGCAGCCGGCCCAGCACGTCACGGGGCAGGGCTTCCTTGCCGGTTTCCCATTTGCTGAGCCGCTGCTTGTCGTATTTGCGGCCGATCAACTCGTTGACGAACGCCGCCATCTGCGTCTGGGTCAGGCCGCGCCGTTCCCGCAACGCCTTCAACTGTTCCCCTGTCACGCTCCGTTCTCCTGCCCCGGCACCGGTTGCGGCAACCCTAGCAAGTCGTCGCGACTGCGGCAACGGGTGTCTACCGGATGGGGAGGAGACACTCCCTCTCCCGGGGCTCTCAGCGGATCTTCGATCCGCCTGACGCCGTCAGCACAAACAAAGTTCGTGCGAGAGGCGGGAGAGGTCGATTTACACCGTCTCGTCGTATTCGACCTTGGGAACGTCGATCCAATTTTCCGGCTGGCCCTGGTCCTTCTTCCAGAACAGCACCGGCAGGTCGGCGTTCAACACGCGGCCGAGAACGGCGCCGCGCGCCTTCATCGTCTCCTTGTATTCCGCCGTCTCGACGATGCGGACGCCGTAACCGGGGATGCGGTCGGCGGCCAGGACCGGCCCCAGCGCGTTCTTGAACTTGCGCAGGTCGTTGTCGGAGCCGACCCGCTTGCGCAGGGGCTCAAGCGCCATCCAGAAGGCATGGCCGCGGGCGAGATGGGCGCGGGCGATCTCGTAAAGCCGCTTCTCCACCGGCTTCAGCGCGAAATACTGGTCGTCGTAGCTCA
>NZ_BADK01000734.1 GCF_000333595.1 Azospirillum sp. B506
CGAAGAAGCCGATGGTGTGTAGCCCCCAGTAGTTGGTCAGGCCGCGGGTGACGAGATGCTGCTCGTCGGCGATGGCCTGGACCGGCAGGAACTCCACCGAGGTGATGCCGAGCGCCCGCAGATACTCGATGACGCTCTGGGTCGACATGCCGGCGAAAGTGCCGCGCAGATGGGCCGGCACCTCGGGATGGCGCATGGTGAAGCCGCGGACATGGGTCTCGTACAGCACCGTGTCGGTCCAGGGCACCCGGCGGTGACGGTCGTGGCCCCAGGTGAAGGCGCCGTCCACCACCCGGCATTTCGGCATGCCGCGGGCATTGTCGCGCCGGTCGAAGGACAAATCCTCCTTGGTCGAGCCGACCCGGTAGCCGTAATGGGCATCCGACCATTTGAAGCCGCCGAACAGCGCCCTTGCATAGGGGTCGAGCAGCAGCTTGTTCGGGTTGAAGCGGTGCCCCTCCTCCGGCTCGTACGGCCCATGGACGCGGTAGCCGTAGAGCAGGCCGGGCCGCGCGTCGGGCAGATAGCCGTGCCAGACCTCGTCGGTGTGCTCCGGCAGGGTGACCCGCTCCACCTCGCGCTGGCCGGTCTTGTCGAACAGGCAAAGCTCCACCCGCTCGGCATGGGCGGAGAAGAGCGCGAAATTGACGCCGAATCCATCCCAGGTGGCGCCGAGCGGATGGGGCTTGCCGGGCCAGACCGGGGTGCGGGCGGGAATGGGGGGCATCAGCGGACGGCCTGTGTGGTGGAGGTCGTGGAGGTGGTCGGCAGGGCGGGCGATCCGGCGGGCGATCCGGCGGGGCGTCGGCCAGGAAGCCGGCGGATGGAACGTTTGAAACAGGATGAAACAGTTTTCGGGGGGTGTTCCACTGTTCCATGCCCCTGGCGGCACGGCGCCCTGCGGTTTGCCAGCCGGGTGCGCAGTGCGTCATCAAGGGAGGGAACGGGGTTCCTGTCGACCATCAGCCAGCGCACGCCTCACCGGTTCCCCGAAAAGACACAAGGGATCCAATAAGAAAGCCTCCCCTCACCGCCGTCAAGGGAGGTTGGCAACAATGGGCGGGTGGTCGCATTTGACGACGATCGCCTTCTCCCGTCTCGGAAGAGGGTGTGAATGCGCCGCACCGGTCAGGTTGGGAACGCACCGAACGGGGGCATGACAGTGCAGCCCCCCGTGCAAGTCGGGGCCGTGCCTTCGGCACCCCCTCATCCTAACCTTCTCCCCAGGGGGGAGAAGGGATGGGTGTCGGGTTGGAGGAGCGGGTATGGGTTGGGCGGAAGGGGCTACTCCGCCGCCCGCTCCAAAATCAGGGTGGACAGCGGCGGGATGGTCAGGTCCAGCGAGTGGGTGCGGCCATGCCAGGGCACTTCCTCGGCATAGACGCCGCCGCCGGGATTGCCGACGCCGCTGCCGCCATACTTCGCGTCGTCGGTGTTCAATCGCTCGACATAACGGCCGGGCAGCGGCACGCCGACGCGGTAGCCCTGGCGTGGCACCGGCGTGAAGTTGCACACCGCGATGACGATGTGCCCGGACTCGTCGGCCTTGCGCAGGAAGGTGAAGACCGAGTTCTCGTTGTCGTTCGATTCGATCCATTCGAAGCCGGACGGGTCGCAGTCGGTCTTGTGCAGCGGCTCCAGCTCGCGGTAGAGGTGGTTCAGGTCGCGGACGAGGTCGCGCATGCCCCGGTGCAGCGGCTGGTCCAGCAGGTGCCAGTCCAGGCTGCGCGCCTCGCTCCACTCGTTCCACTGGGCGAACTCGCCGCCCATGAACAGCAGCTTCTTGCCGGGATGGGCGAACATGAAGCCGTAATAGGCGCGCAGGTTGGCGAACTTCTGCCAGTCGTCGCCCGGCATCTTGTTGATCAGCGAGCCCTTGCCATGCACCACCTCGTCATGGCTGAGCGGCAGCACGAAGTTCTCGGAGAACTGGTAGATCAGCCCGAAGGTCATCTGGTGGTGATGGTAGCGGCGGTGGATCGGGTCGTTCTGCATGTAATGCAGCGTATCGTGCATCCACCCCATGTTCCATTTGTAGCCGAAGCCGAGACCGCCGAGGTAGGTCGGCTTCGACACCATCGGCCAGGAGGTCGATTCCTCCGCCACCGTCATCGCGCCCGGCTGCTGGCCGTAGACCAGCTCGTTCATCCGCTTCAGGAAGGCGATGGATTCGAGGTTCTCACGGCCGCCGAACTTGTTGGGGACCCACTCTCCCTCCTTGCGGCTGTAGTCGAGATAGAGCATGGAGGCGACGGCATCGACGCGCAGCCCGTCCAGCTTGTACTGGTCGAGCCAGAACAGCGCGTTGCCCAGCAGGAAGTTCTGCACCTCCGTCCGGCCGAAATTGTAGATCAGGGTGTTCCAGTCCTGGTGGAAGCCCTGGCGCGGGTCGGCATGCTCATAGAGATGCGTGCCGTCGAAATTGCCCAGCCCATGCGGGTCGGTCGGAAAATGACCGGGCACCCAGTCGAGCAGCACGCCCAGCCCGGCGCGGTGGCAGGCGTTGACGAAGTCCTTGAAATCTTCCGGCGAGCCATGGCGGGCGGTCGGCGCATAGAGGCCGATGGGCTGGTAGCCCCAGGATCCGTCGAACGGATGCTCGGTGATCGGCAGAAGCTCGATGTGGGTGAAGCCCATGTACTTGGCGTAGGGGATCAGCCGCTCCGCCAGTTCCTGATAGGTCAGGAAGCGGTTGTCCTCCTCCGGCACCCGCGCCCAGGATCCGAGATGCACCTCGTAGATCGAGATCGGCGCAGTGCGGTCGGAGGCGGCAAGCTTGCGGCTCTGCCAGTCCTGGTCGCGCCACTCGTAGGACGGCAGGCCGTGGACGACCGAGGCGGTGGCCGGGCGCATCTCCGCCCGGAAGGCATAAGGGTCGGCCTTGGCCGGCATCAGATTGCCGTTGGGACCGCGGATCTCGAACTTGTAGCGCTGGCCGGCATGGGCATGGGGCACGAAGATTTCCCACACCCCGACCTCGACGCGCCGGCGCATCGGCATCCGCCGGCCGTCCCAGTTGTTGAAGTCGCCGACGACGCTGACGCTGCGGGCGCTGGGCGCCCAGACGGCGAAGGACACGCCGGCGACGCCGTCGACCTCGCGGGGATGGGCGCCCAGCTTCTCGTAATTGCGCAGGTGGGTGCCCTCGGCCAGCAGATGGACGTCCAGCTCGCCCAGCATGTTGTCGAAGCGGTAGGCGTCCTCGAACTCCTGGGTCGCCAGCGGGTACTGGGCACGCAGACGGTAGCGGAAACGCTCCGTCCGGTCGGGCAGCACCGCGCGGTAGAAGCCGTCCGGGTGGATGCGCTCGGCCTCGCCCGCCGGCTCGCCGGTGGCGCTGTCGATCACCCACAGCTTTTCCGCGCCGGGCACGAAGGCACGGACCTCCACCGGACGGCCGGGCGCCTCCTGCTGCATGCCCAACACGGCGAAGGGGTCGCCATGGTCGGCCCGCGCGATGGCGTCCGCCGCCGCGCGCAGGGCCTCGGCCCGGTGATCGGTGGGGCCGGGGTTACGGCTTTCGGAGACGCCGGTCTGCGCCTGGTCCTTGCGGGTGTCCGTCGTCATGTCGCTCGCCATTGGCCAAGTGCCCTTCTTCGTGGAGGCCCTGTCGTCCCGTGGACCATACCCGTTCCGACGCCGGGACGCCTTCTCCGGACGTGAACATACCCGCGGCGGTTTCGTCACACCATGCCCGCCGCGGATTTGTCCGGCTATTCCTTCGCGCCGCCCTCTCTGGCGCCCTCTTCGTTCGCACCGTCGAGCAGCCCCAGCACGCCCTTGACCGGGATGCCGATCCAGTTCGGCCGGTTCGCCGCCTCGTAGCCGATCTCGTAGAAGGCCTTCTCCAGCAGGAACAGGGTCAGCAGGCCGCGCGCGGTATCCTCGCCCCCCTGTTCGTCCGCCGGCCAGACCGGGCAGCCCTCGATGGCCGTGCGGTAGCCGTCGAGGAAGGACTCGACGCTGCGGCGTTCCCAGTCGCGGGCGGCGGCCAGCGCCGGGCTGTCGCCGCTGTTGGCCCCCTCGCCGGCACTGTCCAGCCGGAACAGCGCCGCCCAGGCGGCATAGTTGAAGGAGCGCAGCATGCCGGCGACGTCGCGCAGCGGGCTGGATTTGGCGCGGCGCTCCTCCAGCGTCTTGGCCGGCTCGCCCTCGAAGTCGAGGATGTACCAGTCGTTCTGGGCGCGGACGACCTGCCCCAGGTGATAGTCGCCATGGATGCGGGTCTTGACGCCGCCGGCCGGCATGGACGCCAGCGCCGCAATCCGCTCCAGCGCCTCAGAACGGCGGAACAGCAGCTGTTCGGCGTCAGTCCGCACATCGGCAGGCAGGCGGTCCAGTGCTCCTGGCAGAGCGGCGAAGGCGGCCTCCGCCTGGACGCGGACGGCGTCGGCCCAGCGCGCCAGATCGTCGGCGGCGATCGGCTCCGGATCGAAGGCCGGGTTGCCGGTGCGCTGCGCCAGCGCCCGGTGCAGTTCGGCGGTGCGCTGCCCCAGCGTGGTCATCATCACCAGATGCATGCCGAAGGGCTCGCCCGATTCGGCGGCATCCTCGGTGGAGCCGGCGACGCCCAGGCGGATGTCCTCCAGCTGGCGTTCCAACTCCTCGACCGTGCTGGCCCAGCCGTCGCCCTGGTTGCGGACGAAGGCCTGTGCCACCGCCAGCGCGGTCGGCGTGCCGTCGGCGGCGACCTGTTCCACCGTGCCCAGCAGGGCCGGGGTGTTGGCGAAGCCGACCTCGGTCAGGAAGCGGCCCATCTCGACCTCGGGATGCTCGCCCTCCACCAGACGGCGCAGCACCTTCAGCACGATCTGGCTGTCGACCAGGACGGAGGTGTTGCTCTGCTCGACGCCCAGGCGCCGCACCTCGGCCTCCGGCGACAGCTCGATGGCGCCCAAAGCCTCGGTCGGGGTGAAGCGGATGCTGTCGTCACCGGCCGCGGCCTTCAGCGAATCGCCGCGCCGCAACGCCTCGATCAGCGCCAGGGCGAAGCCGTCGGCCTGGACCGCATCATAGATGGCGCCGGTGCGCGGACCGCGCCGCACCTTGGCCAGCGTGTAGGGCAGCAGCGGCCAGCCGGTGCCGCCGGCCCCATCCTCCCAGCTCATCGCCATCGGCAGGAAATAGCTCTGGTCGGCGGCGTCGCCGTCCAGGCCCACCTGTGTTCTGACCAGCATGAAGCCCTCGCCCGGTCCCGGAAGCTGGGCGGCGAGCGTGACGTGGGAACGGGTGATACGGCGGTCCTTGGCGGAGAACCAGCGCTGCTGTGGCAGGAAAGCCTGCAGGATGTCGCGACCCAGCTCGTCCGCCGCCTTGCCGCTGGTCAGGCTGTGCCAGCCGTCGCGCACGACGACGGTCAGCAGGTCCGGCACCGGCTCCGGCGGGGTTTCGTGCCAGGTCGGCAACTCGGCCTCGGCGGTCAGCGCGAACCAGTAGAAGCCGTAGGCCGGCAGGGTCAGCAGATAGGGAAGGTCGCCGATGGGCGGAAAGACGGTGCGGCCCAGCAGTTCGACCGGGATGCGGCCCTTCCAGGTCTTCAGGTCGAGTTCGACCGCCTGGGCCGAGCGCGACAGGTTGGCGACGCACAGCGCGATCTCCGACCCGTTTTCCGTCTCCAGCGAGCGGATGTAGGCCAGGACCTTGCGGTTGCCGGGATAGAGCAGCGAGAAGCCGCCGCGGCCGAAGCTCTGGCGCTGCTTGCGCACCGCCACCAGCCGCTTCATCCAGTTCAACAGCGAGGAGGGGTTGCGGGCCTGCGCCTCGACATTGACCGCCATGAAGCCGTAGATCGGGTCGAGCACCGCCGGCAGATAGAGCCGCGCCGGGTCGGCGCGCGAGAAGCCACCGTTGCGGTCAATCGACCATTGCATCGGCGTGCGCACGCCGTCGCGGTCGCCGAGATAGATGTTGTCGCCCATGCCGATCTCGTCGCCGTAATAGAGCACCGGCGTGCCGGGCATCGACATCAGCAGGCTGTTCAGCAGCTCGATCTTGCGGCGGTCGTTCTCCAGCAGCGGGGCGAGGCGGCGGCGGATGCCGAGGTTGATCCGCATGCGCCGGTCGGCGGCGTAGAAGTTCCAGAGATAGTCGCGCTCGGTGTCGGTGACCATCTCCAGCGTCAGTTCATCGTGGTTGCGCAGGAAGATGGCCCACTGGCAGTCGGCCGGGATGTCGGGCGTCTGGCGCATGATGTCGGCGATGGGATGCCGGTCCTCCATCGCCACCGCCATGTAGATGCGCGGCATCAGCGGAAAGTGGAAGGACATGTGGCATTCGTCGCCGCCCTTCTCGGGATCGCCGAAATAGGGCAGCACGTCCTCCGGCCACTGGTTGGCCTCGGCCAGCAGCATGCGGTCGGGGTATTCGGCGTCGAGCGCCGCGCGGATCGCCTTCAGGACGTCGTGCGTCTCCGGCAGATTCTCGTTGTTGGTGCCCTCGCGCTCCTTCAGGTAGGGGATGGCGTCGAGCCGCAGCCCATCCACCCCCATGTCCAGCCAGAAGCGCATCACCTTCAGCACCTCCTCCAGAACCTCGGGATTGTCGAAGTTCAGGTCGGGCTGGTGCGAATAGAAGCGGTGCCAGTAATAGGCGTTGGCGACCGGATCCCAGGTCCAGTTGGATTTCTCGGTGTCGCAGAAGATGATGCGGGTGCCCTGGTATTTCTGGTCGCTGTCGGACCAGACATAATAGTCGCGGTGGTTGGAGCCGGCCGGCGCCTCCCGCGCGCGCTGGAACCAGGGATGCTGGTCGGAGGTGTGGTTGATCACCAGCTCCGTGATCACCCGCAGTCCGCGGTTGTGGCATTCCTCCATGAAGCGCCGGAAATCCTCCACGGTCCCGTAGGTCGGGTTGACCGAGGTGTAGTCGGCGATGTCATAGCCGTCGTCGCGCAGCGGCGATGGATAGAAGGGCAGAAGCCACACCGCCGTCACCCCCAGCTCCTGGATATAGTCCAGCTTCTGGGTCAGACCGGCGAAATCGCCGATGCCATCATTGTCGGCGTCGAAGAACGCCTTGATGTGCAGTTGGTAGATGACGGCGTCCTTGTACCAAAGCCGGTCCTGCCGATCGATCATGGGTCCAGCACTTTCGAGAAGCGATTGACGGAACACGTGTCGCGGGAACACGGGACGGAAACAAGCCACCGGGTCGAAGGTTTCACCCGCTTAGCCGTCCGGCAACCCCTGACTTCCGGATAGGCAGGACGGCGACAACCAGGGCGTACACCCATCGGATGGCAGGCTGAAACATCCGGTCGAAAGCGCGGCAACCCGGTCCGGACACCGATTGACGCCGACGGATTACGCAGGCAGGGTGAGCCACCGTAAAACTTTGCGCGTAGAGCGTACCGGATACATCATGTTGGGCTCCTTCATCGTCGTGACCGGCGGCGACTCCCGCTACTGCCCGCTGATCCGCGAACTGATCGCCTCGCTGCGGGCTTTGAAGCCGGCGGCGGAGTGCCCCATCGGCGTGATCGACGCCGGGCTGACCGCCGAGCAGATTGCCGACCTCAAGGCCGAGGGGGCCGCGGTGGTGACACCGCCCTGGCCGGTGAGCATCCCGGCGCACAAGCTGCGCAACCGCATCCATCTGAAGGCCAACCTCGCCAAGCTGCACCTGCCGACCTATTTCCCCGGCTATGACACGGTGATCTGGATCGACGCCGATGCCTGGGTGCAGGATTGGGAGGCGGTGGAGATGCTGCGGCGCGGGGCGGCGCTGAACCGCTTCGCCATCGTTGCCCAGTTCGGCCGCTTCTCGGAGACGGAGCTGCGGCTGAACTGGCTGTTCGGGGGCTTCGCCCGGGTGCGCTCCATCCTCTACAAGAACTCCAGCCGCGCCGGCCTGACCACCGCGGAATGCCGCGCGCTGGCGACCCGCCCAACGCTCAATGCCGGGGCCTATG
Source organism: Azospirillum sp. B506 (assembly GCF_000333595.1). Lineage (GTDB taxonomy): Bacteria > Pseudomonadota > Alphaproteobacteria > Azospirillales > Azospirillaceae > Azospirillum. The sequence continues at coordinate 7,910 of NZ_BADK01000734.1, forward strand.
CGCTGAAGGCCGACGCGCCGCATTGGGAGGCGTTCCAGCGCTGGCAGAAGCGGGTGCTGCGCAAGGGCCGGCTGTTCACCTCGGACCAGCTGGCGATGGCCGGCGCCATCTATCTGGACGGGCTGCCGGTGGAGCTTCTGCCGGAATGGTGCAATTACATCGGTCCCTGGCGCTTCGACCCGGAGCGACGGGAACTGGTCGAGTATTACCTGCCCAACCGCCGCCTGGGCATCGTCCACATGGCGGGCGAGGACGCCATGCGGGCCGACCCGTCGGTGCTGCGCCCGGTGCTGGACATGCAGGACCGCACCCACCAGCTGAGCCTGCGCTATCCGGCCTGGGAACTGCCGGCGATGGAACGGGTGGCGGAGGCGGTTTAGCCCTTCGACAGGTCCACGGCCAGCCGCGCCAGATCGCGCACCGCCCGGTCCAGTGCCGCCGGGTCGTGGGCGGCGAAGCCCAGCAGCAGGCCGTTGCCGGAACTCCCGCCGTCGGTGCGGTAATAGGTGGACAGCGGCGGCGTGGTCAGGCCGATGCGGGCGGCCCGCTCGGCCAGGGTTCGGTCCGGGCAGTCCGGCGGCAGGCGAAGCAGGACATGCATGCCGGCTTCCCCGGCCTCCGCCGTGGCGACTCCGGTGAAGGCGTCTGAGATCGACTCCAGGATGGCGGTGCGCTTGGCGGCGTAGAGCGAGCGCATGGCCCGCAGGTGCGAGGCGAAATGGCCGTCGGCCAGGAAGCGGTGCAATGCCGCCTGCGGCACCACGCTGGTCCCGCCGTCGAAATGGCGGCGCGCGGCGCGCACCGGCTCGACCAGATCGGGCGGCACCACGACATAGCCGAGCCGCAGCGCCGGGAACATCACCTTGCTGAAGCTGCCGACATAGATGACCCGGCCGGCGCCGTCCAGGCCCTGGAGGGCGGCCAGCGGCGGGCCGGCATAGCGGAACTCGCTGTCGTAATCGTCCTCGACGATCCAGGCGTCGCGGGCCGCCGCCCAGTCGAGCAGCCGCAGCCGGCGCGCAAGGCTCATGGTCACGCCCAGGGGGAATTGGTGCGAGGGGGTGACCAGAGCCAGCCGGGCGCCGGCCCCGCGTGCCATCCCGGCGGCGACGTCGATCCCCTCCCCGTCCACCGGCACCGGGACCAGCCGCGCCCCGGCGCCCAGCAGGGCGGCGCGGTTGCCGGGCCAGCCCGGCTCCTCCACCCAGGCCTCGTCGCCGGGGTCGAGCAGCAGTTGCGCCATCAACGCCAAACCCTGCTGCGCGCCGGAGACGATGACGACCTGTTCCGGCTCGCAGCGCACGGCACGGACAGCACGCAGATAGGCGGCGATCTCCGTGCGCAGGGGGACATGGCCGAGCGGATCCGGCTCCGTCGCCAGCATCCGCCCGCCATGGCGCCAGCAGCGGCCGAGAAGCTGCGCCCACAGGGCGAAGGGAAAGGCGCCGAGGTCCGGCGTGCCGAGCGCGAAGGGGCGCCCCACCCGGTCGCGGGCGATGGACGGCGCCTCGGCCAGTGCCCGGCCGCGGGCGGACAGGCCGACTCCGCGGCGCGCTTCGTCGCGCGCGGTGCCTCCCGCAGGCATGGCATCGGGCAGGGAGGTGGCGACGAAGGTGCCGGCGCCGACCCGGCCGGTGATGTAGCCCTCCGCCAGCAGCGTCTCATAGGCGGTGACCACCGTGTTGCGCGACAGGCCCCAGTCGGTGGCGAGCGCCCGGCTGGGCGGCAGCCGCTCCCCCGGACGCAGACGGCCGTCCAGCACCGCCTGACGCAGGGCGCGGTAGAGCTGTCGGTGGAGCGGCTCCGCACCGTCCCGGCCGAGCGCCACCGGCCCCAGGCTCGACAGAACCGGACGTGCCGAACGGGCCATGGCGATCCTCGTGGGGGGCAAGAAAATTGGTCCCTATGGAATCGGCATTCCGGACCTTTTGAGGGAGCCATTCTGCCGCTCATTCTGGGCTATCGCAACAGTCCGGCCTTGAGCACCAGCATGACCAGTCTTCCCACCGCTTCCGCCGCCTCCGAATCCCCGACCGCGCTGCCCCAGACCCCGCGCACCCGTCCGGTGCGTCTGGGCGACCGCGGCAGCCATGACGTCGCGCTGATCCACGCCATCATCGACGAGGCGCCGATCTGCCACGTCGGCTTCGTCGACGACGCCATCAAGGGGCAAAGCGGGGGCCACGGCACCCCCTCCCCCATGGTGATCCCGACCATTCCCTGGCGGGTGGGGGACGAGCTGCTGATCCACGGCGCCTCCTCCAGCCGGATGATGCGGCGCTTGCAGGAGGGCGGCGAGGCCTGCATCACGCTGTCGCTGATCGACGGCTGGGTGCTGGCGCGGTCGGCTTTCCATCACTCCGTCAACTACCGCTCGGTCATGCTGTTCGGCCGGCCGCGGCTGGTGTCTGAGGAGGCGGAGAAGCGGGCGGCGCTCGATGCGCTGATGGAGAAGATCGAGCCCGGCCGCAGCGCCAAGGTGCGGGCACCCAACACGCAGGAACTGAAAGCGACCAGCGTTCTGGCCTTCCCCATCGCCGAGGCGTCGGCCAAGCGCCGCTCCGGCCCGCCAGGCGACGATCCGGAGGACATGGACCACCCGGTGTGGGCGGGCGTAGTGCCCTTGCGGCTGACCGCTGGGGAGCCGGAACAGGACCCGGCCCAGATCGCCCGCCAAAAAAGCGCCGGCTGAAAAATCTCAGACTGAAAAATCTCAGGCAGAAACGGAAAAAGGCCGCGACCGGTAAGCCCGGTGCGGCCTTTTTCTGCGGTTTCTCCCGCAGGCGGGAGGCCGTTCCGAAACCCCCGGAGCGGCCCCCTGCCAACCGTCCTTAGGACGACGGAGCGTTCAGCAGGCGCGGCAGGATCTGCGCACGACGGTTGGACGGCTCGCGGACGTTCGGACCGGTCTGGACCAGCAGCTGGCTCTCGCCCTTGCCTTCGGTCGTGATGTTGGCAGCCTGGATGCCCTTGGCGACCAGGGCCTTCTTGACCGCGTCGGCACGACGGACCGACAACTTCTGGTTGTAGGCCGGCGAACCCGAGGTGTCGGTGTGGCCGACGACGTGGATCTTGGCGCCACCGTTCTTCAGGATGGCCGACACCGCGTCACCGATCACGCGATCGGCGGCCGGGGTGATGTTCGACTTATCCCAGTCGAAGAACACCAGATATTCGCTCTGGACCGCGGCGACGGCGGCCGGAGCCGGAGCGGCAGCGGCCGGCGGGCACGGATAGCTGCCCTGATGGATGACATAGCCGCCACCAGCGGTGCGGGCGGCGACGCCTTCCGACACCTGACCGGTCCAGCCGATGACCGGGTTGCACCACTCGGTGCCCTTGCCGACCAGGCTCGCGTCCTGGGCATTGGCGGCCGCCGACAGACCGAAAGCGACGATGGCGGCCGGGATGGCAGCCAGACCCGCGCGAACAATAGTCTTCATTGTCTTCACTCCCTTCCAGAACCCTTCCCCATCAGAGTGCCTGCGGGGGATGAACGTATCGATCGAAGCATCAGCCCACGTGCAAGCGCGGCAGCGACCTTCCCAACATGGGGTGTGCGGCGATGTTCCGACACCTCAGCCGTTCGGCCAAACCGTACCTGTACCTTGACCTATGCTCCACTTCCATAGCAGCTTTTCCGGTGGGATTCTGCCAAATCCGTATAACGGTGGCTGAGCACAGGAAAAACCGCGAGATCCTTTTCCGTAAGCTCGCGAACCGGTCTAGCAGGGCTGCCGGCCCACAAAAATCCGGACGTAACCCGCTTTCCGGGCGTCACCAGAGCACCGGCTGCGACCATCGCCCGCGACTCGACATGGGCCCCATCCAGGATGCAGGCCTTCATGCCGATGAAGCAGCCGTCTTCCAGCGTGCAGGCGTGCAGCAACGCCATATGGCCGACGGTGATGTCGTCGCCGATGTAGGTGCCCTGCCCTTCGGTGGCCACGTGGATCACGGTGCCGTCCTGAATGTTGGTGCGAGCGCCGATTCGGATCTCGTTGACGTCTCCACGCACCGTGCAGCCGTACCAGATGCTGCTGTTCGCCCCGATCACGACATCGCCGATCACCGCCGCCGTTTCCGCGATGAAGGCGGTCGGGTCGACGGTGGGCAGGATGCCGTTGAAGGCGCGGACAAGGCCGGTCATCAGGTCGTACCGAAGTCGTGCATGACGGGCCGGATTGAAGCACCGTAAGGCTTAAGGCACCACCTGATTTCGCATTGACAGACCAAAGCAAATCCCGATTGGTGCCTCTGTGCAACAGTGCGGACAGGAGGCCACAACCCTGTCACAGCCCCCCGCCTGTCCTTTTGCGGTACCCGATTACGGGAAAAGCGGCGCCTGATCGATGCCGGTCGTCTCCCCCAGCCCCATCATGACGTTCATGTTCTGGATCGCCTGCCCCGAGGCGCCCTTCACCAGATTGTCGATCACCGACACGATGATGGCGCTGCGCGGCGCGCGGTCGGCGACCACGCCGATCAGGTTGTGGTTGGACGCGCGGACATGGCGGGTCGCCGGCACCACGCCGGCCGGGGTCACGCCGACGAAGGGCTCGTCGGCATAGCGGGCGGCCAACGTCGCCCGCAGGTCGTCGGCGGTGACGCCCTCGGCCATGCGGACATAGATGGTCGCCATCATGCCGCGGTTCATCGGCACCAGATGCGGAGTGAAGGAGACGGTGATCGGCCGGCCGGCGGCCAGGCGCAGCTCCTGCTCGATCTCCGGCATGTGGCGGTGGTGGCCGACGCCATAGGCATTGAAGCCTTCCGAGACCTCGGTGAACAGGTTGGCCTGCTTGGCGTCCCGGCCGGCGCCCGACACGCCGGACTTGGCGTCGATGACGATGCCGCCCGGCTCGATCTGGTTTTCCATCAGCAGCGGCAGCAGCGGCAGCAGCGAGCAAGTCGGGTAGCACCCGGAATCGCCACCACGCGCGCCTTGCGCACGCCCTGGCGGTGAACTCGGT
>NZ_BADK01000733.1 GCF_000333595.1 Azospirillum sp. B506
CGGCGACAGACTCAGCGACCCGGCGCGCGGCGCGCTCGGAGCGCCGAACTGTTCAGTGAGTTCGAGCGCGAACAGCGCGACCTCGGCCGTGAACTCGCCCTCGCTGCCGCCATCGCTGGAGAGGGGATGGTGGTAGGCCACGCGGTCGAACGCGAACGAGCGGATGGCGCCGAAGAAGCTGTTCGAGCCGGGCTCGGCCAGCACCTCGTCGAGGTCGGGCGCGGCCCCGGCGGCGCGCTTCTTCTCCGGCCAGAGCATGTCGTCGGTGACGTGCCACCGGAGCCCCGACCGGACGTCGTCCAGGCTGGCGAACGGCTCCGGCGTTCCGACGGCGTAGCCCCACAGCGGGCTCAACGGACTCTTCATGCGCAGGGAGTTGTTGAGGCCGCCGGGGTCGGCGCCAATCGGCATGAGCGCGTATGTCAGCGAGCGCAAGGTGGCCCGGAACGCGGCCTGGGCGCGCCAGCTACCACGGTCCGTGAAAGGGATGCTCTTCTCAAGGATCCAGATGAGGTGCGGGTGCTCGATCATGCCGGTTGGCCCGACATGGCCGACGGCCAAGTTGGGAAGCACGACGCCGCACTCCTGGATCGCGGTCCATAGCGCGGGCCAGCCGCCGGGGAAGTCACTGTCGAGCTCGACGCGCAGGACGGCCCGCATGACGCTGTTGCCTTCGACGTATTCGGCATCCAACGCGACAACCTTGGGGCCGCCCGTCTCGACGCGCCCCTTCTCGCGTCCCGTCCGAAGCCTGCTCCGTTTATGGACCTTCGAGACGAGCAGCCGGAGCAGTGGGTGTTCTTCGGAACGGAGACCGACGTAGACCAATGGCGCCACGCGGTAGACCTTGCCGCGGTTGGGCTTGTTCCGACCGTTGGGCAGAAGGGCGCCGATATTCTTCGCGGTGCCCGCAATACAGCCGCCGTTCCACCGGAAGCCGTCGCCAAGTCGGCGGCGGATGATGGTGCGCTCGTCGGCGGCGCGCGCTACCCACTTGGCGGTGTCCTCGTCGGGCGCCACCGGATCGGCCTCACGCAACGCGGCCTCGCGCTCCCGGCGGTGGCGGCGACGTTCGGCGGCGCGGGTAGCGTAGACGTCGTAGGTGGCGAGAAAACGCTCAGCCCACGGGGCGCTGTCAACAAATTTGGTTTCGGGGGTAAGGAGGTGCTGTTGGTCGGCTGCGATATGCAGCCGGGCGCTCACCTATCCATTGGATAGGCGGCATTCCAAGAGTTGACGCTCCTAAATGGGTCAGTCATATTGACCTTCATCAGCAGGTGACCCGCAGCGCCGAGGGATGCCGCCCGATGACGGCGCTGCGGGGTCCACCGCCATGTTGCCGTCACTCTGGCAAGCGTCAAGGGCTGCAATTCGCGGCGGGCCAATTACCATCCGGAACCTTTTGGCACCCGGCGGGAGCCTTCTTCCGGCAATGCCGTATCAGCGGCGCGCGCCGGGACAGCGATGCGGCGCTCAATCTGCGTCGTCAGTGGATAGCGGCATCGAGGACGAACGCGGAAATGGTGCGTCCCTTATCAGACAGGGATGAGGCCTGATCGTTCAACTGTTGACGCAGGCGGTCGATGGTGAGGTCGGCCGCGGGTTTGCGGCCTCCGACTCGGGGCTTGGCCCACTGGTCGCAGACGAACCAGCCGACGAGATAAAGGCCGAACGAACAATTGGTGTCCACCATGTAGCGGTCGCGGAGTTGCGTCTCCATCGCCGTCATGACCTCAGCGTGCCAGCACCCCTTGACCTCGATGATCACCGTCGCAATGGTCAGCGGGTCGGCCATGCCCGCTTGTCGCATCACCGCGTTAACGGTGATGTCCGTCCGCTGTCCCTTATCCGCGGACTTGGAGGCTCGGATCTCTACCTCCCGGTTGGCGACGGCGCCCTGGCGGCCGATGTCCTCTTGAAGGTGCTTTTTCACCAAGTCCGACAGGAAATTCTCGTCCTTGTTCGACCAAGCGGCTTCCCCGTCTTCGTCCACCGCCTCGTTCCAAAGGGACCGGGCGAGCGGTGTCTCGCCCTGAAGCACCACCTGCAAACGGCTCAAAGAGTCAAGGATCAGGCCGAGAAGTTCCTCACCCGATCGGACCAGACGCGCCAGGGGGCGACTGACCAGTTCGAGAAGGGCGGAGGGCGTCGGTGGTGTCCAGGTCTTCTGGACCATTCGTTGACGGGCCGTTATGAGGTGCCACCCCAGCCAAGGTGCCTGGTCTGGCAGTTGTTGCCTGAGGGATTCCAGGGCGCCGATAGCTTCCGACGTGCCGGTATCAGCAAGGTATCGGATGATGCCTTCGCGAAATTCCCGTGCCTCATCAAGCGGCGATACCCAGCCCCCTTCTAGATCCCTCCCCGGTGGGAAGTGCTGAACAAGAAACATGTACATCGTCATCCACGCCGAACCGGGCAGTTGGGACAGGGTGCCAGCCGATGGCGACCCGCCGCTCTGGCGCGCGATGGCGAGAAAGAAGGTGCGAGCAAGTGGCAGGTTTCGTCCCATGATCTCGTTGATCACGGCCCAGTGAGCTGCTGCATCGTGAAGGAAGACCGTAGAAAGAATCGTGGCGGCGTTATCGACGCTGCCTTCGTCCGCGTCGGGCACCAAATTGGATGCCTGCTCAAACAACTGTTGTGAAAGCTGGTGGTTATGGCTGAGGAGCAGTTTCAATCCGTTCCTCAGAAGCTGGTTGTTCAGTCCCGATGCCGACATCACCGAGACGACTATGTCCGCCAAATCAGCGTCCCAGCAGCCATGAAGTAGTCGAAATGCCTCGTTGTCGCCGCCTTTCACCTGCGTCGCGATGCGTTGACGAAGCGCGGCCAAGGTGGCGTCCCGTGCTGCCGCAAGACACAGGGGGAAGAGCGTATCGGCGATGCTGCCGTCATCGTCCGACCACGTGAATGCGGCGATCGCTGGTGCCCATTTGGCCCAGATTTCAGCGGAGAGTGTGGTGACGAAGGCAGGCTCGTGCCGGTACAGATGCCCGAGGGCGAGAACCCCAGCGTCCGCGCGCCAATCGTGACGGTTGGCTATGTTCCACCAGCTATTCTTGCGTTCGCCCCCAGCTTCGTCGTCACCTTCCTCCTCCGCATTCACCGCCGGATCGCCATGCTCAACATACCAGCTGGCCGCTGGGAGAAGGCGTTGGCGTAGCGGCTCGTCCAGGCAACGGAAGCCCGCCATGGCATCAAGGCTGGACATGACGTGGGCCGCACCTTCGCCGTCCTCCAGCTGTTTCTGGAGGATGCGCACCAAATCCCACCACCCGGCCGGATCGCCCTGGTCCAAGAAATCCAACCTGTTCGCTGCGAGTTTGCGGACGACCTCACAGGTGAACGCTTCGCGCTGAGCATGGCGCTGCATGTATTCTTGGTGTTCTCGATTATGTTCCCATGTCTGACGTGAGGTTCTCGCTGCCTCGCTATCGAGGGGAATGCCGTCGAGCCATAGGGTAAATCGATGGTGCAGCTCGGGTTCGACTTCAGCAGTTTGTGCGATCAGCTCGAAGGCTTCGATATCCTGGCGCCACAGCATCCAAATCACGTAGGACCAGAGTCGCTTCTGCGCTTCGGAGTCCGCTTGGCGAAGCTGCACCAAGGACCACTCCACGTCCTCGGGATCTAGCAGAGGCAGGTGATAGAAAAGGTGATGAGCTGCGTGCTCATCGACAAGCATGGGCGCCATTGCCTGGGCCAGACTGCGGCGTTGGTTACGATCAGCCAAAGCCGGTGGGTTCAACCTCTGTAGTTCCCGATCCCACTCGTACCAATCGTGATTGCGGTTCAAGTTGATAAGCAGGCGTGCAACCGCGTCGCGGACGTCGGCATCGCTCAGTTGTTCCAGCCCGCGGGCCAACAGATGAGCGGCAAGTCGAGGAAAATCCCGGTGTCCACGTTCGAGTGGCTTTGGGTTGTCGGCAATCCAACGCGCCATGCCATCCAGCGCCTTCCGCACGTCCCCATCCGGCAGGCGGTCCAGCAATCCGTTTTGCAGGAAAGCGTGGTAGAAACCAATAAGGTTTTCCCGTTGCGGATAGATGAGTGACTCCATCATCCGCGGCGTGTCGAGAATGTCCGGCCACACAAGGGACAAGGCCTTCCCGCGCAACTCGTCGCTCGGATCATCACCCGCCGCGCCGATCGCGACGGGAACAAGGGCCTGCCGGTTACTGTCGCGCAGTACCGGGATCAGTGCCGAGAGTGCGTCCGATCTAACCTTACAGGGTTCCGTTTCATCGAGCACCATAGCCAGCAGATCGCCTTCCAAGGCGCTGGTGGCGCAAGCCTCGGCGATGTCCAGCGCCACAGAGCGCACACGACCAGTTCGGTTTCGATCCTGAATCCACGGCCGCAGTTGATCGGCCAAACCGGGGTGCGCGAGCCGTTGGTAAAGACGGAAGCGGCCTTGGTCCCAATCATGAATTTTTTCATCGGCGCAAGCCGTGAGATATGCGTCAACCAGCGCGGCCCGGTCGGCCGGGTCAGCGGCTGCGACGTCGCTGCGCAGCATCGTGTCCGGGTTGTCGCGCACCAACATGCGAAACAGCGTTGGTTCATGGGATGCCAACCACCCCGCGGTTTCCGCCAGTTGCGGCGGAACCACAAAACCGGGTGATCCTGGATGTCGGACGATGCCAAGGATACGTTCCTCAGACAGCCCCCGGATCACAAGATAACTTGCCGCGAGGAACTCCGCGTAGGTCTGGTGCGCGAAGGTGTAGCGCCCTTCACCAGCCGACCGGAACAAGGCGGTTTCAAGAGCATCGCGGACGTCAGGTTCATTAACAGGAAACTCACGGCCGTCCAGCACCTCGACGCTGCCCGCGATGTCAGCGATGTGCAGCGCGTCATGCTCCGCCTCATGCGCTGGTCGCGTGTCGATCGTCGAGTGCCGGGTGTAGACCAGAAGCGCCGCCACCCGGCGGGCCACCGCCAGACGGTGACGCGCGTCGCTGGCAGTCTTGCGCCGCTTTTCGTCGATCTCCTCGCAAAGCCGGAGACAACCACGCTCGTAAAGCTCCACTTGGCGGTTCGGCAGCGCTTCTCCGCGCCGACGCATATCGAGCAGCATCAGTAGGGTGACCGGGCGGGTCGCGAACGGTACCGCTTCACGGGCCACAACCTCGGCAATAAATTCGACCTCGTCCAACCCCACATGGGATGCCGCGAGCGCAACATCGGCACGGGTCAGCGGCGCCAACTCGTGGACCATGACCGAGTCGGGCTCGAAAATTTCAGCGAGTCGGCCCGCACCGCCATCCGGCCATTCAGCGGCCCGGCAAGCGATCCTCACATGTAGGCGTCCCTGGTCAACCGATTTGGCGTGTGGCCTCAGCCGGCGGAGAAGCGTACTGAAGATGGTGTCAACCCGGAGAAGTCCTTCGTCCAGGCTGTCAATGGCGAGGATGTCCGCGCCGGTCGACAGCGCCTCATTCAGTTCCTCGGTCAGCGCTTCGCCATTCTCGATGGTCTTCAGGTCGATAGCGGCGACGCGTTTGCCCGCCGCCCTGTCCCGCTCCGCCTGATCCCGCAACGCCGTGGACTTGCCCATTCCAGGTTCGCCGAGCAAGACAAGGCACCGCACCGATTCGAGCGCCGACAGTTCAACCGCCGTCGTCCCGTAGCGGGACGCCGCTTCCGCGGTCGGAAGAAGGAAGCCCTCCGGGTCAACGGGAGCCGACTGCTTTTCTGGAACCCATTTCCGGGTCCACGGGAAGGTGTAGCTGGGCATGCGCGCCACAATAGCGCACGGCACGCCGCCAACCAACCTTTTGGCACCCGGCGCACCGATTCACCTCTCGATGGGATCGCCCGGCCGGAACGGCCGCAGGTGGGAGAGATCGACGTCCGGCTTGAACTTGTCGATGGCCGCCTTCAACACCGATGCCTTGACGCGCTTGGTGTAGGTCGCCCCTTCGCCAAGCACCGCCGTCAACTTATGTCCGGCGATCTTGGATACGTGGGCCGACTTCGCGTCGGTTTCCTCCATGAACGTCCGAAAAGTGGCACGAAGGGCGTGAAATGGTCGCTTGCGGTGGTAAATCCCGGTGTCCCGGCAATATTTGGTAAACCGCTGTCTGTAGTAGTGTGAAAACTTTCTGTCAGGTCCTCCACGCTTCAACGTCGGCCAGAGATGGTCATTGGTTTCGTTGCGGAAAAGCTCGACGTACTGCAGGAAGCCGAGCTCAATGAGCTGGTCGTGGATCGGCACCGAGCGGATCGCGGTGTGGTTCTTGAGGTGGTTGCCGTCCTCGCGATGGATAGCGAGAATCCAGACGCCGTCGTCCTTTCGGACGTCCGAAGCGCGGAGCTGGGCGATTTCCTCTTGGCGAAAGCCATGGAAGAAGGCGAGGAGCGGCAGCCAGTAGTAGGCATCGTAGACGATGACCGATCCGCGCTCCGCACGGCGGGTCGGAGTGCACCCGGTCCAGATCGGCGTTCGGAACAGGACGTTGATGTCTTCCTCGTCCCACATCTCCCGGTCCGGTTCTACCGAGCCGTATTTGTGTTGCCGGAAGATGTTCTCGCCGCGGAACCCATAGGCCTTCTTCTGGCCGAGAACCCAGTCGAAGAACGTGGAGAGTGCGGACATATGCCGCTTCACCGTCTTCATGGACAGGCACGTCGGCGGGGTCTGCCCGGCGTCATGCAGAGCCTGCACCTTCTGCACAGCCTCCCGCATCGTCATGCGCCACGCTTGGGACTTGCCGTGGAGGTTGGGGAGGTACTGCAAGGCGTTCTTGAACTCCTCGGCATCATCCCGGGAGTAGTGGGCCAGAGGGTGGTCGCCGTTGAACTCGATCCACAGGCGCACCGTGGCCGCGTTCTGCCTGATGGTCTGCTCCGTGTAGGGCTCCTCCCCGTGCGCCGGAAACCGCATGGCCTTTTCGTGCTGGGCGTAGATTTCTGAGAATGGGGCCGTCGGCGGCTCTGGGGATAGGTCCACGACGGGGGGTGGTGGTGCCGGTGGCGAAGAGGACGTCGGCGGCGAACCGAGGGGAGGGTATTTCCCCTGCGCGGCATCGCCGATCTGGGCGAAGTACTCGGCTCCGGCCCGGAGCATGACTCGGGCGAGGACGGCGACGTCGGCGGCGCCTGTCGGCTTCCCGTGCTGCAGCAGCAGTGCAGCGGCGAGAGGCTTGACGGCCTCGATGTCGTTGTTGATGAGAGCTTGTCGGAGGTGCCGTTCCCCGCCCTCGGCGATCTCCGGCTGTATTGCCCGGATCAGATAGGCGACGTCATCCTCGTCATCGTCGATCCCGCATTCCGCCGGCTCGGCAAACGCGCTGCCCTGGCTGCGCTTGATCTCGGCTTCCCAGATTTCTTCCGCCAGCCATTCGCGGACGATCTGCTCGGTTTCTGCTCTGGTCAGGGTCGGCCGCGCCATGATCTCGCCAAACATCCGCTGCGTCCGCACCCACGCGAGCCGGGCACGCTCCGCCGCCGTCCGGCGGTCGCTGGTGCGCAGGGATCGGACGATCTCCCGGCGCCCCATGCGCTCCCGGAGGACGCCGGGAACCCTGCGCCGGAAATACCACGTCATCCCTTGCAGGCGAAGGTTTTGCTGCGCCACTCCCGGCCCCCTGAAACCGAGGGACCCGGCGCTGTGGACTAGGGGTGTGGACTACATCCCCTCCCGGCCGGGCCGGAAGCCAGAAAGCGCAGTGATATCAAGGAGTTGGTTGGGGGACTAGGATTCGAACCTAGGCTGGCGGAGTCAGAGTCCGCTGTCCTACCGCTAGACGATCCCCCAGACCGTCACCGGGGCGGCTCGTTTGCCGTGCCCCGTGGTGTGGGCGGGTTTATAGCGACCATGTGCCGGGCTGTGAAGAGCTTTTTTCGCTCCGAATGCATTTTTTTCCAACGGTCGCCGTCGGTCCGGCTTTTCCCCAGGCCGACGGCGGTTGCCGTCATCGCGGAACGATGCCGGTCATCGGGGCGACAATGCGACGAAGGTCTTCGTCAGCCTCCAATTCCTCCAGCTTGCGCGAAAGACGGCGCCGCCAGTTGGGGTGCTGATCCACCGTACCCGGCAGGTTGGGCTGCTCCTCGTCGGCCAGCGCATCCTCACTCTGCACCATCACGATGCGGGAAGGCGTGCGCGCCAGATAAGCGTGTACCGCGGCAGACAGCTCCACACGGAAAGGCTGGTCGCCATCCTCGGTTGGATAGCTGTCCGGACGCAGCCCCTCGCGCGACAGGGCCTGCAGCAGGCGCCAACGGTCGACGCCACGGTCCCAGCGATCCTTGTCGCGGCTGGCATCATCCGGATAGAGGCCGAGGCGCTGACGCCAGTCGAGATCCCGGCCGGTCCAGAAACCCTTGAAGGGGGGAAGGTCATGGGTGCTGACCGTCGCCATCGATCCAGCTGGATATTCACCGGGAGACTTGAAGCCACCGTCGGCCGTACGCTCGAAATACAGCACGCGATAGCTGAGGATTCCGGCCTGCTCCAGAGCCGGACGGAACCCCTCCGGCACGGTGCCCAGATCCTCGCCGATCACCACGCAACGGTTGCGGCGACTCTCCAACGCCACGATGCGCAGCAGGTCGCGGAAGGGATAGGCCACATAGGCGCCCGGACTACCGTCCTCCGGGATCCAGAACAAGTGCTGCAACGCCATCACATGGTCGATGCGCAGTGCCGCAGCATGACGCATGTTGGCGCGCAGAAGTTCGACGAAGGGACGATAGGCGGACTCGCGCAAACCCAGCGGCGACAGCGGGGCAAGACCCCAGTTCTGGCCATTCATGTTGAACTGGTCGGGTGGCGCTCCGACATTGGCGCCCTGCACGAGCATCGACGGGTCGGCCCAGGCGGAGCCGCCGCCGGGATGGGCAGCAACGGCGAGATCGCGGTAGAAGCCCATGGCCAGGCCCGCTGACCGGCCCCGAGCCGCAGCGTCACCCAGTTGGCGGTCGGCCTCGAATTGGGCCCAGGCGAAGAAATCCACACGGTCGGCGTGACCGGCGGCGAAGGCGGCAACCTCGGCGCTCTGCGGGTTCTGAAAGGTAGCCGGCCAGTTCCGCCACATCCACTGCGAGGAATCCTGACGGAAGAAATGCTCGTGCAGGGCATCGAACAGGGCGTGGCGATCCAGCGCCGTTCCCATCTCCTGCCGGAAGGCGGCATAGGCGGCCTTGCGCGGATGGTCGTCGGGCAGGCTGCGGAAGCGGATGTGCAGGGCCTCCAGCAGCGGCAATTTCAGCGCGGCGACCGCGGGATAATCGACCAGCTCCGCCTGCCGGGCGGCGACCAGCGCGGCCTGGAAGACCGGGGCGTCGATCCGGGCACGCAGATCGTCCGCGCCCGCGAATTCAGGGACGGACGCCGGATCGATGTAGAGGATGTTGAGGAATTGGCGGCTGGACGGAGAATAGGGGCCGATGTGGTTGGGGTCCGCCGGGAACAGCGCATGCAGCGGATTGAGGCCGACCAGCCCGGCGCCGAGCCGCCCGGCAACCTCAGCGAAGCCGGCAAGATCGCCGAAATCGCCCATCCCCCAGTCATGCTCCGAACGCAGCGAATAGACCTGCAGCCCGATGCCCCAGCTGCGGCCGGCCGGCACCATCTCCTCCACCGTCACGCAGCGCTCGGGCGCCACGATCAGGGTCGTGGAACCCGATGGTCCCACCACGCCGCCGGCAGCCTCCACATGCAGGTCCAGCCGGTGGTAGCCGATGGGCAGCGACACCGGCAGCAGACCGCCCAGTGCCCTGCGTTCATAAAATGCACCGTCCACGGTGGCCCGGTCCGTCACCGACAGGTCACGGACGGCGGTACGGCCACCCTGCGAAGTGCCACCCTCCGGCGTCACCTCCCACACCAGGGTGGCGTCGTCCAGGCCGGCCGGCAGGGCAACACCCAGATCGATCCCCTGCCCTTCCCCGGCAACCAGAACCGGCGGCAACGGACGGCTCCAGGACCGGCCTTCGACCGCGTGCAGGCTGTCGGCCACCTGTTCGTCGGTGACGGCCGGTACCCCCATGGCGGCGATCAGCGCCCGCTTTGTGACGGCGGAGGTTTCGCGCCGGTTGCCCCAGATGTCGTGATAGTGGGGTTCTAGTCCAAGCAGATCGGCCAGCCGGTCGAGATCACTCATGCAGGTCCCCGCGGGTTGTACGGAAAGAAGGATGGGGCTTAGGGATTGGGGCGGCGGCCGGTGGCGTCAATGCCGCATGGCGGCCTATGCCGTCGGCCCGCCCCATCTGCCGGCCCGGTCAGCCGGCGGACAGGGCCGCCCCCGCCTGCCCGCCCGCCGCCGGGGGCGGAGCGGACGGGGCACTGGCTTCGGTCGTGGCGTCGTCGGCCGGAGTCGTGGCGGAGGCCGTCAGTGCCGACGCCGCCGCCGCGGCCTTGGCCTGGGCAATCTGCTCCAGACGGGCGCGATAACCGGCCACGGCGGACGACACCTCGCGCGTCATCGCCTCCAGCGGGCGGTCCGGATCGACCGCCTGCATCAGGGCGCGGGAAAGAGCCTGCAGCTGATCCCGGTCATCGGCGGGAACCGGACCGCTCTCGGCGACGGCGCGCACTTTTTCGGCCAGGGTCTTGATGGCGCGGGCGACCGCCTCCACCGGGGCATGGTCGCCGTCCTCGCCCAAACGGCGCAGGAGATCGTCCAGAAAGACGCCGATGCGTCCGACATGGTCGATGGTCATGCGGTCCGGAACCGGCCGCTCCAGCCCGGCCAGAGCGAACTCCACCAGGAAAGCGACCTGGATGCTGGCACGCAGCCGCTTCTGGACGGTGACGGCGGCAATCGCCTCGTTCAACAGCATGCGGGCGCCGGATTGGGTCCATTGCCCGGTCGCCTTCAGCCGCAGCGTGTTCGGAGCGTCCAGCACCGGCACCTGCGCCCCCTCACGCGGGGATTTGCGGCGGTCGGGTCCGGTATAATCGGCGGTGACGACGAAGCCCTTGCGCGCCTCGATCAAGCTGACGATGCGGTCGCGCACCTGCTTGGGCGACACCGGCTTCATCAGCAGATCGTCGCCGCCGGCATTGGTGACGCGGGTCAACAGCGCCGGGGTCGGTGCCCAGGTGGTGACGATGACGCCCGCAAAAGGGTTGGGTACGGCCGGTTCATTGCGCAGGGAGCGGATGAAGCGGAAGGTCTCCGAATCCTCGCCATCGGCATCGACCAGCACGAGATCCGGCATGGCCGCGGTGAGCAAGCCGGCAGCGGCCTTCACAGAGTCGAACAGCTCCACCCGGCGGAAGCCCAGCCGGATCAACACGTCGCGGAACACGCGCGCGGTATTGAGCTGGCTGTCGATGATCGCGGCGTCGACCTGAGAGAAATCGTAATCCGGCATCGTCCTACCCGAAGCTCCGCTGCGGCTGTGACGGGAACACGCGGCACAGCGTAACACGCTTTGTCTGCACCCGTCGCGGGAGCATCTCCACCCGGGCGGGGCATGGACAGTGGGCAAAGGATCGCAGGGGCCCGCCGCCCGCCAGGGAGGCCCCACGCTACAAGCCTGGCTGCTCCACCAGGGTGAAGACCAGGACCGTGCGCCCATCGACCAGCACCGACCGTCCGGCCAGATGCATGCGTTCGTCCCCCGCCCCGTCGGCGACGCGGGTGTCGAGCACACAGCGCCAGCCGCGGCCGCCGGGCACGTCGGGCAGGGTCACGGCCAGAATGTCGGCATGGGCGTTCAGCACGATCAGCAGGACACCGTCGGACAGCGGCTGCCCGTCCGGGCCGACATGGGTGCCGGCACGGCCGTTCAGCAGCAGGACGATGCAGCGGGCCTGGGTGTTGCGCCAATGCTCCGCCGTCTTCTCCACCCCTTGGGCATTGTACCAGACGATGTCCTTCAGCCCGTTGGCGGCCACCTCCTGCCCATGCAGGAACAGGGGGCGGCGCAGCACCGGATGGACACGGCGCAACGCGATCAGCCGGCGGACGAAGGACACCAGCGAGCCGTCGCGCCGGCTCCAGTCCAGCCAGGTGATGTCGTTGTCCTGGCAGTAGGCGTTGTTGTTGCCGTCCTGGCTGTGGCCCAGCTCGTCGCCGGCCAGCATCATCGGCGTGCCCTGCGACAGCATCAGCGTCGCCAGCATGTTGCGCTTCTGCCGCGCCCGCAGTTCGACCACCGCCGGATCGTCGCTCGGCCCCTCCACCCCATGGTTCCAGGAGCAGTTGGAGGAATGGCCGTCGCGGTTCTCCTCACCGTTCGCCCAGTTGTGCTTGTCGTTGTAGGAAACGAGGTCGTGCAGGGTGAAGCCGTCATGGGCGGTGATGAAGTTCACGCTGGCCCAGGGGCGGCGCCCGCGCTTTTCGAACAGGTCGGCGGACCCGGCGATGCGGCCGGCCAGTTCCGGCAGCATGCCGTCGTCGCCGCGCCAGTAGCGGCGCACGGTATCGCGGTAACGGTCGTTCCACTCCGCCCAGCCCGGCGGGAAATTGCCGACCTGATAGCCCCCGGGACCGACGTCCCACGGCTCGGCGATCAGCTTCACGTCGGCCAGAACCGGATCCTGGCGCACGGCATCGAGGAATCCGGAACCGGGATCGTAGCCGTAGGGCTCCCGCGCCAGCACGGTGGCGAGATCGAAGCGGAAGCCGTCGACATGCATCTCCGTCACCCAGTAGCGGAGGCTGTCCATCACCAGCTGGACCACGCGCGGATGGCTGAAATCCAGCGTGTTTCCGGTGCCGGTGTCGTTGATGTAGTAGCGCGGGTTGTCCGGCATCAGCCGGTAATAGCTGAAATTGTCGATGCCCTTGAAGGACAGGGTCGGCCCCAGATGATTGCCCTCGGCCGTGTGGTTGTAGACGACGTCAAGAATGACCTCGATCCCCGCCTCGTGCAGGCGGGCCA
>NZ_BADK01000732.1 GCF_000333595.1 Azospirillum sp. B506
GACCATTACCGAAGCCCCCGACCGCGTCGGGTCCGCAAGACCGAGGTCGTTCAGGTTGACGCCCGCGGAGATCTCGGGCACGTCCGGCTGGCGGCGGTCGCCGATCACATGGGCGCGGGCACCGAATTCCTTGTGCCCGAAGCCATGCTCCACGGCGAGGACCCCCGGCATGACGCCGTGCCGGACGATGGCGGTCGCCGGTTCGCTCCCGCCCGGCGTGGCGATGCGGATGCGGTCGCCAGTCTCGATGCCCAGCCGCCGGGCGTCCTCGACATTCACGCCGACCGGGTTCTCCGGGTGCAGGTGGCGCAGCCGCGTCGCCCCGATCGTATAGGCGCTGACCAGCACCGACTTCGAACTGACCAGCTGGAACGGCCAGTCCTCCGGTCTGTGGACATGGCTCACCGGCGTGCCGTCGGCGAAGACCGGCGGCATCCAGGCGGCCGTTCCCGGCCAGCGCCTGCCCGTGATGCTGCTCTTCGACGTACCGACCGCCTCGTTGTAGACCTGAAGCGGCTTGACGAAGCGGTGGGTGGCCTTCTCCCCCTCGAATCCCTCGGTCTGGTTCTGGTAACGGCCGCCGCGGGCCAGGACGAAGGCCACCTTGCGCCACTCTTCCTCCTTGAGCGTCGCCTTCAGCGCTGGCAGCACCCGCCCGACGCCGGAAAAGGCGATGTCCTCGTCGCTGGCGTCCGGCACCGGCTGCTTGCCGAGCCACGCGACGTTGGCGCCCGCGCGCAGGTGCCAGTCCTCCGCCGTCTCCAGCGGGTGCCGGTTGCCCTCCATGTCCTCGATGGCGCCTGGGCCGAAGCCCGGCAGATCAAGACGCTTGGCGAGAGCGATCAGGAACGGCTCAAGCTGGATCGGCTGACCGTCCGGCAGCTTGTCGGTGCGCGGCACCAGCACCGGCCAGCGCGCCGTGGTCATCTTGGTCGGCACCCCGCCCCAGGCCGAGGTCCAGCCCCAGGTCTCGTAGAGCACGGTGTCGGGTACGATGTAGTCGGCGAGCGCCGAGGTCTCGTTGATGAAAGGGTCGATGGCGACGACCAGTGGCACCGTCTTCGGATCGGCCAGCTTCTGCGCAAAGCGGTGCGCGCCGGGAATCCCGTAAACCGGGTTCGCGTTCCACAGCAGCAGGGCCTTCACCGGGTACGGGTAGCCGTCCACGATGCCGCTGGACATCCACTCGGTCGTCAGGCCGGGAGCGGTCGGATACCAAGGCGCCTTCGCTGGATAGGGCTTGCCCGCCCCCTTCTTCGCCTGGAACTCCGACGTCTTTTCGTACGGCACGTTGCGGCCGAGCGGGATGCCGTACGGCTTCACCCCGCCGGGGAAGCTGGCGAGCCTATAGCGCGGCCCGTCCCCGCCCTCCGGGAAGCGTCCTCCGCCGACGATGGTGCCGCCCTTCCAGTTCAGGTTGCCGAGCAGCGTGTTGACAGTGACGACGGCGAAGGCGTTGTAGAAGCCGCTGCCCGACATCATACCGCCATGGGAATTGACGGCCGCCTTCTTGCCGTGGCTGGTCAACTCGCGCGCCAGACCGGCGATCACATCGGCAGGCACGCCGCAGGCATCGCTGTAGGCCCGCAGGTCGAGCCGCATGGCCTCCTCGCGCAGCAACGTGAGGCCGGTCTTCACGGCGATGCCTTCGGTCCCGGCCGTCACCGTCCCATCATGGAACAGCGTGGCCGCCACCATCGGAATGTCGTGGGCGACCGGGGCGGCGGTGGCGGGATCGAGGACGACGAAGGAGTCCTTGTCGCCATACCGGTCCTTTCCGTCCAGCATCACCCAGCCCATGTCGGAGGCCCGCAGCAGGCGCCCCTCGCGCGGATGGCCTTTCTGCACGACGACAAGGTGGGTGGCGTTGCACCAGCCAGCCTCGCCCGCCGCCTCCGCCGCCTTGCCATTGGGCTGGGACAGGTATCTTTCATCGATGCGGCCGTTCTCGAACATCCAGCGGACGATGCCCATGGCGAAGGCGCCGTCGGTGCCCGGCCGGATCGGGATCCAGTCGGCGCGCTCTCCCGCCGCGGCGGCACGGGCGTTGGTCAGCACCGGGTCGACGACGACGTAGCGCAGGGCGCCGTCGGTGCGCGCCTTGGAAATCAGCGTCGCCTGCCGCTTGAACGGATTGCCTGCATTCGACGGCGCCGTGCCGATGAAGACCACGAACTCGGCATTGGCGATGTCCGGCTTGGCGTGCGGCTGCTGCTTGGTGTCGCCGAACACCGCGCCCGATCCGGCCCGGTAGGCGCCGCCGCAGTAGGAGCCGTGCCCGACATAGTTGATGCTGCCGTAAGCCTGCTGGAGGAAACGCTGCACCAGGGATTCCCGGCCGTCCGGCACACCGGTGATCATGGCCACCTGATTGACTTTGGGACCCAACTCCGGCGCTGCCGGGTCGATTGGCGTCTTGAGGTCGCGCAGGGCTGCGAGGCCGTCGACCGGTCCCTCGCCGAACAGATCACCGCCGCCGCAAACCTCGCTGACCAGTTGGTCGAATGCGATCGGCTCCCACCGACCGGAGCCGCGCGGGCCGACGCGCTTCAAGGGTGTGGTGACGCGGAAGGGCGAGGTGACGTTTTCCAGCACCGCGTTGCCTCGTCCGCAGGCGGTCGAACGGCCGCTCAATCCCTTTTCCTGGAACCGAGACAACGCCTTGAAGCTCTCCCTGACCGGGGTGCCGTAGGGCAGGAAAGGGTCGGTCGACATCGGCGTGTAGGGGTTTCCCGCCACCCGCAGCACCTTGTTCTTCTCGGTGTCCACCCGCACCCGCACACCGCACAAGGTCGTGCAGCCGATGCAGCCGGTGTAGGCGACGATCTGACCGGGGGTCAGCACGATGTCGCCGTTGGCAGGGTCGATGCGGAACTCGGGCTTGGGCGCGTTGCCGGAGACGGCGTTCTCCGGCTTCTCCCCGGCCCAGGCGCCTTTCACGAGCTTGCGGCCGGTTTCGGAGAAGCCTGCGGCGAAGGCGGCGAGCGCGCCGCCCGCGGCGGTGGTCTTCAGGAGAAGGCGGCGGTGGATGGACATGGCGATGTCTCCGGTAATCCGGCAGGCTGCTTGTTCGGCAGCGAGTTATTCTGCGGCAATGGGATGGAAGGGGCCGGGCTCGGCACGGCGCGGAGTCGGCAGGAATGCGGTGATG
Organism: Azospirillum sp. B506; assembly: GCF_000333595.1. Lineage (GTDB taxonomy): Bacteria > Pseudomonadota > Alphaproteobacteria > Azospirillales > Azospirillaceae > Azospirillum. The sequence continues at coordinate 3,152 of NZ_BADK01000732.1, forward strand.
GCGAGCAGCAGGAACAGCCACAGCCCGGCGGTGCCGACGATACCGAGGAGCCCGTCCGGACCGGCCGGAAGCGCATATTCGTAGAACCCGGCGCCGGTCTTCGGCACGGTCTGGCCGCCGATGAAGACGGTCCAGCGGAACATCCATGCTCCATGCACGGCAATCAGGCCGGTCAGCAGGCCGGTGCCCACAGGCTTGGCGACGGCGATGACGAAGGGCACCGCGGTGGCCGCAACCGCCCAGACGGCGGTGACCCGCCACGCCTCGGAACCAGCCACGCTCGCCAGCGCGTCGGCATGCGTCCGCTCCAGAGCGAACAGGCCGAGCGCCAGCCATAGAGTGCCGAACAGCATCACCGCACCCAAGGCTCCGGCCAGCAGCCGGTTCGCCACTCTCTCGACATCGCGGTCGCCATCTGCCGCAAGGCGGTTCAGCAGCAGCACCAGGCCTGTGGCCCCGGCGAGCGCGGTGGCGAGAAACTGGAGCGGCAGGAACGGCGTGTGCCACAGCGGGCGCGCCCGGACGACGGCAACCTCGGTGCCGGTGTAGAGCGCGACCAGCGCGGCTCCGGTGAGGACGACGAGTCCCGCATACCGAATCAGCCGATCATCGCGGCCCCCGCCTAGGGCGGCGAGTCGATAGAGCGCAGCGAGGCGGCTGTCGACCCTGCCCTGTTCCTGCAACTCCTCGCGGAAGCAGGTCCAGCCGTAGACCAGCAAGCCGGTGACGTAGAACGGGATGATGATGGATCCCCACCACATCCAGGAGGTCGGGCGGAGCACGACGTAGAAGTGCCAGAAGCGGCCCGGCTGGTGCAGGTCGGACAGCAGCGCCACCGGTGCCGCCAGCCCGCAGGTCAGCGCCACCAGCAGGGCGACGCGGCCGAGCTTGCGCCAGTCCTCGCGGGCAAAGGCGTAGCCTGGCAGACTCAGCAGCACGCCGCCGACCGACAGGCCGATCAGGAAGAAATACTGCACGGCCCAGGGGAGCCACGCGACCTCGCGGGTCACGTTGATGACTTCGACGATGCTGGTGTCCATCATGCGTGCTCCTTTCCCGCGTGGACGTCGGCATGCGGCTGGGCGCTTGGGCGCCACAGAGTCGGCGTGCCGTCGACCTTGCCCTGGAATTTCGGATCGAGGCCGATGTAGAAGACGCGCGGCTGGGTGCCCTGCTCGGGCTTCAGTACTCTGGGGTCTCGCTCGCGGACCAGCTTCGACACGGTGCTGTCCGGGTCCTTCAGGTCACCGAAGATGCGAGCACCGCCGACGCAGGTCTCGACGCAGGCGGGCAGCAGCCCGGCCTCGACCCGGTGGACGCAGAAGGTGCATTTGTCCGCGGTCTGGGTTTCATGGTTGATGAAGCGCGCGTCATAGGGGCAGGCTTGGACGCAGTAGGCGCAGCCGACGCAGACCGTGTTGTCGACCACGACGATGCCGTCTTCGCGTTGGAAGGTGGCGCCGGTCGGGCAGACGGGAATGCAGGGCGGGTCCTCGCAGTGGTTACAAAGGCGGGGCAGCATGTAGGTGCCGCTCCTGCCCTGCTCCGTCACCTCGTAGGTTGACACGATGGTGCGGAAGCTGTTCTCCGGGACGTCGTTTTCCATGATGCAGGCCACCGTGCAGGCTTGGCAGCCGACGCATTTGCGCACATCGACCACCATGCCCCAGCGGTGAGCCGGATCGCCGCCCTCGCGTGCGGCGATCGCCTCCGCCGGAGCGGGCGACAGCGTGGCCGCCCCCACCGTGGCGGCGCCGAAGCCAAGGCAGAAGTTGCGCCGTGACTGATCCATGACTGGCCCCTTCACACCTGATCCCTGGCGCCCGCGGATTGGCGGATGCCATGGCATGAAGGTACCCGGCGGGCTCCTGCCCCACCCACTGGGAGGTTTCCTAGACTTTCTAGGATCTTCCCCAGTGACGACGTGTCGCGGCCGCAGGGGTTCGCCCTGAAGGACGAGGCGTCACTCCGCTTCGATGAGCAGCCGCGTGAGGTCGGCGACGGAGCCGACCTCCAGTTTTTCCATGACGTTGTGACGGTGGAGTTCGACCGTCTTGGTACTGAGGTTGATCTCGGCGGCGATCACCTTGTTGAGCTTGCCCGCCACCACGAGGTCGGCAACCTGCCGCTCCCGTGGCGTCAAGCGCGCCAGAAGCGACCGGACCTCGGCTTTGCGAGCGTGCACCGCCCAAGCCCGCATCGACGTCTCCAGCGCCTCGTGAACGCGGTCGAGCAGCAGCTGATCGTTGAAAGGCTTCTCGATGAAGTCGACGGCGCCGCCACGGAACGCGCGGGCGGCCATCGGCACGTCGCCGTGACCGGTGATGACCACGACAGCCAGCAGCGATCCGGCCCGCGCGAGCATGTCCTGCAACTCCAGGCCACTCATCCCCGGCATGCGCACGTCGGTGACGAGACAGCCGGGCCGGTCGGGGCGGACCGCGCGCAGGAACTCTTCGCCAGACCCGAAGGATTCGACGGACACCCCGAGTGCGCCGATCAGCCACGCCAGCGAGTGCCGCATCGCAGGATCGTCATCGACGACGTAAACGGTCCGGGATGCGTCCGCGGACCTCAGATCAGCGGTCATGGTTTCGCTCCTCTGTCACGACCGGCAGCTCATCGGCCGCCGAAGGGCTTGCCGTAGGACACATCGGACTCGTTGCCGGACCTGCGGCGGGCAGCACAAACCGCATCACGGTGCCGCCGCCCGGATTGTCGGTCGCCCACAGATGACCACCATGTGCCTCCACGATGGTCCGGCAGATCGACAGCCCCAATCCCATGCCGCCGGACTTGGTGGTGAAGAAGGGCTCGAACAGGCGTACCTTCGCTTCAGCCGTCAGCCCGTGGCCGCGGTCAGCCACCCCGACCTCGACCCGGCCTTCCCGGTCCCGGGCTGTGCGGATGCTCACGACGCGCACGGCCTCACCGGCGCCGCCGGGTTGGGTTTCCGCCATAGCGTCCAGGGCGTTCTTGACCAAGTTCAGGATGACCTGCTCGATCTGGATGCGGTCGACCAGCACCGGCGGCAGATCGTCGGCAAGGCTCAGAGAGATGGCGGCATTGCCATTGCTTGCCTGCCCCTGGCACAAGGCGACGGCGGCATGGACACCGTCGTTGACATCCATCGGCTCCAGCTGGGGCGCGCGCTTCCGTACGAAGTCCCGGATGCGCGCGATGATCCGCCCGGCCCGGTCCGCCTGGTCCGCGATGGCCCGCGTGACCTCCGCCAGTTGCATCGGATCGCCGGTCCCCGCCTCCAGGCGCCGGGTACAGCCGCGAGCGTAGTTGGCGATGGCCCCAAGCGGCTGGTTGAGCTCATGTGCAAGGTTGCTGGCCATCTCGCCCAGGATGGACAGACGGGCGACGTGGTCCATGTCCTTCTGCCGGTCACGGGCGGTCTGCTCCGCCCTGCGACGCTCCGCCATCTCATGCAGCAGACTGCGGTTGGCGGCATGCAGTTCCGCCGTACGCACCTTAATCAGGTGCTCCACACGAAGCGAGTGGATCGCCCACCACAGCAGCGCCAGGGCGCCGAGGGCGAGCCACTCCCAGTGCTCGCGGGCGATATCGAGCAGGGAAATCTCGCGTAGGTACCGGTACGGTCCGATGCGTAGCGCGCGAAACAGAATGTGGACGGGCTGGTAATCGAGCGGCACCGTCCAGCCGACATACCCCCCAGCTTCCGCCGCCGGGTCGTTCTCGGACATCTGGAACAGGGCGACGACCACCGCCTTCGCCAGCGCCTCCGGCGTCGAGGCCAGCCGGGCCAGGGGCCAGTCTGGATAGAGGTCCGTGGACACGGCGCAGTCAAAGCCGGGGGGAGTCCTGGGCGCCAAAACCCTGAATTGCCCGGGATCGATCCGCCCCTCGGCCGCCAGTTCCTCCAACAGGCAGGCCCGCAGCACGCCGACATCGCTTTCACCATCGCGCACCGCGAACGCGATGCGGTCCAGGGGGAAACCGGAGAAGCGGAGATCCTTCAGGTCGCGGTAGGGATCTATCCCGGCCTTGATCATCTCCCCCCAGGCGACCTGGAAGCCGCCGAAGGCGTCGGGATCGCTGGCCAGGACCGTCCGCCCCTTGAGATCGCCGAGGTCCCGGATGTCGGTTCGGTCGGAGCGGACAATCAGCGTCGAGCCGACCGACGCGCCCGACGCCCCGGCACGGGAGGAATGCAGGGTGGCGACGCGGGTGATGCCGTAGCGCGCCTCGAGCTCAACATAGTTGCCGGTGTTGGTCAGGACGAAATCGACGGTGCGGTTCTGCACGGCGGCATCCATTCCGGGCAGATCCAGCGGCACCATCTCTGCGCCGCGACCGGGAAACCGCCCGGCCAGAAAGCGGATGGTAGGCTCCCAGACGGCGTTGGCGTGGTCGCCGCCACGATAGGCCAACACGCCGACCCGGATCGGCGCTTCGGGCGCAGGTGTCGCTCCCGCAGCTAGAGAAGCAGTCAGACAGACTGCGGCCATGAGTGAACCGACAACGGGGCGGAGGAACATGAAGAGCGGAGAACCCTTCCGGCTGCCGAGCCTGTCACCCACCTTAGCCATCAACGAACCCAACCCCAAATCACTGTTCGGCAGCTTACCGGCGCTCCTGGGAGCGCAACGGTCGCCGGATAGATAGCGCAGGTCGGCGACGGCAACGCTGACGCAGGTCAAGAAGCCGCTACGCCACCCGATTTCCCAGAATCCATGGCGCGAGGGCCGTCGGCGCGGCCGCTTCAGGACGTCATGAACTCACCGATGACCCGGCCGGGGTAACGTCGTCCCCCTGTTACTCCTAGATCCAGAATCACGCTACACCCGTCCATGAATCACTTTTTCCGAGTTTCCGGATCGGCACCCGGCGTCCAGGAAATCGGCTACAGCGGCCGGGAAAAGTGATTCACTGGGCCGGTTCCGGTGATCCTCGGGCGGAATCGCTGCGTTACGCTCGACCCTGGGGATCTCCGGAGTCGAAGTGAACCATGCCCTCGCCCAGGCAACCAACCGAGCCGGGGTGGCCGCGGCCACGCTGTCCACGAATTTCGCCATAGAATGTGGACGCCCAGGTCAACGGATTCAGCCGCTCAAAGAGCCCGGCAGGCACGTGCCCGAGATCGACCGTCCACGGAGCCGCCTGGGGAACTCCCCCGGGCCCTGGATAGCCGCTGTATGAGATCCTGATGCCAGAACAACGGGTTAACGGACGAGAGAAACAACTTTCCGGGGCCGTGCAACACTTTTCCGAAGCCGTGCAACAGGTTCTGCCTGCCGTGAAACAGATCATCCAGAAGCTCCTGCCGTCGCGGGAGCACAGTACGGTGCCGATAAAGGCCCGGCATCGTACGGTATTTTGCCGGTAATCCGCGGCACCGGTACGGTGCGGACATCGTTTCCCAGCCGTCGCCGCTCCGCTCATCTCGTCGATGGCAGCAGGTGCCCGAGGTCGACACCCAGCCTGAGCATGTTCATCGTCTCCAGCTTGTTCTTCAGCGTGACGTGCTTCAGGTACCGGCTGCCCTCGCCGAGGATCTCGGCCGTCCCGTGGCCCATCACGGCCTTTACGAAAACCGGACTGGCACCCGCGTTGAGCACCAGCGTCTCGAAGGTGCCGCGCAGGCTGTGAAAGTCGACGCCAGGCTTGTAGATCCCGATTTCGCGGCGGTATTCGGTGAAGCGCCGCGTGTAATAGGCGCCGAGCCGCTGGTCCGGCCCCTGCCCGTTCAGATCAGGCCAGAGTCGCTTGCTGTTTACCCTCCGCCGATGGGCGACGAGATCCATGAAGCCCAGGGCCACGAGCCCACCTGGGATCGGCACCTCGCGTACCGAATTGGTATTCTTGATCCGCCGTCCGTCCTCAACATGGACCAGGAAGGAGCCGATGCCGTCCCGCTGCCGGACGTCGGCGGTGTGTAGCTGCGCGATCTCCTCGAGCCGCATGCCGGTCAGCAGGCCGATCAATGGCAACCAGTAGGCGGCGCTCCGCCTGTCCACGTCCGGGCCGCCCCAGATCCTGGAGGTGAACAGCCGCTTCAGGTCGGCGTCCTCCCACATCGAGCGCTGCTCGGACGCGGGTTTGCTGCTGGGAGAATCGAAACCAGCGAAGGGATTGGAGGCGAACTCATGATGCCCGTGCTGCCGGAGCCAGTCCCAGTAGCCGCACAGCGCGCTCATGTGGCGCTTGATCGTCTTCATCGTCAGCAGGGGCTGTCCCTTGCCCTTCGCCGCCAGCCGCGCGGCCGTCTCGATGTTCTGGCGCATCGTGCCCTTGAACAGGGGCGACCGGCCGTGCATCCGGGGCAGCTTCCGAAGGGCATCCATGAAGGCCGAGGCATCGCGTCGGCTGTAGGCGTCAACCGGCCGATCATCGTGGAACTCGACCCACAGACGGAAGGTGGCGCGGGTTTGCCGCGCGGTCTGCTGGTCGCTCCAGGCACCGGTGTCCAGCATGTGCTCGACATGGGGCTCGGCCAGCGCGCCGAAGAGCGGAGCGGCCAAGGTGGCGCTCGAGGGCGGCTTTCCGTCGGCAGGCGGCGCAGCGGGCGACGCGGCCGGAGGAGGATTGGCGGGCGCCGACGGGTTCTCGACCGCGACGGCCACCGATTGCCGCGCGACCTCCGCCGATGGCTTGGAAGGATCGAGAACGCCGACACGGACGGCGGCGGCTACTTCCATCGCCGCCCTATCAGGCTCACACGGTACCGGAGAGATGCCCGGCGGCGGGGGCGGGTCCAACGACCGCCGGAGAATCGGGTTCATTTAAGCCCAGGCAGCGGGGCCGACCAAGTCCCGCATCAGCTGCTTGGCGGTATCGACCGGCAGTCCAGGCTCCCGGTCAAGGGCAGCGAAGAGGCGTTCGTTTTCAACGTAAAGTAGAATGGACCTGATCGCGGCATCGCGCGGGCTCGATGTTTCGAGCGACCTGTAAATCTCCGCCTTGCCGCCCAACACAGGCTGGTGGCGAAGAGGAATTCGGCAGCGAAAATGGTAAGTACCGGCCCGCCGACAAGCATACTGCATGACCGCTCCACTCGAAAGTGTGGCAGCGATTTGGGCCATGTTGCCCACATCGCCAGAGTCATCAGCAAATACTTGAGAAAATCCGGGGATGTGGTTGGGGGACTAGGATTCTAAAATCCGTTGACGGACCCCAGCAATCTCAGTGATTTGGCGCCGCGCTTCTGGCCCCTAATCCACCTTGTGGACTAGCCGTGTGGATCGGTCAAGTGTTGCCAACAATTGTTTCTGCCATCCCGCGCCGCACGGGAAGCTCGACGTCCTGTCGTGTCCCTTGCACAGCCGTCCCGCATCATGGTGTGGCCCGAGGGAGCTTGCCATGCCACCGCCGCCGCTTCACCACCGCCACCGTCCCCGCCCTCCATCGTGCTGGGAAATCGCCGTCCGCCGCGCTACGCAGGCTCGGGAGCGGCGCCGCCGCCGCCGCGGCCAGGGCGGCACGCTGACGCCGTTATCCGTGGTGCGGGACTTGCTGGCGAGTGCGGAGGGGATGGTCGCCATTGCGCTGATGGCGACGGTGATGACGGCGGCCATGGAGATGGTGGCGTCCCTGCTGTGCCGGCCGGCGCAGCGTCCGCCATCACCTCCACCGTCCCGCCGCCCGGCGCCCCCGCCTGCCTCGGTCCACGGGCACGCCGGGTTCGAGGACGCCCACCCTGGCGAGACGCTGGCTGCGTACCAAGCGCGCCACCGTCCGTTGGCGGCTGGCCGCTACCGGGCGTCGTCGCGGACGCAGGCGGTGTACCTGCACCGCCTGCTGGCCGGGCGGCCCCGGCCGTCTGATGATCTTGCCCCAGCCCTGCGCGAGGCGGTAGCCGGACTTGACCCGGCGGCGCGGCAGGATCTCGCGCTGGTGCCGCCGGAAAGGCTCGTTCAATTCCTTTCGGCCATCGCGGCCGGAGAATATGCGACGGCAGCAGTCGGGCCGCCGCCGGGCGAGCCGCCCGGCGGCGGTATGGATGACAATGGGCCGCAGCCTCCGCCGGCCCAATGATGCTGGCCTACCGTGTCCACCGTGGACGCGGGGGGCGACGGCCCCGGCGCCCTACTTGATCTCGGGGTATATCCAAGGCGCTGCCGGAGCGATCTCCCCCATCCGCCGCATATAGTCGTGCGCGGCTTCCGCGGCGGCAAAGCCGTCGGTCCCGTAGTGCCGTCGGGCAAGCCCCTCGGTGGGCGTGGGCAGGCGAGTGACCACCAGCCACGGCCACCCTTCGGCGGGCGGGTCGTAGAGTGCGGCCCACCCCTGGCCGCCCGTCCGCGCAGTTCCGAGGGGGCCGCGGAGATCCACCGACCGCCGCCCGTCGGGCAGCGTGATCGTGGGGGGCGTGGCACTGAGCCACGCCTCGACCGCGGCCATCTCGGCCGCGTCCTCCGCGATCCGGATATCGTACTGGCCCATGATCAAGCTAGCCGTCCGCCAGCCCGCCCGGCGCCGGATCAGGACGATATCGGCCAGCCCCGGCAGACAGGCGGGATAGATGGCGGTGGCCTCAACATACTGCTTCATTGAGCCTTTCCTCCCTCCCGACCGTAAGTGATGGTGACGGCGAGGTCACCGTCGCCGATGTCGACGTCCGTCGTCGATGTCCGCGCCGTCCAGGACGTCGCGGACGGCCTGCTGGACGACGTCCTCGATGTGGGTGCGGCTGTTGGGGTCCGCGAGCAGGTCCGCCAAATCCGCAATATTCATCCTCGCGACGATTTGCGCCGCGATGGCCCTTGCTGCGTCGGCGGGGAGCGGCGGCACGCCGCTGCTGTACACATCGACGCTGATGCTGACGCTGTTCATCTGTATTACCTCAATCGATAGTGAGTGCGCCGCCCATAGTCGGCACGCCACATCCGAGATGTCAAACAAAAACGTGGACGATCACAGAAAAAATCTAGCCTATTATTTTCATATTTTGGGATTTACCTTCCCGTACGGGACGAAAGAACGGGAGCGTTGCTTCCCGTTCCATACGGAATACATCATAATGTTGACAACATGCTTATTTGTCTTGCTCTCATGCGGTGAACGCCGCCCTGCTGGTTATGGCTGTGATGCTGTCCTATTTTGTCCACGGTGGACGCGGAGCCGGGACAGTAGCGGCCACCGTCGGCGCTGGCTCCCGTTCGTCCCGCCCCGGCCGGGACGGCGCAGGGCGCGGCGGCGGCCGGGAAAGGCGGATGGCGGTCTCAATGTCACCGCGTCTTGCGGCCTCCACCACATCGCGCCGGCCAGCACGGACGGCGGCTTCCGTGCGGCGGAGGACGTCCCGTCGCTCGGCGTCCCGCCGCCCGTCGCGGCCGACGGCGGCGACCGCCTGCCGGGAGACAGTAGTGTCCCGCTCCGCCGTCCGCTCCGCCCGGACGGCGGCGTCGAAGACGGCGTCCAGGTGGTCCCGCTCCTCGCGCCAGCGTCTTGAGCGTCCCGTGATCGCCGCCCAAAGGCCGCGGGGCCGCTGCGCGTCATGGGCATCGAGAGCCTGCGCGGCGCGGCGCCGGACGTCTTCGGCGTCGCGGAGGTGGGCCGTCGCCGCGGTCTCGGCGGCCAGCGCGGCGGCTCGCCGTCGGGCGCGGGCGTCGCCTTCGGCGACGGCGCGCCGGATCACCGCGAGCGCGGCTTCCCGCACCTCGGCGGCTGCCATGGCTGCAGCGAGTCCTGCGTCACCCGGCCGGGGCGGTCCCCCGGCCAGGGCAGCGGCCTCGGCGCGCCGCCGGCCCGCACGGGACGGCGGAGCGTCCCGTCGTCCGTCCCGTGGTGTCCCGTGAGTGGTGGCGGCCGTCAGGGCTGCGGCGAGCACGCTGTCCCCCGGCCGCGATGCCGCGGCGGTCAGCGCGGCGGCGTCGCCCTGGCGGCTGAAGCGAGGCGGGCGGTGTCGTCCCGGATCGCGGTCACGATCTGCAGGATCGCCGCGAGTGCCCGGAGGATCTGGTCGATCCGGTCCTCTCCCTCGGCGTCCCCGGCCTGAGTCAGCAGCCGGATGATCTCGGTCGTGTCGGTCTTGGTCTCCACGATTGTCTGCGCGATCGCGGCCGACGACGGCGGCCGGGGCGGTGATGTGGTCATGCGCGCTCTCCTGCTGTGGCGGTGGCGGTGGTGGCGGGACGATGTCAGGCGCCGCACCAGCGCGGTCCCGGATCGCCCGGCGGGCCTGCTCCAGGCGCGGCAGAGGCAGCGCGGCGACGGCGGACTTGGCTGCGCGGGCGCCCGGACCTTTGGTGCCTGCGGCTTTGGCTCCAGCGCCGACACACCGCGCCCATGAGTGGGCGGCGCCGGTGGCGTCCACGATCACCGCGCCCTCGTCCCCGGCAGCGAGCCGCAGGCCTTGGCAAGCGAGCGCAGCCTCGGGGTCTGCCGACTGGTACGCGGCCCACGCCGCGGCCCGGACGTCGGCGACTGGGACGGCGGTGCGGTCCTGCTGCGCCCGCTCCTGCGGTGTCGTCGGCGCGACGGGACGCGGGGCATTCAGCATCCCGGCGGCCCGCATCGCCTCGGCGACGTCGTGGCGCCCCTCGCGCTCCAGCGCTGTCGCGACAGCGCGGTTGTGCTTCCCGCCGACGAATGGCATTCCCTCATCGTGCTCGGTCACGCGATGGATTTTTTCGCGGCGGGCATGGTCGTGGTCCAAGCGGATGGCGGTGCCGTCGGCGCGGATTCGGCTGTAGACCCGGTGACGATGCTCCCGCCCGTTTTTTATGTGGATCGCCTCGGCAAACGGTTGATTGCCGAGCCCGAACTCACCCTCGAACCGCGTCCAGTACCGCGACCACTGCGCCTCGGTCCACGCAACGCCGGGCGGCGGGTCGGCATGGCAGTGGTAGAGTGGCTGCCGGGTGCGTGCGTGGGCCACGACGTCGCCCAACTCGGCAACCTGCTCGGCGATGCTGGCGGCCACCAGCCCACGGGACGCGCCGAGCCGCACCATTTGTTGACGGGAGTTGGCGAGGTGTCGCCCCAGCGCGCGGCCCCCGGCGCCGCGGGTGGCGCCGCCGATCACGGCGTGTCCCCGAGAATGGCGCGTTTGACTACATCCAGGTCGCGGACGGTTGCCCGGACTCCGGGTAGCGCGGCCTCGATCGCCGCATGATCGGCGTCCCGCCCGGCGGCACGGGATGCGATGGCAGCTTGGACCAGCGCGCCGGTCAACTCGGCGACCACCTCGCGGAGCCGGGCGACCTCGACCACCGCGGCCGGAGGCGGTGGTCGAGGGGGACGATAGGCACGCACCGGGGCGGCCTCGTCCGGCGCGGCCCCGACGGCGGCGGCCGCGATGCGCCGGAGCCAGGCGGCGGCGGTGACGCCGTCGGCCTCGGCCGCGGCGGAGACGCGCGCGGCCAGGGCGGCGGGCATACGCACGAGCACCTGTCCCGCCATAAGCCGCCGATCGGACCCGCGCCGTCCCGCCATGCACGCCTCCAGTGCTGGGCCGCGCCGCGCGCGGCCGGGGAGTTCAACGGAGGGGCTTGCCCCTCCTGGCCAGCTACCCGTATCCGAGCCCGACAGGGCGCGGATACGGGTATGGCTGGCTATCCGACTCTCCGGAAAAGCTGCAGCATCGGTATGCAAGGCACACGATCTTTACGGAGGTCGCGATGATGGTGAGGACGCTGGTTTGGGCCGTCGGCGGGGCGACGGTGGAAGTAACTTGGGAGACCCATTGGCGCTGCCGGGTGGAGGTGAGCGAAGGCGGCGTGCGGGATGTGTGGACCGTCGCTCGCGATGGCGGTGAGACGGTCTGGCGCTCGGAGGGCAGCCCGAACGGGGACCGCGCGGCAGACGGCGTTTATGAACTCCTCCCTTGGATCTGCTCTGAGTACGAGCCGCTGCGGGCGCCTTGACCGCGCCGCAACCAGCTCCGATGTTGCAGAAACCGGGTGCCAAAAGGTTGGAGTGGGATGAAGCAAGAGGAGAAGAACAGGCGGATTGCCGAAGGAATGAAGGCCGCGCGCGAAGCCGGTCGGCATGTCGGTCGCCCGCAATTGCTCGGCGAGTTCCTCGTCCAGATGGTCAAGGCCACCCACCACCCGCGGCGGATGCCGAAATGGAGGCTCGCCAAGGAATGGGGCGTATCGGAAAGGACCATCAGCCGCGCTCTCAGGATGGCGCGGGAAGGGTTTGGCTGAGAATCGTTCCGCGTTTGCTCACGGGGAACGGAACCTGCGCTACGGTTGAGGCCATCCCCGATGTCCACGGGTAAGGCCGCTTGCGGCCAGGCCCCACGGCGCGCCCCCGGCAGCGCTGGCCGTGGGGCCGTTTACCTGTGGACATGGGGGATGGCCGTCCGGCTGGCGGGGGCGCCCTGACTGCGGATTCCGCTTTCCAGGCGTCCCTCGGCGGAACCGGAGCCGACCTTTTGGCCTTTTCCGTGCGTCGGCCCCGCCCGGTGAGGGTGGGATACCTTCGGAAATCACACTGTCCTACGTCGATCCTGGCGTGTCCGGGCTGCGGCGACCGCGCGCCATACAGTCCGTTCGGACACGCGCCAGTCCCGGCCGACGGCCATGACGGATCGTCCACCCTCGATCGCGGCGAGGATCGCGTCCTCGGCTGAAGCGGTCAGCAGTCGCTTCCGGCCGAACTGGACGCCATCGGCCTTCGCACGTTTCCGGCCGGCGGCGGTCCTCTCCATGATGAGGCCGTGTTCGAAGTCGGCCACGCCTATGAGGACCGACAGCAACAACCGCCCCTCCTTCGTGGCGGTGCTGGCGCCGTCGGAAAGGCCGCGGATTCCGACGCCGCGCTCGATGATTGTGGCAATCACCTGCGACATCTCGACCACCGACCGCCCGAGACGGTCGAGCCGATAGACGGCGATCGTGTCGCCCCGGCGAATCTCGGCCAGCAGGGCGCGGAGGCCGGGACGATCGGCCCGCGTCCCGGTCATCACATCCTCGAAGATCGGCGTGGCCCCGGCAGCGCGCAGCGACTCGACCTGCGGTCGGAGATCCTGTGCGTCGGTCGAAACACGGGCGTAGCCCAGCACCCTTCCGGTCGTCTCCATCATCATCCTTGGCGCCACTGGGCAAGGACGTCCAAGCCGTCCGGGCCAATGACGCTGACGTGCTTCCCGGAAATCCGCTTCACGACAACTTTGCCGGACTTCGGCCGAGTCCACTCCATCGTGTCCGGCGCGGTGCGGCGGACTTCGACCGCCATCAAGACACGGGGCATCCCATTCGAGCCGCTGCGCGGAACGCCTTGCGTCGGGCCGTTGCCGCCCTCCCGCCATTCAACCCGACACCCTTGGACTATCTCAAGGACCGCCATCCCCGTCCTCCTCGTCCTCGTGGTCGCGGTGGTCATGGTACTCGTCTTGCCACTCGCAGACGCAACCGGGGTCGTCCACAGCCCAATACTCAACCAGGCGACCGCACCGGAGACAGAGAGAGTAGCCGTCTATTCCGCTTTCCTCCTGCCACTGTTTGCCCATCGCGCCCTCCCAATTCGGCACCGACTTTCGGCACGCTGAATCGGTTGGGATTCGACGTCAAGCGCCGGGTGCCGGAAGTTTCAACTTCCGGCACCCGCCCGAACTTCACATCATCCGTCTTCGTCCGGGCGTCCCCCGACAATCACTTCTGTATGGGGCCTGTCTGCTGGGATAGGGCTGCTCAGCAGGCTGTCAGCGAATCCACATTGGTGCGACCTTCCGCCAAGTTCGGAACAGCCACCACAGGGCGGCAAGCCCCGCGAGAACGGCAACGCCCGATCCGACCCGCTCCATGGCGCTATAGCGAGAATACGCAGCCCCTGCCGCGCCCCCGAAGACGAAGAACAGCGCGACGCCTGCCATGAAGAGGTGTTCCAGCCCCCAGTTCGTCCGCACAAGCGCCCGTCTCGCCCCGCAATGGTGACAGGCAATCGCCCCTTCGTTAACCGGGCTGCGGCAATGTCCGCAGATCTCGCCCTCGGCGGCCCCGTCGGTTGTCATCGTCATAATCCCGGCCTCCATAATGTAGACACGATTGCGCGTCCGCTCCTTCCCGTACACTAGATATCCTAGTTATAGGAAGGAGTTGTTCATGGACGCTGCGCGATGCCGCAGGCACACCCGCAGCTATGGACGGACTGGGGGATCGATTGCGAGCCCGCGCGATGGCGCTGGGCCTCAGTGACGCTGAGGTGGCGCGCCGAAGCGGCCTCGACGCGCGGCGGTATGGGCACTACGTGCGCGGCTTGCACGAGCCGGATTTGACGACTTTGGTGCGGATCGCCGGGGTTTTGGAAACGACACCCGATGGTTTGCTCATTTCCGATCCGCGGCCGATGTCCGGCGCATCAGCATCGTCGGTGCGTGCCGCAGCCATGACGCGCCTGATCGCAATGGCAGACGTCCTCGACGATGACGACCTCGCCCTTGCCACCGACCACGTCGAGGTGATCGTCCGACACCGTCAACGCGCAGCCCGAAAGCAAGAGCCGCAGTAGCGGAGACGGTGCGGGCCGCCGAAGAACTCACATCACCACGGCACGGCCGCTTCGGCCCACACATCCTCCGGCCCCGGCGGCCGAAGGGAGCGGAACCGCCGCAAGTGATCGTCGGCCCGAGCGTCGGTCTGGTCATTGAACTGCCGCCACCGGGCGGTGCGCGAGGGCGGATCGTCCCGCACGGGAAGGCCCCACGTCCCGCACGGCATCCGGTCATCATCCGCCATGGCATCCTCCGTGCCGGTGCACCCGCCCGCCGGATCAGCGTCGGACGCGGTGGGGATTTTTTGATCGGCCGTGGGGCTCCGGCCGCTGTCGCCCCGGCACAAGGCCGGGGCTGCGGCCTGCGCCACGCTCCCCACCCCAACCGTGGCTGGGACGGGCGCCAGGATGGCGTTGTCGCACTCCCCCACGCGCGCCTCCCTTTTTATCAATACAC
>NZ_BADK01000731.1 GCF_000333595.1 Azospirillum sp. B506
AGGTCGACCACACCGGCACCTTCAGGCTGGCCGATACCGCCTCGAACTCGGCATCCAGCTGCTTCAGCGCGGTGACGGCGGTCAAATGGCTGACGGTGTAGAAATGCGCCACCGTGGCCAGAACCAGGATCGCCATGCCGTGATAGAGCCATCCCAGCGGGTTCCACGGCGCGTTGAAGAAGAAGATGTAGGCGAGGCCCAGCACCATCCCCGGCACCGCCAGCGGCAGGATCGCCAGCAGCCTCACAATCCCTTTCATCGCCGCGCGCCCAGGCGCCCGTTCCACCAGCCAGGCGCCGGTGAAGACGATGACGGTGCCGGCCAGCGCGGTCCAGAAGGCCAGGGTCAGGCTGTTGGCGTAGCTGCTCCAGCCCGCGGAGTCGAACTCGGCGAAATCGTAGTTCGCCAGCGTCGGCGTCAGGTTGTAGGGCCAGAAGGTGACGATGGAGGCGAAGCCCGCCACCCCCAGCAGACCCAGCAGAAGGCCGCCGACCAGCGTGCAGAACAGCAGGGCCAGCCGGTCGCCGACCGGGCTCACCCGCGGCTGGAACGGCACCGAGCGGGCGGACAGCTGCGCCATCTGCCGGCGCTGGCCGAACCAGTCGGCGACGAAGGCCAGCACCGCCGGCAGCAGCAGGACGATGCCGACCACCGCCCCCATGCCGAAATTCTGCAGGCCCACCACCTGCTTGTAGACGTCGGTCGCCAGCATGTTGGTGGAGCCGCCGATCACCTTGGGCACGCCGAAATCGGTGACCACCAGCGTGAACACCACGAAGATGGCGGAGATCAGGCCATAGCGCACGCCGGGCAGGGTGATGGTGACGAAACGCTTCCAGACGCCGGCCCCCAGCGCCTCCGCCGCCTCGTACAGCCGGGCGTCGGAGGTCGACAGCGCCACGGTGAGGATCATCACCGCATGCGGGAAGGCATAGAAGACCTCGCCCATCACGATGCCGATGGGGCCATAGATGCTCTCCCCCATCAGCAGGCCGCGCAGGATGCCCTTGTTGCCGAACAGATAGACCAGCGCGATGGCCGGCAGCAGCGATGGCGCCAGCAGCGGGATCTGCGCCAGCAGCCGGAACAGCCCCTTGCCCGCCATGTGGGTGCGGGTCAGGCAGAAGGCGTAGAGGAAGGCCAGCGCCACCGTGATGGCCGTGGTCAGCAACGACAGCGTCAGGCTGTTGACCACCGAGCGCACCAGCGTCGGCGCCTCAAGGAAGGCGGCGAAATTGGCGAGTCCGACAAAGGCGCCGTCGCGGTCATAGACGCTGCGCAGGAACAGCGCGCAGAGCGGCAGCAGGGCGAACAGCGCCAGGAACAGCGCGACCCCGCCCATTCCCAGCCCGAACAGCCAGCGCTCGCCCGGATCGACCGGCCGGCCGGAATGGCGAACGGTGAAGAAGGAGGACTTCGGCGCGGTCACCTTCAACATGCTCATCGCGCGGCCTCGAACACGCGCAATCGCTCGCGCGGCAGGGTCACCGCCAGCCGGCGGCCGGATGCCAGCGACAGGTCACGCACCAGATTGGCCGACAGGTCGGCGGTGACGCGGGCGTCCCCCAGCCCGTCGGCGGCCAACCGGGCGCGGTGGAAGGGGCCGAGGAACTCCAGGCTTTCGATCACCGCTTCCAAGGTGTTGGCGCCGCCGGCCGCGCGCACCTGCACGTCCTCCGGCCGCAGGCAGACGGTGACGGCGGCACCGGGGGCCGCGTCGGACAGATGGTCGCCACCGCATTCGAAACGATGCACGCCCAGCCGCACCTGCCCCGGCGCCTCCAGAACGCCCGGCAGGAAATTCATCGCCCCGACGAAATCGGCGACGAAAGGGCTGGCCGGCTGGCGATAGACCTCGTCGGGGGTGCCGACCTGTTCGATGACGCCGTCGTTCATCACGACGATGCGGTCGGCCATGGTCAGCGCCTCTTCCTGATCATGGGTGACCATGATGGTGGTGATGCCCAGCCGGCGGTGCAGCTCGCGGATCTGGCGGCGCAGATGCAACCGCACCCGCGCGTCCAGCGCCGAGAGCGGCTCGTCCAGCAGAAGCAGGCCGGGGGACGGCGCCAGCGCGCGGGCCAGCGCCACCCGCTGCTGCTGGCCACCGGAAAGCTGCGCCGGGTATTTCGGGCCTGCATCGGGCAGGCCGACCAGCGCCAGCAGTTCCTCCACCCGCGCCCGCTCGGCCGCCCGCCCCAGCTTCAGGCCATAGGCGACGTTCTTTTGCACGGTCAGGTTCGGAAACAGCGCATAGGATTGGAAGACGATGCCGTAATCGCGCGCCGAGGGCGGCAGCCGCGACACGTCGCGGTTTCCCAGCCACACCATGCCGCCGCTCTGCGGATCCAGCCCAGCGATCACCCGCAACAGCGTGGTCTTGCCGCAGCCGGACGGCCCGAGGAAGCAGATGAACTCGCCACGCCGGATGTCGAGCGACACGCCCTTCAGCGCTGTGAAGCTGCCGAATGTCTTGACGATGGAGTCCAGGCGGAGATGGGGCGCGGCGGCTGTCTCTGCGTTCATCGGCGGCTTGTCCTGGCAGGAAACGGAAAGGACGGGCGGGCACGTCCAGGCGCCCGCCCCTGCGGTCGGCCTCAGCTCTTCGGTTCGGACTTGGCGCCGTAGCGCTTATCCCAATCCGCCAGGATGCGGTCGCGGTTGGCCGCGGCCCAGACGAAGTCGTTGGCCTTGTTCATCGCCGCTTCCGCGTTCTTCGGATAGTTCGGCGTCTCCTTGGTCACGCCGGGATGGGCGGTAACCTGATAGAAGTTCACATACTGCTCGTTCGCCTTGCGGCTGGCCGCCCAGTCGGCGAGCACTTTCGCGGCTTCGGCCTTTTGGGTGCCCTTGACGATGGCCGTCGCCTCCATCTCCCAGCCCACCCCTTCGGAGGCCAGGATGACGTCGATGGGCGCACCCTTGGTCTTCTGCTGGGGCCCGGTGTATTCGATGGAGATGCCGATGGGATATTCGCCGGCCGCCGCCATCTTGCAGGGCTTGGATCCCGAATGGGTGTAGAGCGCCACATTGTCGTTCAGCCTGTCCATGTAGGACCAGCCCTTGTCCGCCCCCATGGTCTGCAGCCAACCGGACACGGCGAGGAAGCCGGTGCCCGAGGAGGCCGGGTTCGGCATGACGATCTGGCCCTTGTATTCCGGCTTCAGCAGGTCGGCCCAGGAGGTCGGCTTCGGCAGCTTCTTCTTCTCGGCCTCAACCGTGTTGAAGCATATCGCCGCCATCCAGGCGTCCATGCCGACCCAGGCCGGCGGGGTCTTGGCGTCGCGGAAGCTGGCCTTGAGCTCCTCGGCACCCTTCGGCTGATAGGGCATCAGCATGCCCTGGGCGTCCAGGATCATCAGGCTGGAGGCGGCGAGCCCCCACACCACGTCGGCCTTGGGGTTGTCCTTCTCGGCCAGCAGCTTGGCGGTGACGACGCCCGTGGAATCGCGCACCCAGTCGATCTCGATGCCGGGATTGTCGGCCTCGAACGCCTTCTTGTAGGGGGTGAGCTGTTCGTTCTCCAGCGCAGTGTAGACGGTCAGGCGGGTGGCTGCCCCGGCTCCCGTGGCGGCCACCACGGTTGTCGCGGCGGCCAGCAGCGCAAACGCACAAGTCCCAGGCAGAGTGGTGCGGCGGATCATCAGGAAGCTCCCGTGGTCGGATCGGCGGTGTCTGGAGGCGTCCCGGAACGGCCGTGTCCGCCGTCCCGGTACAGGAAGCCTCTCTACGCCCAAGCGCCCGTTCACTCCCGTTAAGCTTTGGTGACGCCGTGTTGGTAAAAAATCCTCCCCCATGCCAGCGGCCGCGTCGCGTAGACGGCCGGATCAGCCGTCGCTTTGCCGGAACGTGTCGGCGTCGACACCTGCGCCGATTTAATCAGATTGATTGAGGCCCGCCAGAGCCCGCCGGATGACGGACCTCGACTGACCGAGGACCATGCCTTTCCAAACCGCGGACTGGTCGTAGAAGGCGGCCAGCATTTTGGTGCGGATGCGCTGTCCCTGTGTCGAGATGGGCTCTCCATACCGGTACAGCCAGGCATCCGCACGCAAGGCGTCGAACGTGTCTTCAAGAGCGCTGACGCCAAATTCGAGCGTGATCGCCGTCACCTCCGCATGGGGCAGCAAGCGAAGGATGCCGATCAAGCCATCGCCCGACAGGTCGGCCGAGACGGAGCTGCCGTCTATGCTGGATGTGACGCCTGCGCCGAACCAGCGGGCTGCCCGTGTGAAGACTGCGGTGTCGCGGCGTTCGCTCACGATCTCCTCGGCGACACCCCACGCCCCCAGTCCTGTGTGGTAGTCGATGACCACCACCCGGCGAGCGGCGGACAAGCGGCCGGTGAGAATTTCTGACAGCATGCATCGTGCGCGGGTTGGCGCCTGGCCACCATAGAACATTCCCCGAGGATCGGTGTATTGCCCACCGGAAACGACGGCCTGGAACCTGGGGAACCCATGTACGCCGATGTACGCGCCGAAGACTTTGGCGCTGGCCGCCCGCGATTTTGGCGTCCATGTCCTGGGCACCAAGGCTTCGCGCAGCATCTCGTAGTCCGGGTTTTCCGGAAGGCAAGTCTCGAAATCCACCCAGTTGCGGTTGAGGTCGACGTTCTCTTCGGTCACGCGGCGGGTCCAGGCGAAACCATGGGGGTTGGCCGCATGAATGAGCAGCGCGGCCGTGCCCTCCGGCATCCGCATTGCTTCGCCGCTCCGCATCCAGTCGACTTGGGCACCGGAGCCGCAATAGCCCTCCACGCCGTGGACTCCGGAGATCAGGGTCAGTACACGCTCTGCCTGACGCGGTCCGATCCAGGCGACGTCGGTCGACAGAGCCTCGCCATCCGGTCCGAGCATCGGACTGGCCATGCACTCGACGTCGGCCTCAACCGCGTCCGCCGCCGCCCTGAACTTGGCCCGCGCTTCCGAATAGCTGCTGCTGAAACTCTGGGTCCTGTCGGTGTTTTGCTTCCCGCGCATTGGCCCACCTGGACGAGAGCATCAGTGGGTACGGTTCAGAAAATGCTTGGCGTACTTGCCCGACAGATCATCCATTGGGACGATGAGGCAAACATCGGTGGTGTTGAACTCTCGGTCGATGACGGCGCCGTCGCCAATGCAGCCACCGACCCGCAAGTATCCTTTGAGCAGTGGAGGAAGCCCGGCCACGGCCGCACGGGCGCCCAGTTGCTTCACCACCGTATCGCCCGACGCTGCCGGTATCGGCAGGCGGTCCAACGCAACGCGGCGGTCCGGCAGGGCCCGTGTCCGGAGAGCCGGCGGCGCAAGATGATGGCGGTGCAGATAGGCGAGCATGGGAGCAAGCGCGTCGATGTCCGTGCCGGGCAGGCTGGCACAGCCGAACATCAACGAGATGTCATGCTGCAGGATGTAGGCGGCGATGCCCTGCCACAGCAGTTGCATGGTCGCCCCGTTGCGGTAAGCCGGGTCGACGCAGGACCGTCCAAGTTCCAGCAGTTCGCCGGGATGATCGAACAGTGGAGCGATGTCGAATTCGGTGGCCGAATAGAAACCGCCGCACCGTTCCGCCACAGACCGCCGCAGAAGGCGGTAAGTTCCGACGATCGCGCCCCCCATCTCACGGTCCAGCGCATGATCGAGGATGATGAGATGGTCGCAGACGGCATCGAAGGCGTCCACATCGCGGCCAGGAACCATGCTCACGAGCGTGGCTCCGAGTTCATCGTGGAACACGCGGTAGCGCAAGGCCTGTGCGGCGTCGATTTCCCGGGCGCTGGTGGCCAGCCGCACCTCGAAGCGTGCCGCAGCCTGGGACGCTATGGGGGCTGACACGACGTTCAGAGTCCACGAGGCCAAGTGCCATCCTCCCGTTTATTCCTCCTCAGTCATGCCCGAGATGCGCGACTCTATGATGAAGCGGTGGCGACGGTCATGTTACAGACAACCAAAAAGGCACCGTGGCCAGCAAACCAGATGCCGGCTTGACCGAGTGCTGCTACAGCTGCCGCTCCCCGCCGTTGGCGACCTGCACGGCCAGACGAGCCATCTCGAACGCGCGGCCCAGAGCGGCGGGCGGCGGCGAATCCGTGACCAGAAGCCCGAAGTCGCCGGCCGGGGCGATGCGGACGATGGCGGAACGCGCGAATTTGCCGGCGTCCGCGACCGCCACAGACCGGCGCGCGGCGGCCATGGCGACCCGCTTGATGCCGATTTTCTGCATGTCGAAATCCATCGGCGCACCGTCCTCATCAAAGCCGGAAATGCCGATCACCGCCAGATCCAGCCGGCAGCGCTCCAGCGTCGCGATCACCGCGTCACCGACCAGCGACCCATCGGCGCCATGCACGACGCCGCCGGTGACGAACACGTCGATGCCGGGCCGGCCGGCCAGCAGGCTTCCCGCCGACAGGCTGTTGGTGAAGACATGCAGCCGCCGCTTGCCGCGCAAGGCCCGCGCCACCGCCTCCACCGTCGTGCCGACATCGAGGAAGACCGACGCCCCCTCAGGCACCAGCGCCGCGACGGCGGCGGCGATCCGCTCCTTGCCCTGCGGCGCGATGGCCTGCTTTTCGACATAGCCGAGCCGGACCGATTGGTCGCGCACCCCAGCACCGCCATGAAAGCGCTGGAGCAATCCGACGCCGTCGAGCCGGATGATGTCCCGCCGGATGGTCTGGTCGGACACCGCGAAATGATCCGCCAATGCCTCGATCGTCACGAAGCCCCGGTCGCGGATCAGCGTCAGGATTTCCCGCTGGCGCAGCGGAAGACTCTGTTCCGGGTCGTGCCCTTTCCCATGCGCCGTCATGCCGCCCAAACCCCACGCCGGATGGTTGTGGAAGAAAACGATCAGGTTCTTACAGCAAGCCTCCGCCGCTGACAAGCGGGAGCCATTGCCCGCCACGGTTGCCCACACCCGTGACAGCGCTGGCTTCCCGTCGAAATGTCCAGGAATTGCAGCCGGACGGTCACAAAAGGATCATGGAGCCGTGCTATGTAAGAAAACGATCAGAGCGTGATCGAAATCTTACAGACCCGGCACCTCATGCCCATCGTCACCGCCCTCTACCTGCTGTATCTGGCCGCCCCCATTGCCCTGCTTGCCATCGGGTCGGTGGGGCAGTCCTGGACCAACAGCCTGTTGCCCAGCGGCCTGACCGCCGGATGGTACGGGCAGCTCTGGTCCGACGCCAGCTTCCGCCGCGCCTTCACCGTCAGCCTGACCGTCTGCACCGCGACCTGCGCTGTCACGGCGCTGATCGGCGTTCCGCTCGCCTACGCGATCTATGGCGCCTCGCGCCGGGGCTTGCGTGCCGCCGCCCGCGTGCTGTTCCTGCTGCCGGTGGCGGCACCGCCGCTGGTGCTGGGGTTCGGCTTCATCCTGGTCTTCTCGTCGGACAGCCTGCCCTTCCTCGGCAGCGGCTGGTTGCTGGTCGCCGGCCATGTGGTCTCGACCCTGCCCTACCTGATGCAGACGCTGGTGGCCGACATGCGCCATCTCGATCTCGTCACGCTGGAAACGGCGGCGGAATCGCTGGGTGCCGGTTTCCGTCAGCGGTTGTTCGGCATCGTGATCCCAAGCCTGCGCCAGAGCCTGTCCTCCGGCCTGATCATGGTGGCGGCCCTGTCGATCGGCGAATTCCAGCTGTCCAACCTGATCGCCGGTTTCCTCTCCCGCCCCTATCCGGTGGTTCTGCTCCAGGCCTTCTACGGCGCCACCGGCTTCGCCTGCGCCGGCACCATGCTGCTGCTGCTGCTGGCCGTTCTGTCCGCCCTCGCCTCGGCTTCGGCCGGGCGCGGGCTTCCCTCCAGGAAAGGGACGCCGTCATGAGCGTCGTCGTCGACTCCCTCGCCTTCCGCTATCCCGCCGCCGGGGCGGGCCTCGACGGTATCAGCCTCGCTGTGGCGCCGGGCGAGTTCTGCGCCGTCATCGGCCCGTCGGGCTGCGGCAAATCCACCCTGCTGAAGCTGATCGCCGGCTTCCTCAGCCCGGCGGCCGGGCGGATCCGGATCGCCGGGACCGACATGACCGGCGTGCCGCCCCGGCTGCGCAATCTCGGCATCGTCTTCCAGAATTACGCGCTGTTCCCCAACATGACGGCGCTGGAGAATGTCGCCTATCCGCTGAAGCTGCGCGGCGTCGGCCGGGCGGAGCGGCTGCGCCGGGCCGGTCAGGCGCTGGAGCGCACCCGTTTGTCGGGGCTGGCCGACCGCCACCCCCGCCAGCTCTCCGGCGGCCAGCAACAACGGGTGGCGTTGGCCCGCGCCCTCGTCTTCGCCCCCGGCGCCCTGCTGCTGGACGAACCGCTGTCGGCGCTGGACGCCGCCCATCGCGCGGCGATGCGGGACGAGATCCGCGCGGTGCAGCGCGAACATGGCATCGCCACCCTGCATGTCACCCACGACCAGGAGGAGGCGCTGTCCATCGCCGACAAGGTCGCGGTGATGCGCGACGGCGCCCTGCTCCAGCTCGCCAGCCCGCAGGAGCTGTACGACCGTCCGGCCGACCGCTTCGTCGCCGGCTTCGTCGGCCACGCCAACCTGTTCGACGGCATGGTGAGCGGGCCGGATCTGGTGGAGACCGCCATCGGCCCGCTGGCCTGCGCCACCGAGGGCCGCCCGGTTGGAACCGCCGTCACCCTGCTGGCGCGTCCGGAGGCGGTCCGCACCGATCCGCCCGACGATGCGGTCAACCGCTTCGGCGGGACGCTGGTCCGCGACCGCTTCCTCGGCTCTCTGCGCCGCTACGACCTCGCGGTGCCGGGCGGCACGATCCTGGGCGAAACCCTGTCCCGCGGCGACATCCGCTCGGTTCAGATTCCGCCGGACTGTCTGCGCATCCTTCCCGCCTGACCCGCATTTTCCCCTTCCCCCGCCGGCCCCTCCCGCCGGCCTCCCTGGAAAGGCCTGACCTGATGAAACGCCTGATCACCGCGGTCGCCCTGTCGGCCGCCGGCCTGCTGACCGCCGCCCTGCCGACCGCCGGCACCGCGCTGGCCCAAGCCACCGCCGTCGAGGCGGTCACCGCCGGCGACGAGCTCTATCAGGGCGAACGCGCCCTCTACGAACAGGCCCTGAAGGAGGGGTTGGTCGTCTCCTTCGACACCGGCCCGACCTGGGCCAACTGGGCGGCGGAGTTCGCGGCCTTCAAGAAGCGCTATCCCGGTGTCGAGATGACCTACAACGATCTCGGCTCCGCCGCGACGGTGGTGGCGCTGGACAAGGCACGCAACCGCCCGCAGGCCGACACCGCCTATTACTTCGCCGCGTCGGCCTTCGACGCCATGGCCAAGGATGTCGTCGCCCCCTTCAAACCGGTGAATTTCGACAGGCTGCCCGAGGTGTTCCGCGACCCCGACGGCAAATGGTTCACCATCCATTCGCTGACCGTCGCCTTCGTCGTGAACACCAAGCTGGTGAAGGAGGTACCGAAGAGCTGGGCCGACCTGCTGAAGCCCGAATACAGGAACAGCGTCGTCTATCTCGATCCGCGCTCCACCGGCATCGGGCAGGTGATCAGCTTCGCCGCCAATTTCGGCAATGGCGGCGACATGGATAACCTCCAGCCCGGCTTCGACTATTTCGCCCGCCTGCACAAATCCGGCAACGTGATGCGGGTGGAGGGCACCACCCCCTACGCCAAATTCGTCAAGGGCGAGATTCCGATCTGGATCTCCTACGAGAACGACGGGCTGAAGGCCAAGCACACCGACGGGCTGGGCGACGCCGTCTCCGTCGTCATCCCGGCCGAGGCGTCGGCAGCCGCCCCCTATGGCATCAGCTTGGTGAAAAACGGCCCCAACCCGAACGCCGGCAAGCTGTGGCTGAACTTCATCATGAGCGCCAAGGGCCAGGCCATCTTCTCCGAGGGCTATGTCCGGCCGTCGGTGCCGGGTGTCGCCTTGCCGGCCGACATCGCGGCGAAGCTGCCGCCAGCCCCGCAGGTCCGTCCCCTCGACGTCAAGCTGGCGGCCGACCGCAAGGCGGCGGTCGACGCCGGCTGGACCAAGGCCGCGCTCGGCAAATGAGCCAGTGCACCCACGGCATCGCATCGCAAGGTCAGGGATCATGAGCAGATCGCCCTTTCTCCTGCTGCTGCTGGCGGTGCCGGGGCTGGCGCTGCTGATCCTCTTCTTCCTGCTGCCGCTGGGCGCCGTGGCGTGGCAGGCCCTGGCCGGAGACGCCATCCAGCGCGTCTTCGCCCAGGGCGACCTGCTGGCGGCGCTGGGCAACTCGCTGCTGTTGGGGGTGGAGGCGGGGCTGGCCTCGGTGGTGCTTGGCGTG
Source organism: Azospirillum sp. B506 (assembly GCF_000333595.1). Taxonomy (GTDB): domain Bacteria; phylum Pseudomonadota; class Alphaproteobacteria; order Azospirillales; family Azospirillaceae; genus Azospirillum. The sequence goes on from NZ_BADK01000731.1 coordinate 10,269, forward strand.
ACCGTCGCCCTGCATCTTGCCCGCCTGCCGCCGGGCCGTCGCGCCCTGCTTCAGGTGGTCATCGCCCTGCCACTGACCTTTTCCGGCCTGATCGTCGCCTACGGCTTCATCCTGCTGCTCGGCCGCGCCGGCTTCGCCACGCTGCTGCTGGCGGAGCTGGGCGCCGATCCGGCGGCGATCGCCGCCTTCCTCTATGACCGGCCGGGGCTGGTTCTGGCCTACAGCTATTTCCTGACGCCGCGCGTGATCCTGACGCTGCTGCCGGTCTTCGCCAATTTCGACCATCGGCAGACCGAGGCGGCGGAATCGATGGGGGCCAGCCGGATGCGCGCTCTGATCGACATCCTTGCCCCGCAGGTGACGCCCACCGTGCTCGCCTCCTTCGCCCTGGTGACGGCGGTTGCCTTCGGCGCCTATGGCACGGCGCTGGCGCTGGTCGGCACCCAGATCAACATCCTTCCCCTGCGGCTCTACAGCCTGATCGCCGACGCCGGCGCCGATTTTCCGCTGGCCGCCGCCCTGTCAGTGCTGCTGCTGGCCGTCTGTTCCTTCCTGATGGCGGTGGCGGAGATCGCCGCCGCCCGTTCCGAGGCCGATCCCCATGTTCGAACTTGACCGCGACACCAACCGCCTGCACCACGCCGGCTGTCTCTTCGATCCCGTCAGCCGGGGCTGGAGCGGCGGCCCGGCGCCCGCCGGGGCGGAATCGCTCGACCCGGAACAGGCGTTGCACTGGCTCCAGACCCAGGGCGGTCATCCCCTGCGGGCGCCGGTCGGGGTGATCGGCCCGAACGAGGCGGCCGACGTCGCCCTGGCCGCCGCCCGCGCCACCGGCGCCATCCTCGCACGCTGTGGCCTGACCCTGCTGTGCGGCGGTCGCCAGGGGGTGATGGAGGCGGCCTGCCGTGGTGCCACGGAGGCGGGCGGCCTGGGCATCGCCCTGCTGCCGGGCGCCGACCCCGCCACCGCCAATCCCTATGCCGGCATCGTGCTTGCGTCTGGCATCGGCGAGGCGCGCAACGCGCTGATCGCCCAGGCCAGCCACTGTTTGATCGCGGTCGGCGACAGCTATGGCACCCTGTCGGAGGTGGCGCTGGGACTGCGCCTGGGCAAGACCGTCTTCGGGCTGGCCGGCGCCGCCGCGATCGAGGGGGTGCGACATCTCGCCGACCCCACCGCCCTGCCGGAGGCGCTCGCCGCCCATCTGTTCGGACTGGACGGTCGCCTCATAAAAACGCCCTGCATGGGCGATT
>NZ_BADK01000730.1 GCF_000333595.1 Azospirillum sp. B506
GGCACGCCAGATGCGCGACAGCAGCAACTTCTGCTGGTTGCCGCCGCTGAATCCGGCGGCCGGCCGCTCCGGCTGGAAGGGGTACAGGTTCAGCCGGCGCAACCAGGGCATCAGCGCCGCCGCCTCGCCGCCCGGCCGCAGCAGCCCGCCGCGCGAGAACAGCGTGACGGTCGAGGAGGAGGCGTTCTGGAGCGCCGCCAACGGGCCGAACAGCCCCTCGGCGTGGCGGTCTGCCGGAACATAGCCGACCCCGGCGGCGACGGCCCGCGCGCGGTCGCCCGGCGGCAGCGTCTCCCCCCGCACCGCGAGCGTGCCGGCGGCGACCGGCCGGGCCCCCGCCAGCGCTGCCGCCAGCTCCAGGGCGCCCGACCCGACCAGCCCGGCCAGCCCGACGATCTCGCCGGCCCGCACGGTGATGTCGATGGCAGCGTCCGCGGGTCCCAACCGCAATCCGGTCGCGGTCAGCACCGGGGCGCCCGGCTGCGGCAGCGCGCGGTCGCCTGACTCCACCATGTCGCCCAGCATGGCGCGGACCAGCTCGGCGCGGCTGAGCGAGGCCAGCGGCTCGGCGTCGATCACCGCAACGCCGTCGCGCAGGACGGTGACGTCGTCGGCCAGCGCCTCGATCTCGTCGAACTTGTGGCTGATGAAGAGGACGGCGGTGCCCTCCGCGCACAGGCGGCGGACCACGCCGAACAGCCGGTCGGTCTCGTCATGGGTCAGGGCGGCGGTCGGCTCGTCCAGCACCAGCAGGGTGCAGCGCTTGCCCCAGCCCACGGGCGATCTCCACCAGGTGGCGCTCGCCGACGGACAACCGCTCGACCGGTAGATCGAGGTTGCAGCCAAAGCCGACCGCGTCCAGCCAGACGCGCGCCGTGGCGCGCGGCACCAGGGCCGGCCGGGCGCGCAGCCCCGCCGCGCCTGCGATGGCGAAGGCCGACAGATTCTCCAGCACCGACAGATGGGGGAACAGGCTGAGATGCTGGTAGATCGGGATCACCCCGGCGGCAATCGCCTGCCGCACCCCGGAGAAACGGGTCGGAATGCCGTTCAGCGCGATCCGCCCACGGTCGGGCTGGATCGCGCCGACGACGATCTTCACCAGCGTGCTCTTGCCGGCGCCGTTCTCGCCAAGAAGCGCATGGACCTTTCCCGGCCGCAGCCGCAACGAGGCGTTGCGGAGCGCGCAGGTCGCCCCGTAATTCTTGGCGATGCCGTTGACTTCGAGCGTCCAGTTCTTACCGGGATCGCCCCTTGTCTGTCGTGTCATGGCTGTTCGTGTCACGGTAACCCTCGCGCTTGCCCTGTTTCTTTTGAACTCTGACGGTTCAGTGACGGGAAGCGTGCCGGAGGATACTGGCACTCACAAACGACTTGTTCGGCCCCTATGCATGACCTAGGCTCATCCATGGGAGGCCACGCCGATGCCGAAACGACCGCTTCCGCCGCTCAACACCCTGCGCGGGTTCGACGCCGCCGCGCGCCACCTCTCCTTCACACTGGCGGCCAACGAGCTGCACCTGACCCAGGGCGCGATCAGCCGGCAGGTGCGCGACCTGGAACTGGCGCTGGATTGCCAGCTGTTCCGCCGCATGACCCGGCGCATCGAACTGACGCCGGAGGGGGAGGATTTCGCCCGCACCGTCCGCGATTGCCTGGGTGAGCTGGAGCGCTCGGCGCAGCGGATCGGCCGGTCGCGGACGACGCGCACACTGACCATCTCGATCCTGCCGACCATCGCGTCGCTGTGGCTGATGCCGCGCCTGCATCTGTTCACCCAGGCCAACCCCGGCGTCGAGGTGCGGATCATCTCGTCGATCGAGCCGTCGAACCTGCTGGCGCACGAGGCCGACATCGCGATCCGGGTCGGCCGCATCCCAGGCCGCCGCTATGAGCGCGGACAGCCGCGCATCGACCTGGACATGGTGACGAGCTGGGACGGCGTGCAGGCGGACGAGCTGTTCCCCGACATCCTCCGCCCGGCCTGCGCGCCAGCACTTGCGGGCGAGGCAATGCTGGAGGACGGGCGGCCGGTGGTGCGCCTGCCGCTGATCCACACCTCCAGCCGCCGCCACGCCTGGCCCGACTGGCTGAGGGCGACTGGAGGCCGCGCTGACGGTAGAGAAGCAGGGGGCGAATTGGAGTTCGGCCATTTCTTCATGTCGCTGGACGCCGCCCGCCAGGGCCGCGGGATCGCCATCGTGCCCGACATCCTGCTGGCGCAGTACGACCGCCGCGCCGAACTGGCGATGCCGCTGCCGTCCGAAGTGCGCAGCGCCGGCGAATATTACCTGCTGATCCACGAAAGTCGGTTGGACGATCCCCGAACGCAGGCCTTTCGCGACTGGATCCTTGCGGAATCCCGCAAGGCGCGCGATGGGTTGACGCTCCCGGCCGATCCGAGCATCAGCACGATTGTTTCGCAGCTTTCCGAGCTTTAAAGCGTCGCGCGTGAAAGGCCAATCGACAACCATATCACCTGGAGAATCTTGCCGGCATCAAGGTTGGCTGGCAACCGGTGACGACCGTTGCGTCCCAATGGCCGTCATATAACTTTCATTATTCCGCCATGATCGCACACCCTCCAAGGTAATAATTTGGCACCGTTGGAACAGGTGGGATCTGGGCGGTCATCAATGGAAGCATCCACTGATAACGACATACTTGATGTAATCGAAGATGACGGCCAGATCGGTGACGTGGCGACAGGGCGGGTATGGCGCCTGTTGCTGGTTGATGACGACGAGGTCGTACATGCTTCGACCAAGTACTCGCTTCATGATCTGGAGTTCCTTGGTCGCCGGCTGGAACTGACTCACGCAAAATCAGCAGAGGAAGCCTATGCCATTCTGCGGGAGGATAGCGATTTTGCCGTCATCCTGCTTGATGTCGTAATGGAGACACCGGATGCGGGATTGAAGCTCGTCCGCATTATCCGTGAGGAGCTGAAGCTGACCGCATTGCGGATCATCCTGCGCACCGGCCAGCCGGGCTACGCACCCGAGTTGGCGGTGATCCGTGACTATGACATCGACGATTACAGGACAAAGTCGGAACTGACGCGGAACCGGTTGCTGACATCGCTTTTCACGGCCTTGCGAGCATACAGCCACATCCATGCGCTTGAGATGAGCCGCAAGGGGTTGGAGCGGATAATCGCAGCCTCCGCGGGTCTGTTCCGACGCAGTTCCTTGCGCTCCTTCTGTGAGGGCATCCTGCTGCAACTCGGCGGGCTTCTCGATGTCGAGGCAAGCGGTTTCGTCCTCGCCCGTGTTGCACCTTCGGCGGCCACCAGGATCGGCGACGGCCAGGAACCGCTCATCCTTGCAGCGGCTGGTCCTTTCCGACACCTGTCAGGCACACGTCTCAGCCATGTTGAAGACGAGCCGCTGCGTACTCTGATCGCTTCGGCACTGGAAGAGAAGCGGAGCGTTTATCTTGACAGCGTCACGGTGCTCTATATTCCCGGCCAATCCGGGGATGATCTGGCCATCTACGTCGCAACGGGCCGGGAGATCGGTCCGGACGTTCGGCGCCTGCTGGAGGTCTTCTGCTCCAATGTCGCGCTCGGCTTCGACAATGTTTCCCTCCTGGACGATGTCCGGTCGCTCGCCTACTACGACACGCTGACGGGGTTGCCCAACCGCACCCTGTTCCTGGAGGAGATCGGCAACCGGATTGCGCGCCAGTCCGCATCGAGCGGCGTGCTGGCGGTCCTTCTCCTCGACCTCGACCATTTCCAGTCGGTTAACGACGGTCTCGGTCACGAGACCGGCGACCGCCTGCTGCTGGCGGTCGCCAACCGTCTGTGCTCGGTGTTCAGCGACCGGCACGCGGTCAGCCGGATCGCCAGCGACATGTTCGGGGTGCTGGTCTGGCTGAAACAGCCGCTCGATCACCGGAATCTCGTCCGGGCCATCGAACTGTGCTTCGTCGATCCCTTCGCCATCAACGGGCACCCCATCGACATCCGCATCTCGGGTGGCTATGTCCTGGCCGACGACCAGGAGCCGGATGTCCACAGGTTGGTCCGACGGGCGGGGATGGCGCTGAAGGGGGCCAAGCGCGGCGGGCGTGGCCGCATCCTGCGCTTCGACCCGGCGATGGAGGAGGAACTGAGCGGGCGGCTCTCGCTGGTCAGCCGCCTTGCCGAAGCACAAGCCAACGGGCAGTTCTCCCTGGTCTACCAGCCGCAGATCGCCCTATCGGACGGGATCGCCTTCGGCAGCGAGGCCCTGCTACGCTGGCAGCTGCCGGAGGGAACCTGGGTAAGGCCCGACCAGTTCATTCCGGTTGCCGAAGATGCCGGCCACATCCTCAGTCTGGGCGAATGGGTCCTGCAGCAGGCCTGCCTGCATCAGGTCCACTGGCGCGACGGTGCCGTCGGACGGCTTCGCATGGCGGTCAACGTCTCGGTGCGGCAGTTGCGCGATGGAAGCTTCGTCCGCAGCGCCGACCGCATCCTCTCCGCCTGCAACGCCGAGCCGCGCGACATCGAACTGGAGATCACCGAAAGCCATGCCATGGAGAACGATCAGGTTCTCGCGACAGTCCGGACTCTGCGCAGCATGGGCTTCAGCATCGCCATCGACGATTTCGGCACCGGCTACTCGTCGCTGTCGCGGCTGCAACAGCTCCCCGCCTCCGTTCTCAAGATCGACCGCTCCTTCGTGACGGATCTCGGAACCCTCCCGGAAAGCCGCAGCATTGCCGCGACCATCGTGAAGGTCGGCCACGAGCTGGGAATGACCGTCCTCGCCGAAGGGGTCGAGACGGCCGAGCAGGAAGAGATCCTGCGGTCGCTCGGCTGCGACGCCGCGCAGGGCTATCTTTACGCCAGGCCGATGCCGGCCCAGCAGTTCGAGCGCTGGATGCTGGACAGCGCACCGGTCCATCGGCCCGCAACCGCTTCCTGAACCGGAAGCCCGGGCCGGAACCGGTCAGTCAGGACGGCATGGCCACCGCCTCTTCAGCGGCATCCTGCTCGGACTGTTGCGGAGCCACCAGCGGCAGGACCATCGTAAAGCGGGTACCCTGGCCGATCTGGCTCTCCACCGCCACCACCCCGCCGAGAACCCGCATGACAATCGCATAGACGATGTGCAGGCCAAGCCCGCTGCCGCCCGACCCGAGCTTGGTCGTAAAGAACGGGTCGAAGATCCGCGGCAGAACCGCCGCCGGAATGCCCGCCCCGTCGTCCGCTACCGTCAGGGTCACATGCCGGCCGTCACCCTCCAGCACCGCGGCGATGGTGATGGTCCCCGCCACCGTCGCGTCGGCAAAGGCGTGGATCATGGCATTCGTCATCAGATTGGTCAGCACTTGGCCAAGAGCCCCCGGAAAGCTGTCCATCACGACGCCGGCCGGCAAGTGCAGGTCGAGGGATACCGGAGAATGCCTGTAGGTCGGCCGCAGCATGGCGACGACCTCGCCACAGACGACGTCAAGCTCGAAGCGACGGCGCAGCTCCCCGGTCTGGTCGACGGCCACGCGCTTGAAACGGCCGATCAATTCGGACGCGCGCAGCAGATTGCCGACCAGCAGCTGGCTGGCCGTGCCGAAGCTGCCGGAATAATCCCGGATAACCGAGCGACGCAGCTCCTTTCCCTCGAGAATGGCTTGGAATTCCGAGATCTTTTCGGAAAGCGTCGTCGCGACCGTCAGACCGTTCCCGATCGGCGTGTTGATCTCATGCGCAATGGCGGCGACCATGCCGCCGAGGGCCGCCAGCTTCTCGGAGCGGATCAGTTCGTTCTGCGCCCGCTTCAAGGTTTCCAGCGCGGCGCTCAACTCCTCGGTGCGTTTGGCGACGATCTCTTCGATCACCTCCATATGGCGGGCCTGTTGCTCGATGAACTCCAGTCGCTCCGCCGCATGCTGTTTCAAGGTGCCGAGCGCCGCCGCCATCCGTCCGACCTCGTCGCGGCGGTCGACCCGCGGAATCTCCAGATCGACCCGTCCGGCCGCCAGCACCGCCATACCATCGGTCATCTGACGGATGGGCAAGGTGACGCCACGGACGATGACCGCCAGCAGGCCACACACCGCAGCCAGCAGGCCCAATCCGCTCAAGGCGATGGCCCAGGCCCGGCTGTTGATGATCTGCTCCGCACGCGCGGTCGTCAAGCAAAGCTGCAACTGCCCGATCCGCTGCCCCCCGCCCGGTTCCCCGGCCTGGCCGCCTGCGGCCGGTCTGATCAGGGAAACCTGTTCCACGATCAGCCCACTGCGCGATGGGCCGGCATCCCCCAGCCGGAGGAAGACCGAACCGCCACTTTCGATGATGAGCGCTCCGACGAAGTCAGGGTCTTCGGACAGAGGTCGCAGGATCGCCTGTGCCGCCACCCGGTCGACGTTCCACAGCGCGTCGCCGACCCCACCTGCCAGAAGAGCAACCGTCTGCCGGGCCCTGGCCTCCAGCGCAGTCCGGGCGTCCCGACTGGAAAAGCTGATCGCAACCGCCACCGCCAGACCAACCCCCAGCAGCAGGGGAAGACAGATCATCCCGACAGTCCGCACCATCAGGCTCTCCGACAATGGGGCGCGGATCCGCGCCATAGCGCAGGAAACCGCCGAAGTGCCCGAAGCGGATGAACTCTGCATGGTCACGGCTGGGGCTTTCGGTGCTGGACTGCAAGATCATCCACAGACGATGGCATGGCTATCCTCGATGGTTGCTTGGAACCGGCCGCGGAAGGGATTGCCGGCAAACACGCGGCATTCAGAGTCCGTCCGATGCCTATTGACACATCAGACTGACTCTGAACTTTTTGTTGTGCGTGTAAGTCACGTTTCAGGCGATTCGGCCTGAAACGATCGTACTCCAATTCAGCGGCAGGCGTCGGCCAGTTCGGCGGGCCGCACGGCCAACCTTCCGCCAGCGATGTCCACCGCTGCCGCTTCCAGTCGGGAGACCAGGCCAGCGATCAGGGTGGCATTCGCGTCGTCCCTCGCCCAATCCACACCTTGCTCCGCCAGCCCCAGATACTGCACACCGGCGGTCCATTTGCCCTCATGCGCATCTTTCAAGGCAAGATAGGCGGCGATGTCGACCCGTTTCAGCGCCGATGTCAGGACATGGCCGGGAAACAGGCCATTCTGGTTCGTGTCCACGCCGATTCCCAAACGCCCGGCTGCCGCCATCGTTTCCAGCACGGCGATCCCGGCATAACCGGCGGCGGCGAAAGCGACGTCGGCGCCTTCGGCGACCAGGTGCTCCGCCATGCTGTGCGCGGCGTCCTTGTCCCGGAATGCGTTCGCGTCGCTGCCGAGAAAGCGGCGAAGCAGTCGGGCCGATGGACGGGTCGCCAGCACGCCCTGGACGAACCCGCATTCGAAGCGCTTGATCGGCGGAATCGGCACCGCACCGATGAAGCCGACCGTACCGGTGCGGCTCGCCAATCCCGCCGCCATGCCGACCAGATAAGCGGCCTCGTCCTCGCGGAAGAGAACGGAGCGCACGTTTGGCAGATCGACCCGGCCGTCGATCAGCGTGAAATGCACCTCGGGAAACTCCTGCGCCACCGTCGAAACGGCGCCTTCATTGACGAAGCCGATCAGCAGGATGTTGCGGATTCCATACTGCGCGAAGTTCCGCATCGATTGGACGCTCTCTTCCTCGGTGCGGATGATGTTCTCCCGCGCATCGAGGCCGGTTTCGATCTTGAAGCGCTGCAGGCCGCGCAGAGCCAGTTCGTTGAATCCGCCGTCCGTCTTGGTGTTGTTGAAGATGATGGCGAACTGGCGATCCGCCGGGGTTTCAGCCCGACCGGGTGAAACCATGGCCACGACAAACAGCACGATCAGCAGAAAGGGCATCGGGCTTCGCCTCGTCAGGACCGACCTGGCCGCACTGTCGCAGACCTGCTTTGCGTCGGAATGAATATTGGATGACGGTTTGGTGATGCTCGAAATAAAAATGAAACCCAAATTCAATCACCTCCATATGAACGCGAACAGCAAATGAATAATGAATTTTCCATGAAAAAAACCAAGAGGCTTATTTTGGTAACGGGCAATTAATTAAGCGGAATCGACACTGTCGCAGTGAATTTCACAAAGCGTCCCTCCGCCCTCCTGTCCTGTGCTTGATCCAGGTTCTGGCCGTCCAAGGAGTATTGCCGTGATTGGAAGACTGACAGGTCTCACTCTTTTCCTGACCGGAACCGTCCTGATGTCGGCCGCCGGAGCCAAGGCGGATACGGTTCGCCTGACGACCCTGGAATGGCCCCCTTATTCCGGTTCGCTGCCGGACAATGGCTTCTCCAGCATCGTGGTCCGCGAAGCGTTCAAAGCAATGGGACATACGGTCAGCATTGACGTATTGCCCTGGCAGCGCGCCGTTCACAGCGCCAAGGAAGAGCCCGGCGTCGTTGGGTATTTCCCGGAATATCCGGCGGAACTCGATGGCTTCGCCCTTTCCGACCCGATCGGCGACAGCCCGCTCGGCCTGATCGTTCCGGCCGGTGCCAGGATCGCCGACACCAGCCCCTCCGGCCTGGCCCACCTGAAGCTGGGCGTGGTCAATGGCTATGTGAATGCCAAGCCGGTGGGCGATGCCATAGCGGCAAACGGCCTGAAGCCGGAAGCGGTGGTGGACGATACCACCAACATCCGCAAGGTCGCCGCCGGCCGGATCGAAGCGGCGGAAATCGACCGCTATGTCTTTTCCTACCTGATGCGCAACACCGCAGAACTGAAGCCTCTTCAGGACAAGGTCGAATTCGGCCCGATCCTCGAAGCGAAGACGCTGCACGTCGCCTTCAACACCAAGCCCGAAGGGCAGAAGTGGGCTGCGATCTTTGCCGAAGGACTGAAGAAGATCGACATCGGTACCCTCCAGAAACAGCACCTGTCGGCGCTCACGCAATAGCGGTGTCCCCCGGTCAGCCCCCGCTGCAATCCCGGAGACAGGGGCAGTCTCGAAGATGATGGACGGGGTCCCGGCATCGCCGGGGCTGCCGGGTCAAAAGGAGTAGCGATGTTCGGACTCTACCGCCGCAATCTTACGGTCCGCGTTCTGTTGCCGATCGCCGCCCTCTTCGTCGCTCTCGCCCTCGCCACGATGACCGGCGTCGCCTACATGAACATGACCATTGCCCGCAACGGGCTTACGGAACGGGCGCAGATGATCGCGACGGCTCTTGCCGGGGGGGCTGGTGAGGCCCTGTGGAACATGGATGGCAGTGCGGCGTCGGCCCTACTTGCAGCATTGTCGGCCGATCCCGACTATGTCGGCAGTTCCATCAAGGATAAGGACGGCAAGGTCTTCGCCGCGCACGGCGCCACGGCCCCGCAGTCCGAGACCGGGATCGTGGGCACGGCTCCCGTGACGCGCAGCGAGGGCGCGAAAGCGACAGAGATCGGAACGCTCCAGGTCAGGCTGTCGACCCAGCGCATCCAGAACGACATCCGCACGACCACGGCGATCATCGCGCTGGCCGCTCTGCTGTCGGTCCTGGTGATCTGCGGCGTCCTGGGCGCCATCGTCCGAACCGTCACCCGTCCGATCGCACAGATGACCCGTGTGATGAGTATACTTGCCGCCGGAGAAACCGACGTCGACGTTCCGGCCACCGGCCGGGAGGACGAGGTCGGCAAGATGGCTTTCGCCGTACAGACCTTCCGGGAAAACGCCATCGAGCGGCGCCGGCTGGAAGCCGAGCAGTTGCGCCTGCGCGAGGAAGCCGAACGGCAGCGTCAACACGCGCTGACCTCGGTCGCCGAAACCTTCGACCGCGATGTCGGGCGCCTGCTGACGGACGTCAACAGGACATCCTCGTCCATGGGCCTGTCGGTCGGCGAGGTGGCGGCCAGTGCCGGCGAGAATGCCACGGTCAGCCAGACTGTCGCCCACACGTCGGAGGAGGTCAGCAGCAGCGTGCAGACCGTGGCCGCGGCTGTGGAGGAGCTGGCCGCGTCGATTCGCGAGATCTCCATCCAGGCGCAAAGCTCGCAGGCCGAATCGCAGGGTGCCAGCCGACAGGTCGCCGCCACGGTCGATCTCATGAACCGGCTCGTCGGCGATGCCGGTCGGATCGGAGACGTTCTGACCCTCATTACCTCCATCGCCGGGCAAACCAACCTGCTGGCGCTGAACGCCACCATCGAAGCGGCGCGGGCGGGCGAGGCCGGCAAGGGTTTCGCAGTGGTCGCAACCGAGGTGAAGAATCTTGCGGGTCAGACCGCCAAGGCGACTGAGGAGATTTCCGCCCTGATCGGGGCGATCCAGGCATCGACCGGGGATGCCGCCGGCAAGATCGGCGATATCTCGCGCGTCATGGACCAGTTGAACAGCATCAGCGCGTCGATTGCGGCAGCCGTCGAACAGCAGAATGCGGCGACGACGGAAATCAGCCGTGCCGTCCAGCAGGCCGCCCAGGGCACCGAGCGCCTGCGCCTGAATGTTCACACCGTTGCCGGCTCCGCGCAACGCAACGGCACCGCGGCTGCGACCCTGCATGGCGGCATTCAGGAACTGGAACGCAGCGTTCATGAACTCCAAGTGCAAGTCGACCGCTTTGTCGGGACATTGCAGGCTGGCTGAGCGCGCGGAATACAGGCAAAGTTTATGAGGAGGATGACGCCCGACTGTGTGGAACTGATGACCAGGATGCTCGGGGGACCGGTGGTTCTCAGAACATTGGGCGCAGCGGAACGCCGCCAATGCAACGATCTGGTCAGCCGCGGATGGGTCACGATCAGCGACGGCGCCTTCAGCCTCACCAAATCCGGATATACTCTGGTGGCCGGACTCGACGGTCCCGATGGCGAGAACCGAGATCGTTCGGATGTCGTTTCGGCAGCAGGCCCAAATGCATCTTCTGCCCGGCGATGCTGAGGGCTACCGGACGGTCCGCCTTGAAGCTTTGAGGTTACATCCGGACGCTTATGGTTGCGATGCCATCGAAGAAAGTGCTTGGACCGTCGTCAATTCGCCCAACATCTTGTCACCTGCGGTGTGTTCGGCGGCTTCCCTGACGGGTGGACGATCAAGGACAAGCAGAAGAACACGATGACGCTTGCCGGCGAGACCGCCCCGGGCGGTGACGATGACAGTGCCGATCGAGCCACCGGTTGCCTTGTCCAACCGGGGCGGCATCATCACCCTGCTCGACGCCAAAAGCATCAAGGTCCATGGTGTCGCCTACACCAAGGCCAAGGCCGGCCAACCCGGACGGACCATCCCGTTCCGGAACTGAAGGCCGTTGGCGGATCGGCACGAAGGCATGGGGTCAGGCCGGGCTGGCCATCGCAGCCGAGCTGGTCCGGAGTGCTGGTCCGGCTCTCTTGCAGCAATTCGAGCGGGAGAAGGATGGATGTCCCCACCTGACCTGACCACCTCCATCGACCGCTACGAAGCCGCACTCCGGGCGCATTTCGGCACGGCGTTCCGCCTGGATGATCTCGACCTCAAGCATGACAAGATGCGCAAGAGCGCCTTTCTTTTCCTGCGCGCGACCTGCTGGCGCTGGGCCGAATGCGCGGCGGCGCTGTGCCCGGACCTGATGGGGGCGCCGCTGGCGGCCTCGGTCGGCGATGCCCATGCCGCCAATTTCGGATTGTGGCGCGACGCCCAGTTCCGGCTGGTCTGGGGGATCAACGATTATGACGAGGCCGCCCGCCTGCCCTACGCGCTCGATCTGGTCCGGCTATGCGCCAGCATCCTGGTGGCTGACGACGGGCTGGACGCCGGTCAGCTGGCCGACACCCTCCTGGACTCCTACAGGAAAGCACTGATGACCCCGCAACCGATCGTCCTGGAGGGCGATCGGCTCTGGCTGCGCGCCCTGTTCGAGGCAACGAACGACGATCGCATCAGGTACTGGAACAAGCTCCGTGACGCACAACCCGCACCGGTCGAACCGCCTGAATTCGAAGCCCTCCTGCTTGCGGCACTGCCGGGCGACCTGTCCGACCGGAAGATCGCACCCCGCACGGCCGGCGCCGGCGGTCTGGGGCGACCGCGCTTCGCAGCCTCCGGCATCTACCGCGGCGGCCCCGTCGCCGTCGAGATCAAGGGCGTGATGCCATCCTGCTGGGCCGCGGGTCGGGAAGCGGGACTGGCGCAGCGTATGGCAACCGGGCAAAACCGCTCGCCGGACCCAACGCTCGTCTATGGTGCCGGCCATGCCGTCCGACGGCTGTCACCCAACGACCGAAAGCTCGACTTCGACGAAATCAATAAATCCCATCGCAACAAGCTGGTCGTCGCGATGGCGGCCGAGCTGGCGGCGGTCCACGCCGCCGATGCCGATGTCCACACCATCCGCCGCCATCTCCGCCGGCAGCCGGAAGACTGGCTCGCCGACGCGGCACAGACCGTGGCGGATTGGACGGTCAAGGAATGGCGCGGCTATCGCTGATCCCTTATGCGGACCGATAGATCCCGATCCCGCGGCGCGCGGCGCGCGGCGCGCGGCCGACACGCTCGGTTCGACACTGCCCGCAAAGGGCAATAATACTTCGACAGTTCAGGCGTCGAGAACAGGCTGCGTTTTGAGCAATCATTGAATCATTCAAAACGGAACTGCACGTCAAACAAACATCCAGTGCTCTGCCATGAAAGTTTAATTCGACTTCAAAGTCTCATTGCCCGTAACTCCCGACCGAAAACCGCTTTGATCATAGGGTGATCGGAAGAGAAGCGGGACACATGCCTTGCCGTCCCCGGATGGCTGCGGAGAGTGAGATGATTGCTGTTTCGGCCGAGCGTGGCGGTCGTAAAAGATCCAAATTCGTCTACAAGATCCTGATCGCAGCATCCCTGCTGATGATCGTCGGCATCGGCGCTCTTGCCACCTTCAGCGCCTCCATTGCGGAGCGCACGCTGTTGCAAGGCGTGGAATCGCAGGTGCGATTGGTCGGCCAATCCGCTTCGATCAACATCGCGACTTGGCTCGAAGGCCGTCAGCGTCTCCTCGAAAATCTCGCCGAAGCGATCCAGGTCAATGGCGCGACGACCGGCGTCGATAGCTTGTTGCGGTCGAAGGCATTGACCGACAGCTTCTCCCCGGTCTATTTCGGTCGCCAGAACGGCGTCTTCATCCGTGAACCCAGTGCGACGTTGCCGGATGGGTATGACCCGCGCAAGCGCGGTTGGTACGAAAGCGCCGTCGGTGAAAAACGGACAGTGCTGACGAAGCCCTACCTCAGCGCCTCGACCGGGCGGCTGACAATGACCATCGCGCGCGCAGTCGCCGGCACCGAGGGATTGGCCGGGGTGGCCGGCGCCGACCTTGATCTGTCGCGGGTTACCGATTTTCTCAGTGGCATGGCTTTGGATGGCAACGGCTATGCCTTCCTCATGGACGCAGACGGCACGGTCCTGGTCCATCCCGATGCCTCCAAGGTTCTGAAGAAGCTGGATCCTGCCGTCGATCCGACACGGGCCGGCCAGTTCTCCATCGACGGTGCCGCGATGACCAGCTTCTTTCCCATCAAGGGGCTGTCCTCAGCCCAATGGTATGTCGGCATCACCATGGATCGTGCCAAGATCATGGCGCCGCTGAACGATTTTCGACGCATCTTGACCCTGTCGGTCATCGGAACCGTCATGGTGTTGCTGGCGATGGTGGGGGCGCTGATCTATCGCCTCGTCGCACGGCCGATCACCCAGATCACCGCGGCGATGCGCCGGCTCGCCGATGGCGATCTGGCGTGCGACATCCCCGCGCAGGGGCGTTCGGACGAGATCGGAGCGATGGCCGAGGCACTGCTCGTCTTCAGGCACAACATGGCCGAGAATGTCCAACTCGCTGCCGAACGGGAAGCCATGACGGCCCGCACCGAGGAGGAGAAGCGCAAGTCCATGCTCCTGCTCGCCGATGGCTTCGAAGACGCTGTCGGCGGTGTCATCCAGGCTGTCGCCAAAGAGGCCGAGGAGATGGAGCGCCGGGCGCAGGACATGACCCGCGTTGCCGACCACACCGGCCAGTTGGCGGGCACCGTCACCGCCGCCACCGAACAGACCTCGGCGAATGTCCAGACGGTGGCGGCCGCCACGGAGGAGCTGTCCATTTCCATCGGCGAGATCAGCCGGCGGGTCGGGGATTCGTCGAAGATTGCACACGATGCCGTGGCTGTTGCCGATCGGGCCAACGGAAAGGTCGAAGGTCTGGCTGCGGCGGTCGAGCGCATCGGTGCGGTGGTCGAGCTGATCAACTCCATCGCCAGCCAGACCAATCTGCTCGCGCTCAATGCCACCATCGAGGCCGCCCGTGCCGGTGAGGCCGGCAAGGGGTTCGCGGTCGTAGCGAGCGAGGTCAAGCAACTCGCCAACCAGACGGCCAAGGCCACCGAGGACATCGCAAACCAGGTCGCCACCGTTCAGTCGGCAACCGCCGAAGCGGTTCAGGAAATCAAGCAGGTTGGACGCATCATCGCCACCATTGACGAAGCGTCCACCTCCATCGCCTCGGCGGTCGAGGAACAGGGGGCGGCCACCCGCGAGATCAGCCGCAACGTCCAACAGGCGGCTCAAGGGACGCAGGAGGTTGCAGAAAGCATTGCCGGCGTGAATGCCGCGGCCAGCCAGGGCAACACAGCCGCCTTCGAATTCCTGCAAACCGTGCGACAGCTGTCGGCTCAAGCCGAGACGCTCAGAGGCGAGGTCAACTTCTTCCTTGCGGGCGTCCGCAACCGTTGAACTGAGTCGATGTAGCGGACGGCCCTTCCACCACATCAGCTCAGCTCAGCTCACCCCGAGGCACGAAAACAGTTGGATGAAGCACCTTCCCGTCTTTCGGCATGCAAGGCTCAGAACAAATGACGGAGGAGGTAGTACAGCACGCCGGCCAAGGTCATGGCTGCCGGCAACGTCAGCACCCAGGCCATTGCCATGTTGCGCACGGTGCTCCATTGCAGACCGGAGCCGTTCGCCGCCATGGTGCCGGCGACGCCGCTCGACAGGATGTGGGTGGTCGACACCGGCAGGCCATAGACCTCCGCCAACCCGATGGTGGCAGCGGCGACGATCTCCGCCGAGGCGCCCTGGGCGTAGGCCAGATGTTGCTTGCCGATCCGCTCGCCGACAGTGACGACGATGCGGCGCCAGCCGACCATGGTGCCAAGCCCGAGCGCCACCGCAACCGAGAACTTCACCCAGTCGGGAATGAAGCGGGTGCCGGCGTTCAGTGCCTCCCGATAGGAGTTCAGCGTCTTCGCTTCGTCATCGGGCAGGCTGGCGCCGGCCTTCGACAGCAGACGGACGGCATCGGCGGCCAGATACATGTCGTTGCGCATGTTGGACGTCGCTTCCGCCGGCACATGCTTAATGGCGCCGTAGCTCTGCACGCCCTGCGCGATGTCGGCGGACAGCACGGCGAGCGCGCCATAGACCTCCGGCCGGTTCAGCTCCTTCGTCCGCAGGGCGTCGCCGACCATCCCCCTCGCCTCCTCCGCCGATGCCGGCTGCCGCCCGTCGGCATGCGAGCGCAGGACCGCTTCGGCCCGGTGGGTCGTCTCCAGGAAGGCCGGGGTGGTGCCGTCGGGCATGGTGCGGTTCAGCGCATAGGCGGTGGGCACCGCGCCGATCAGGATCAGCATGATCAGCCCCATGCCCTTCTGCCCGTCATTGCCGCCATGGGCGAAGGACACCGCGGTGCAGGTCAGGATCAGCACCCCGCGGATCCACAGCGGCGGCGGGCGGCTGGGATCGGCTGGCTCGAACAGGCGCCGGTTGCGGACCGCGTGCTTCAGGACCAGCAGCAGCACAGCGGCCAGGACGAAACCCATCACTGGACTGAACAGCAGGGCCTGCAGCACGCCGAAGGCCTGCCCCCACTCGACGCCGGAAGTCGCCTGCCCGTCCGGCGCCATCAACTGGTTGGCGAAGCCGACGCCGATGACCGAGCCGATCAGGGCATGGGAGGAGCTGTTGGGCAGCCCCAGCGCCCAGGTTCCCAAATTCCAGACGATTGCGGCGACAAGCAGGGCGAAGATCATGGCGTAGCCGGCGCTGCTGCCCACTTGCAGGATCAGCTCCACCGGCAGCAGGGTAATGACACTGTAGGCCACCGCGCCCGACGAGAGCAGCACGCCCAGGAAGTTGAAGGCGCCCGACCACAGCACCGCCAGAATCGGCGGCATGCTGTGGGTGTAGATGACGGTTGCGACGGCGTTGGCGGTGTCGTGGAAGCCGTTGACGAACTCGAAGCCCAGCGCGATCAGCAGAGCCAAGCCGAGCAGCAGGAAAGCTCCGATCGCCAGCGGCGGCTGGTCGACCCGCTGCAGGTCGGTGACGAAGCCATGGACCGCATAGCCGAGACCGGCGGCCAATACGACGAGGAACGCCACCGGCAGGACGGAATGTGGCTTCTTGTGCAGATCCGGGCGGTGCGACGAAGGCACGCCGGGAGGCAGTGTAGTGTCCGTCACGGTCAGCCTCATTTGGTTGTCTGACGCCAGAGGTGGCCGGTCGAACAACCACCATCGCGATGGGATGGTTGCTTAAGCTCTTGAAAATTCATGCAAGCGTCATCATGCCATTGTCGCGATCGCCTGGGCAACGATTGCCAGTGCCTGCTCCAGATCGGCTTCGGCAATGGTCAGCGGTGGGGAGAGGGTCAGAACCGTTCCCTGCGAGATCTTCAGGCTGACACCGGCAGCCAGTGCCGCGTAGAAAGCCGCCTCCGCCCGATCGCTACCGCTGCGGCCGTCATGGTCGGCCAGTTCCACCCCGATCAGCAGTCCGGCACCCCTGATGTCGGCGATCCCCGGCAAGGCTGCGGTCAGTTCGCGAAGGCGATCCAGCGCATGGGTGCCCAAGGTCGCGGCGCGGTCGGCCAACCCTTCATCCCGGATGATGTCCAGGGTGGTCAGGCCGGCACGGGCGAGCAGCGGGTTCTTTTCGTGGGTGTAGTGGCCGAGCGCACGGTCGGCGGCGACGTCCAGTCCGGGACGGGCAATCACCGCGGCCAAAGGCAGCATGGCTCCGCCCAGCGCTTTGCCCAGTACCAGGATGTCAGGCCGCGCACCGAACGGCTCGTGGCTGAACAGGCTGCCGGTCTTGCCGAGGCCGGTCGGAATTTCGTCGAAGATCAGCAAGGCGCCGCCATCATCGCAGGCCCGCCGTACCTCCGCCCAGAAGCCCGGCGGCGGCACATAGGGCACGGCACGCACCGGCTCCGCCACCACGGCTGCGACGTCCCCCTCCTTCTCCAGCACATAGCGCAGCATGCGTGCGCAGGTCATCCGGCAGGCGGCGAGGTCGGGACCGCCGCCGGGGGCGGGGTCGAAGCCATAGGGACAATGGGCGCAGGCGAAGGGTGCCACATGCTCGGTCCCCGGCAGCAGCGGACCGATCCCGTGCGAACGGAACAACGCTTCCCCGCCGACAGCGGAGGCACCGAAGCCGGCGCCGTGGAAGGCGTCCCAGAAGGAGACGGTCTTGAAACGGCCGGTGGCGACACGGGCCAGCTTCAGCGCGATCTCGATCCCCTCCGACCCGCCGGGCGCGAACAGCACGCGGCTGCCGGGACCGGTCGGAGCGATTGCGGCCAGCCGCTCCGCCAACTCCGCCGCCGGTTCGCAGGCGAAGCGGCGCGGCGCGAAGGACAGCTCGTCCATCTGCGCCTTCAGCGCCGCCACCAGCCTTGGGTGGGCGTAACCGATGTGATGGACGCTGTTGCCGTGGAAATCCATGAAACGACGGCCGTCCATGTCCTCGATCCAGATGCCCTCGGCCCGGCGGATCGCCGACAGGCAGGGGGTGGACAGGGACTGTCTCAGAAAGGCGCCGGCATCGCGCTCCACCAGCGCCCGGGATTTGGGGCCGAGCGCCTCCGCCATCCAGCGTGCCCGTCGCGGCCCCAGATTGACGTCGCCTTCGGAACGGTCGGGCTGCATCCTGTCATCTTTCGGTTGGTTGGCCCGTCAGCCGGCGGTCTTGCCGGACCGCGCGGCGGCGCAGGCGTCGCGCAGCGCCTGGGAGAAGGGATCGACCGGGCCGAGCCGGCCGGGTGCGAAGGGAGCGAGGTCCACCGCTCCCGGCCGGCCAAGCACCGCTGCCGCCATCGCCCGGCCGATGCCTCCCGACGCTGCGATGCCGGCGCCGCAGCAGCCGGTCGCCATGAACAGCCCCGCCACCTCCTCGACCGGCCCCAGCACGAAGCGGCCGTCGGCGGTGTAGGTGGACAGGCCGGAAACGTAATGGGCGATCCCCGCCTCGAGCAGCGGCGGACAGAGCCGCGCCAACGCCTGCCAGCCCTCCTCCAACGTTTCCAGGCCACCGTCGGAATCACCGAGATCGAGCCCGGCCGTGTCGGGGGGAAGCAGCAGCGGATCGAGCGCCAGCGACCGGCGCCCGCGCAACCCGAACAGCAGCGCGCCCAGGTCCGGCCGGGCATAGGCGCCGGCATCGGGCATGACCAGCACCGGCAGGTCGCGGGGAAAAAGATCGGGCCGGGGTTCGGTGATCCAATACTGGCTGCACACCGGCGCCTGCGGCAGCCCGACCCCGGCGGACCGGGCCAGTCCTGCCGCCCAGGCACCGGCGGCATTCACCACGACCGGTGCGGCGATGAAGCCCTGGTCGGTCTCCAGCCCGGCAATGCGGCCACGATGCAGCCGGAGCGCCTGGACGGACAGACCGGTCCTGATCCGAACACCGGCGCGGCGGGCGGAACGGCGGTAGGCGTCGGCCAGCCGGACCGGGTCGATGAAGCCGTCCAGCGGCATGAGGGCGGCGCGCCCGACAGCCTCCGCCGACAGGCAGGGGGCGAGGCGCGCAGCCCCCTCCCCCTCCAGCCATTCCACCGGATCGCCACTGCCGGCGACCAGGGAACGCAGGGACTCGACATGCGCCGGACTTGCGGCGACATGCAGAGTGCCGACCCGCCGCAGCCCGAGATCCTCACCCAGTTCCTGTTCCAGGCTCGCGATGGCGTCATAGGTGTCCCGCACCAGCGCCGCCGTCGCCGCATCGCCGCGGGCCCGTGTCAGCAGGGCAGCCGCCCGTGCCGTGGCCTGGGTCGAAGGCGGATGACGGTCGACCACCAGAACCGACCGGCCGCCGTCAGGTCCCAACGCTCGCCCAATTGCCCAGGCGACGGCCAATCCCAGGATGCCGGCACCGACCACGACAATGTCGGCGTTGTCGATGGCGGCCCTGCCCATAGCGGCCGGGGCCGTGTTCACGGCTTCTCGCCACGCGCCAACCGGGCCTCGATGGCATCGAGCAGCGGCAGCGCCTCGGCCAGCGACCGCACCACGTAATGGGCGCCGGCACGGGCCAGCCGGTCGGATGCCGTGGCATGCAGCGCGTCGCGCCGCTCGGGCGCCAGCGCCTGCCAGTCGGCAAGCGGCAGGCCGACCTCATTGCCGGTGTCGGCGACCGCGATGGTCCACATTCCCGCGTTCAGCCCCTCCTCGACATCGACGACGGTGTCGCCGATCTTGACGCAGGACTCCACCGGCGAGATGGACAGCTCGACGACGCAGCGCAGAGCCATCGCAGGACCGGGCCGGCCGGCCGGTGTCTCACCGGCGCAGACCGTGATGTCGGGCGTATAGCCCTGCGCCGCCGCCACCCGCTGCACCACATCCATCACCGGACGCGGATAGCCGGTGGTCGAGCCGATCTTCAGCCCGCGCGCCCGCATGGCGGCGACCGTCTCCGCCGCACCGGGGATCAGGTCGGAATGTCGCGCCACCACCTCCACCTGAAGCGGCAGGAAGGTCTCATAGAGGCGGTCGACATCGGCGTCGGTCGGGGCGGCACCATGGACGGCGGTCCAGGACTCGGCCACCGGCCCCATCCGGGTGATCGCCTGGATGTGGTGCCATTTGGCCATGCCCATCGGACCGCGCGCCTGATCCAGCGTGATCGAGACGCCGGAGCGGCGGAAGGCTTCCATGAAGGCGCCCGCCGGGGCGAGGCAGCCATGATCGACCGTGGTCCCGGCCCAGTCGAGGATGACGGCCTGGAGCGGGCCGGTGTAGCGGCGCGAGTAGACGAAACTCATCGGATCGGGCTTTCGAGCAGGTGAAACAGTCAGGGAGCACCGGAGGCGACGCCCATCTCGGACAGGGTGTTACGGATGGCGGCGATGGCGGCGGTCATCTCCTCCGCTCCCAGCCGGCCGATGCAGCCGATGCGGAAGCTGTCGGCCACCGTCAGCTTGCCGGGATAGATGACGAAGCCGCGCTCCCGCAGCCGGTCGTAGAAGTCGGCGAAGACGAAGGCCGGGTCGGCCGGCATGCGGAAGGTGACGATGATCGGGGCTTGCAGATGGTCGGGCAGCAGCGTCTCGAACCCCAGCGCCCGCATGCCGTCGATCAGGATGGCGGCGTTGGCGCGATAGCGGGCGCCGCGCCCCTCGATGCCGCCTTCGTCCTCATGCTCGTCGAGTGCCTGGGCGAAGGCGGCGACCACATGAGTGGGTGGGGTGAAGCGCCACTGCGCGTTCGCCTCGAAGCCGCGCCATTGGTCGTGCAGGTCGAGCGACAGCGAGTGTGCGTTGCCCTTGGCAGCTTCCAGCGCATCGCGGCGGGCGATGACGAAGCCCATCCCCGGCACCCCCTCCAGGCATTTGTTGGAGGATGCCGCGACCGCGACGGCACCGAGCGCCGACATGTCGAGCGCCAGCGCCCCAAAGGCGCTCATGGCGTCGATCAGCAGGGCGCGGCCGCGGGACCGGGTGATTTCAGCGACAGCCGAGATCGGGTTGAGGATGCCGGAGGTGGTTTCGCAATGGACGACGGCGACATGGCTGATCGCCGGATCGGCGCCGAGCACTTCGGCCAGGGCGGTGGGCGACACCGGCAGATCCTCTGCCGTCTCCAATGCGGTGACGGACCGGCCGGCCACCTCGGCGATGCGGACCATGCGGGTGCCGTAGGCGCCGTTGACCAGCACCAGCAGCCGGCCGGCGCGCGGCACCAGCGTGCCGATCATCGCCTCCACCGCGAAGGTGCCGGAACCCTGGACCGGTACCGCGACATGGCTGTCGGCATTGCCGCCGGCCAGCCTCACCAGCCGGTCGCGGATGCCGGCATTCAGCGCGATGAAGCGGCCGTCGCGCGATCCCCAGTCACGCAGCATCGCCTGTTTGACGGTGGCGGAGGTGGTCAGCGGACCGGGAGTCAGCAGGTAGGGCACAGTGTCAGGCATCAGGGAAAATCCCGCAGGAGAAGGGAAACCGCGACTGTCGGAATGGCCCCATGACGCCGGTTCGCCTATCATAAAGCCAATCCATTCGACCTATGGGTCCATAGATGAAATCAATGAATTTCGCCCAGCTCCGTGCCTTCCATGCGGTGGCGACGGAGGGCGGCTTCACCAAGGCGGCCCGCCTGCTGAACGTGACGCAGCCGACCTGCTCGCAGGAGGTGAAGGCGCTGGAGGAGACCTATGGCGTCACCCTGTTCGACCGCGGCAACCGTCAGGTGGCGCTGACCGAGACCGGTACTGCGCTGTTCGCCGTCACCCGCCGCCTGTTCGCGGCGGAGCAGGAGGCGATGGAACTGCTGGCCGGGGTGCGGCATCTGGATGGCGGCACGCTGGCGGTGGGCGCGGACGGGCCGTTCCATGCGGTGCCGCTGATCGCCCGCTTCACCCGCACCCATCCGGGACCGACGGTGACGCTGGCGGTCGGCAATTCCCGGACCATGCTGGAAGGGCTGATGGAAACGCGCATCGACGTGGCGGTGCTGGCCGACGTGCCGGGGGATTCACGGCTTTTCGTGCTGCCCCTGCGGCGCGATCCGGTGCGGGTGTTGGTGCCGAAGACGCATCCGCTGGCACGGCGACGGGCGGTGGCGCTGAGGGATCTGGCAGCGGAACGGCTGGTGCTGCGCGAGCCGGGATCGATGACCCGCCGGCTGGTCGAACGGACGCTGGCGGCGGCGGAGGTCACGCCGGCCGCCCTCATCGAGATTCAAAGCCGTGAGGCGGTGGTGGAGGCGGTGGCAGCGGGGCTGGGCATCGGCTTCACCTCGGCAGCGGAATTCACCGGCGACGGTCGGCTGGTCCTGCTGCCGATCGCCGGTACCGAGATCGAGATGGACGAATATGTGGTCTGCCTGCGCGAACGGCGCCGGCTGGCGGTGGTCCGCGCCTTCCTGGATCTGGCGCGGGAGGTGGGCGAAGCCAGCGGCCTCAGCGCCGCCGCCATGCCTGGGTCCGCGCCTGCAACGCCCGCGACAGCAGGGCATGCAGCGCCCGCACACCAGCGGAGGTGAGGACGATCATCATTGCCATGGCGGCGGCGCCGGCCACTTCGCCGGCGTCGTCCATGTTCAG
>NZ_BADK01000729.1 GCF_000333595.1 Azospirillum sp. B506
GGAGCTGTTCAAGCAGGATCCATGACGAGGTCAAGGTGCGCCGCATCGTTCTGCACCGTCTGCGGCTCGTGCTTCAACTTGAACCTGTTCCCCAACATCGCCTGCTCGATGGCCTTCTTCCGCGTGCTGCGCCCGGTGTCGGTGAACGAGACCGAGATCCACCACGCCGTCATCACCATGGACGGCGGCCCCGCCGCCGCCAACCGCGCCCGCCTGCGCCTGCACGAGCATTTCCAGGGCCCGATGGGCTTCGGCACGCCCGACGATTCCGAGGCGTGGGAGCGGGTGCAGAAGGGTGCCCAGGCCGGCACCGACCTGTGGATCCTGCTGAACCGCGGCCTGCCCGGCGAGCGCATCACCGAAGACGGCCGCGCCAGCGACGTCAGCGCCGAGACCGGCATGCGTGCCGCCTACCAGCAATGGAAGAAGCTGATGACGGCGTGAGGGTGAGCCGGGGGTGAAGCCCCCACCCTGCCCCCTCCCCCCAGACTCCCCGGAGATCCCCATGAACACCCAACTCCTCATCGAGGTCAGCGCCTTCCTCTGGCAGGAGGCCGACATGCTCGACCACCGCGACTACCGGGACTGGCTGGCGCAATGGACCGATGACGGCCTCTACATCGTGCCGATCGACCCGGACGTCGCCTCCGGCCCTGCCGACCTCGCCGACCGGCTGAACTACGCCTATGACGACGCCGACATGCGCGCCAAGCGCGTCGCCCGTCTGACCAGCGGCGAGTCCGTCTCGACCCAGCCGGTGTCCCGCACCGTGCGCTCGCTGTCGCGCTTCCGCATCCTGACCGACGACGGCGCTGCGATCACCGTCCGCGCCGCCCAGCATCTGCGCGAATTCCGCAAGGAGACGCTGCGCGACTACACCGCCGACGTGACCTACGAACTTGCCCGCACGGGCGACGGCTTCCGGCTGAAGGCCAAGATCGTCCGGCTGGTGAACTCCACCGACGCGCTGCACAGCATCGGCTACATCCTCTAACCGGGAGCCAAGGGATGGCACAGGTCGTTCTCGTCACCGGCGCGGCCCAGGGGCTGGGCCGGGTCATCGCCGAACAGTTCCTCGCCGCCGGCTACCGCGTCGCCCTGACCGACGTCGCGGAAGGAGCGGTGCGGGAAGCGGCGGCAGCCCTCGACCCGTCGGGAAACGCCGTTCTGCCGCTGGTTCTCGACGTCACCCGCAAGGCGGATTTCTCCGCGGCGCTCGACGCCGTGCTGGCCCGCTGGGGGGCGCTGCATGTGGCGGTCAACAATGCGGCGATGACACCGATGACCCCGGTCATGCAGATCACGCCGGAGGAATTCGACGCGGTGCTGACCGTCAACCTGCGCGGCACCTTCCTCGGCTGCCAGATGTTCGGCGCCCATCTGGCGAAGGCCGGCTACGGCCGCATCGTCAACATCGCCTCGCTGGCCGGGCAGAATGGCGGCACCGCATCGGGCGCGCATTACGCCTCCTCCAAGGCCGGCATCCTGACGCTGACCAAGATCTTCGCCCGCGAACTGGCGGCCGGCAATGTCACCGTCAACGCCATCGCCCCCGGCCCGATGGAGCTGCCGTCGGTCCGCGCCTCGGTCCCGCCGGAGCGGCTGGAAACGCTGATCGGCATGATCCCGGTGAAGCGGCTGGGCAACCCCGCCTTCGTCGCCAGAATGGCGGTGGAGCTGGCATCAAGCGACGCGGATTTCACCACCGGTGCGGCCTGGGACATCAACGGCGGCATCTTCATGCGCTGAGGAAAGACGGTCATGACGACGCAAGACACGCTGATGCTGACGGTGGCCCGCCGCCGGGTCGAAGGGAACGGGGTGCTGCTGCTGGACCTCGTCGACCGGACCGGCCGGCCGCTGCCCCCCTTCGAGGCCGGGGCGCATGTCGATCTGCATCTGGCGCCGGGGCTGGTCCGGCAATATTCACTGTGCGGCGACCCGGCCGACCGCAACCGCTACCAGCTGGGCATCCTGCGCGATCCCGCCTCCCGTGGCGGCTCGGTCGCGGCGCATGAGGGCTTGCAGGAGGGTACGGAGGTCGCGGTCGGCCTGCCGCGCAACCTGTTCCCGCTGGCAACCGATGCCGCCCACTCGCTCCTGATCGGCGGCGGCATCGGCATCACCCCGATGATCGCCATGGCCCACACCCTGACGGCCTCCGGCGGCAGTTTCGAACTGCACTACTGCGGCCGCAGTCGCGATGCCTGCGCCTTCCTGGACGAGCTGGCGGCCGCCGCCTTCCGCGACCGCGCCGCCCTGCATCTGGACGACGGCCCGGCCGGCCAGCGCCTGGACCTCCCCGCCCTGCTCGGTTCCGCAGCCGCCGGCACCCACCTCTATGTCTGCGGCCCGACCGGCTTCATGGACTGGGTGATCGGTGAGGCAATCCGCCTCGGTCTGCCCGCCGACCGCATCCATCGCGAATATTTCCAGGCCGAGGCCGCCACCGCCGGCGGCAGCTTCGAGGTGGTGGCGCAGCGCAGCGGCAAGTCCGTCCGGGTGGCGGAGGACGAGACCATCGTCCAGGCGCTGGGCCGCATCGGCATCAAGGTGCAGATGTCCTGTGAGCAAGGCGTGTGCGGTACCTGCCTGTGCACGGTGCTGGAGGGTACGCCCGACCACCGCGACGTCTTCCTGACCGACGAGGAGAAGGCCGACAACGACCAGATCCTGCTCTGCTGCTCGCGCGCCCGCACGGACACGCTCGTCCTCGACATCTGAGATTAAGGACACTCCCATGGTTGAGGTTTCCCGCTTCCGCAACGGCATGTCGATGCTGACCGGCGCCGTGAACATCGTCACCACCGCCGGTCCCGGCGGCCGGGCCGGCTTCACCGCCACCGCGGTGTGCAGCGTGACCGACCAGCCGCCGACCCTGCTGGTCTGCCTGAACCAGTCCTCCTTCGTGCATCAGGCCTTCACCACCAACGGCGTGCTGTGCGTCAACCCGCTCTGCGGCGGGCAACAGTCGCTGTCGGAGGTCTTCTCCAACCGCGGCCTGTCGGCCGACGAACGGTTCGCCCATGCCGACTGGACCAGCCTGGAGACCGGCAGCCCGGCGCTGGCCGGCGCGCTGGTCAATTTCGACTGCCGCATCGTCGACACCCACACGGTCGGCACCCACAGCGTCTTCTATTGCCAGGTCGTCGACATCCGCCAGCGCGCGGCCGGCCCGGAGGGGGCGACGGACGACCATCTCGGCCTCGTCTACTTCAACCGCTCCTATCACCGGCTGGGCGACGCCTCGCGCGCGCTGCCCTGATCCTCACCACCCAGAACGGGGAGACCGACCCGGCATGGACGCCATCCGCATCATCAAGGACGAGCATTTCGCCATCGCCGCGGTGCTGCACGCCCTGCGCCACCAGATCCGCGCCATCCGCGGCGGGGCGGCTCCCGACTTCCCGCTGCTGGGCGCCATACTCGACTACATCGTCAGCTATCCCGATCGCTGGCATCACCCGAAGGAGGACCGTTTCCTTTTCGCCGCCGTCCGCCGCCGCGCGCCGGAGGCCGAAGCCCTACTTGGCAGACTGGAACGGGAACACGCGCTCGGCTACCCGATGATCGAGACGCTGAAACGCCAACTGGTGTGCTTTCAGGCCGGCGACGATGGCGCGGCGGAGGATTTCTTCGCCACCGCAGAGCGCTACGCCGCTCTGGAATACGCCCATCTCCAGACGGAGGAGCAGCAGCTTCTCCCCCTGGCAGAACGGGTTCTGACGGACGGAGACTGGCGCGAGATCGACGCCGCCTTCCGCGAGAACGACAATCCCCTGTTCGGCATCAAGCCGAAGGAAGAGGCCGAACACCTCTACCAGCGCATCCTGGAGCTGGCGCCGCCGCCCATCGGTTACGGACGATAGCGAGGGCCGGGTTCGGCCCGCCGGACCCGGCCCCGCATGGAACCCCCGACAAACCCGGCGTGTGTGGATGCCCCCGGTTAAGCGAGAGAAATCTTCCGACACTGCGCGGCATGCATGAAGCGGACCCGGCGGTCAGGCTCAACCTTGGATGGGCCGACGCGGGCAGCTCGTCAGCAGGCATGGCGCGGCTTCGGTCACGAGAACGGTCTCGCTCACGGCAACGCCGCGCGCCGATGCGTACATGTGAAACACCTGTCCCGGTTCCAGAACGAAGTCGGCGGCAGGATGGAAGGACTGCGAGAAGTCACTCGGCCGCGGCGTGCGGGCGTAGAGGCCCATGCTGTAGCCGGTGACGTTGCCGTAGTCAGCCCGCAGCCCGGCGGCCAGCACCGCCGTCCGCAACAGGGCATCGACATCGCGGGCCAGAGCGCCCGGCTGCATGGCGGCGATCTGCCGGTCCTGAAGCGCTGCCAACCGCCGGAAGGTCTCGCGCGCTTCGACCGGCGGCGTGCCGACGAAGACCGGCCGCATCAGCCTGGCTCCGTAATTCCCCACCCGTGGGGTCAGCTCGACATGCAGGATGTCGCCCGGCATCAGCGTCCGGTCGAGGCCGCTGCCGTGCAGGAAATCGACATCGCTGCCGCTTCCATGGCCGCCCGACACCAGGATCGGCCCCGGACCGCCATCGTCGGCGCCGAGCCGGAGCTGCGCCGCCGCCGCCATCGCCGCCACCTCCCGCACCGTCGAACCGGGATGGACATGGCCTTCCAGCCCAAGCATGCAGCGGTCGGCGATGGCCGCAGCCGCCGCGATGGCGTCGATCTCGTCGACGAACTTGCAGGCGCGCAGACAGTCGCTCAACCCCGGCAGCCGGACGAAGCGGGCTTTGGGGAGCAATTCCGCAAGCCGCTGCGCGGTGGCGACGGTGTGGCCGTAGGACATCGGATCGACGCCGATCCGCGCACCGGCGAGGCCGCGTGCGGCGAGGGCCTTCGCCACCGCGCCATGCGGGTCCTCGTGGTCGTCGAATGTCGCCACCTCGTCGAACCACACCCCGGAGCGGCAGGGCCCGGCGTCGATGGAGCGCAGGACGAAGCAGGGGTCGCCGTCCATCGGCACGATGACGGCGCGGTAGAGCGTTTCCGACACGGTGTAGCCGCTGATCCAGGCGATCAGCTCGGCATGATCCGCCAGGACGGCATCGCAGCCCTGGGCCGCCATGGCATCGCGCAGCCGGGCCATCCGCGGCGCGAAGCGCTCCGCTGCCGAGCCGGTCATTCGCGAGGCTCCACGCCGCAGATCTCCAGGATGGTCAGCATGTAGACACGGATCATGTCGAGATAGTCGTCGATGTCGACCCGCTCGTCCGGCATGGTGTTGTAGCGCCCTCCCGGACCGCAGACGACGCCCTCCATGCCGCCGGAATGCTGCAGGTGGCCGGCGTCGGTGCCGTAGAAGCCGGGCGGGGTGATGGCGCCGGTCGGCTGGTCGGTGCCGCGCACCTTGCGGTAGGCTCGGTTCACTGCCTGTACGATCGGGCTGTCCTTCGCCACCTCGAAGGTCGGCATGGTCGGGGTGCCGCCGCGGTCCTCGGAGAAGACGCTGGCCTTCAGGCCGGGGAAGCGCGCCTCCAGCGCGTCCAGCTCGCGCCGCAGATCGGCCAGCGCCCCCTGCTCGCTCTGGCCGGTGGCGTAGCGGGCCGAGCCCTTGATCCGCACGAAGTCGGCGACCTGCGGCGAGCGCCACTCGTGCAGTTCCTTGCCCAGAGCGCCGTGGACGACGCCGACATGGACGCGGTTGATCGTCGCGTGCTCCGGCGACTTGGCACCGGACAGGGCCAGCGCATTCAACCGCGGGATCAGGTCGCAGGCGGCGACGACGGCGTCGACCGCCTCCTCGCGCTTGGACAGGTGGCGGGTGTCGCCGACCAGCTCGATGACGAAGCTCAGCGCCGCCGCGTGCATCGTCATCGCCTGGAGGTCGGTCGGCTCGCTGTTGATGAAGCAGTCGGCGCGCAGCCCCTGCTCCATCAGCGCCAGCGTGCCGACGCCGCCCTGAAGCTCGCCCACCACATAGGTCAGGATGACGTCGCCGCGCAGCTTCACCCCGGCGTCCATCAGGGTCTTGACCGCGCAGAAATAGGCGGCGTCGCCCGCCTTCATGTTGGAACAGCCGATGCCGTAGATGAACTTGTCGTCGATCTTGCCGCCCCAGGGATCGACGGTCCAGCCCTCCGTCACCGGGTTGGTGTCGATGTGGCCGTTGAACAGCAGGCTCTTGCCGCCGCCGGTGCCGCGCCAGCGGCCGACGGCATTCACCCGCCCGCCGGGCACCGGCGTCAGCTCCGCCTCCAGCCCGAGGGACGACATGGAGGCGGCCATGAAGCGGGCCAGCTCGCGCTCGCCTTCGGTCTGGCTGTAGCTCTTGTGCTGAACCATGCGGGCCAGGAAGGCGAGGGCCGCATCGGTGTCGAGCCGGGCGAGAATCTCTGCGGTGTCCATGGGGAGTTCCTAAGGGGTCAGCCGACGGGGGTCGGCGAGGCGGCCATCAGGTCGCGCGTGTAGGGGTGGACATGGTCGGCATCGACCGCGTCGATGGGCAGCAGGTCGACCAGCTCGCCCCGGCGCATCACGGCGATGCGGTGGGCGATCTGGCGGATCAGGTTGATGTCGTGGGTGATGAAGAGATAGGCGGCCCCGGTCTCCGCCCGCAGCGCCAGCAGCAGCTCGATGATCGAGGCCTGGACCGAGACGTCGAGCGGGGCAGTGATCTCGTCGCAGATGACCAGCGAAGGCTTGGCGGCGAAGGCGCGGGCGATGGCGACACGCTGCTTCTCGCCGCCGGAAAGCTGGTGCGGCCAGCGCGTGGCGTAGGCGGCCGGCAGCCGCACCTGCTCCAGCAGCCGGCCGATCTCGGCGTTCAGGTCGGTCGCACCCGTGCCGAACAGCTTCAGCGGGCGCGACAGAATCTCGCCCACCGTCTGGCGCGGGTTCAGCGAGCCGTCGGGATGCTGGAAGACGATCTGCACCGCGCGGCGGTAGGCGCCGTCCATGTCGCGGGCCGAAGCGATCGGCCGGCCGTCGAAGCGGATGCCGCCGGAAAACTCGGCCAGCCCGGTCAGCGCCCGCGCGATGGAGGATTTGCCGGAGCCGGACTCGCCGACGATGCCCAGGATCTCGCCGGCCTTGATATCGAAGCCGACCGCGTGGGTCGCCGGCGGCGGGGGCGGACGGAACAGGCGCGGGCGGGCGTAGCGAACCGAAACCGCCTCGGCAGCGAGCAGGACGCGGTCGCCCGGCCGGTCATGGACCAACCGGTTTTCCGGGCGCGGCACCGCCGCCACCAGTTTGCGCGTCTCATCGTGGGCGGGGCGGGCGAAGATCGAGGCGGCCGGCGCCTCTTCCACCAGCCGGCCCTTCTTCATCACCGCCACCCGGTCGGCGACGCGCGAGACCAGGGCGAGGTCGTGCGAGATGTAGAGCGCCGCCACCCCGGTCTCGGCGCGCAGCCGGGCGAACAGGTCGAGGATGCGGGCGCCGGTGATGACGTCGAGCGCCGTGGTCGGCTCGTCGAAGACGATCAGTTCCGGCCGGCAGCCGAAGGCGGTGGCGATCAGGATGCGCTGCTTCTCGCCGCCCGAGATTTCGTGCGGATAGCGCCGCATCAGCGCCTCGGGGTCGCGCAGCTCGACATGGCCCAGCAGTTCGAGCGCCAGCTCCCAGGCGGCGCGCCGGGTCAGGCCGCGGCTGTTGACCAGCGTTTCCGTCACCTGCCGGCCGACGGTCAGCGTCGGGTTCAGCGCGGTCGAGGGATCCTGGAACACCATGCCGATGCGCCGGCCGCGGATGCGGGTCAGCGCACGCGGCGGCAGGCTGCGCAGGTCGGTTTCGCCGAGCCGGATGGTGCCGGACAGTTCGCGGGCGTTCTTCGGCAGGTGACGCATGATCGCCCAGGCCAGCGTGCTCTTGCCCGAGCCGGATTCGCCGACCAGCCCCAGCACCTCGCCCGGCGCGATGTCGAGGCTGATGTCCTGCAGGACGCGCAGCGGACGGCTGCCGGTGAGGTAATCCAGCGTATAGTCGCGCAATGAGAGGACTGCGGTCATCGTTCGTCCCGCGGGTTCATGGCGTCGCGCAGCCCGTCGCCGAGCAGGTTGAAGGCGATGGCGGTCAGCGCGATGGCCAGCGACGGCGCGATGAGGATCCAGGGCGCCTGATGGACGTACTGGCGCGCCTCCGCCACCATCAGGCCCCATTCGGAGGCCGGCGGCTGGGCGCCGAGGCCGAGGAAACTGAGGGTGGCGAACAGCATCACCGCGAAGGAAACGCGGATCGTCGCCTCGATCACCACCGGGGCCATCACGTTGGGCAGCATCTCGCGGAAGATGATCCAGGAGGCGCTCTCGCCGCGCACCGTGGCCGACTTGACATAGTCCTGGCCGCGGACGGTGAGGGCCACTGCGCGGGTGACGCGGGCCATGCCGGGGGCGAAGGTGACGGCGATGGCGATCATCGCGTTGCCGGCGCCGTTGCCGAGCGTGCTGACCAGCAGCAGGGCGAGCAGCAGGCCGGGCACCGCCATCACCGCGTCGATGGTGCGCATGATCGCCTCGTCCCAGCGCCCGCCGAGATAGGCGGACGCAGTGCCGACCACCGCGCCGGCGACGGTGCCGAGCAGGGTGGCGGCCAGCGCCATCGGCAGGGTGGAGCGGGCGCCGACCAGCAGGCGGCTCAGCACGTCGCGGCCGAACTGGTCGGCGCCGAACCAGTTCTGGGCGCCGAGCGGGCGGAAGCGGCCGAGGAAGTCCATCTTCTCCGGGTCGTGGGGCGCCAGCCAGGGGCCGAACAGGCAGGCGGCGGCCAGCACCGCCAGCAGGATCAGGCCGATGGCGCCTTGCGGCGTGCGCATCAGCCGGCGCAGCAGGTCAGTCATAGCGGATCCTCTTGTCGAGGACGGCGTAGGCGACGTCGGCCAGCGTGTTGGCGACGGCGTAGGTCGCCGACATGATGAGGGCGCCGGCCTGGATCGATGGCAGGTCGCGGGCGGTGACCGCCACCATCAGCTGCCGGCCGATGCCGGGAATGGCGAAGATCTCCTCGATGACGATGATGCCGCCCAGCAGATAGCCGACATCCAGCGCCACGATGGTGACCACCGGCAGCAGCGCGTTGCGCAGGGCGTGGCGGACCAGCACCGTGCGCTCCGGCAGCCCCTTCAGCCGGGCGGCGCGGATATAGTCGCTGTGCAGCACGTCGAGCGTTTCCGACCGCACCATGCGGGCGACATGCGCCACCAGGATCAGCGAGGCGGTCAGCACCGGCAGGGCCAGATGCCTGACCGCTCCGCCGAAATCCTCCAGCGGCGAGACATAGCCGGTGGCGGGCAGCCATTGCAGGGTATCGGCCAGCAGCATGGCGAGCAGCGTCGCGGTGACGAATTCCGGGAAGGAGACCCCGAGATAGGAGATCAGCCCGGTCGCCATGTCAGCCAGCTTGCCCTGGCGCACCGCCGCCACCATGCCCAGCGGCACGGCGATCACCAGCATGACCAGGATGGCGGCGACGGCCAGCAGAAGCGAGCGGCCGAGCGCCGTCAGCATCTCCGGCCCCACCGGCTGGCCGGTGCGCATCGACAGGCCGAAATCGCCGGTCGCGGCATGGCCGACCCAGCGCAGATACTGCCACCAGATCGGGTCGCCGAGGCCGAGGCGTTCGCGGATAGCGTTCAGCGCCTCGGCGGTGGCGTTTTCGCCCAGCAGGGTGACGGCGGCGTCGGCCGGCAGGGCCTGGGTGATGCCGAAGACCAGCACCGACACGATGAAGACCGTGTAGAGGATCAGCGCCAGCCGCCGCAGGAGCCAGGATGCGCTCACGGTCTCAACCCCGCTTGGGCGCGGCCGCCGCGAGCGAGACGAAGTCGAGACGGAATACCGAGCCGCGCGGGTGCAGGTCGTAGCCCTCGACATAGTCGCGCCGCGCCGCCAGCAGGTCGAAGAAGACCGGGATGACCGACGGCACCTCGTCATGCATCAGTTGCTGGGCCTTGGCGTAGAGGGTGGCGCGCTCGGTCTCGTCGGTCTTGGCCCGCGCCTCGGCGACCAGGGCGTCGAAGTCCTTGTTGTTCCAGCGCGTCTCGTTCCAGGCGGCGTCGGAGGTGTAGAGCAGCGAGAAGACCGCGTCGGCGGTCGCCTGCATGTTGTAGAAGCCGACGTAGAAATTGCCCTTCTTCCACACCTGGTCCAGGTAGGTGGCGTGCGGCATGGTCTGCACCTGGATGCGGAAGCCGGCGGGCTTGGCCATCTCGCGGATGGCGACCGCCAGCTCGGTGCGGGTGCCCGGCTTGTCCGACGCGATCATGGTCAGGTCGACGCCGTTGGGATAGCCGGCCTCGGCCAGCAGTTTCTTCGCCTGGGCGAGGTCGGCCTTGCGCAGCGGCTGCTCGCGGTAGAAGCGGTAGGCCGGGCTGATCGGCGTGTCGTTGCCGGGGGTGCCGTAGCCGCCGGCGACGAAACCCACCATCGCCTCGCGGTCGATGGCGAGCGCCAGCGCCTTGCGGACGCGCGGGTCGGAGAAGGGCTTCTGGTCGCAGCCCATGTTGACGTTCAGGAACTGGCCCGACGGCAGCCGCAGCGCCTTGACACCGGAGGCCTTCTCCAGCCGCTGGTACTCGCCGGGGGCGGTGCCCAGCATCAGGTCGATGTCGCCGGAGATCAGCGCCGAAGCCTCGGCGGTGCGGTCGGGATAGACCAGCACCTCGACCCGGTCGAGATAGGGGCGCGCCGGGTCGTAATAGGCCGGGTTGCGTTCCACCACGATCTTGCGGTCGGGTTCGAAGGAGACCAGCTTGAACGGGCCGGTGCCGACCGCGCTGCGCGACAGGCTGTCGAGGTCGGTCTCGATCACCTTGGCCGGGACGATGCGGGCGTTGGTATAGGCCAGCGCCACCGGCAGGTCGGCATAGGGCGAGGTCAGGCGGAACAGCACGGTCCGCTCGTCCTTGGCCGTGACCTCCTTGATCGGGCCGACATTGGTGCGGCCCGGCGAGGCGGTCTTGGGATCGAGGATGGCGGTGAAGGTGGCGACCACGTCGGCCGCCGTGCAGGGCGAGCCGTCATGGAAGGTCAGGCCCGGCCGCAGGACGAAGGTCCATTCGGTGAGCGTCTGGTCGGGCGACCAGGATTCGGCGAGGTCCGGCTCCACCTTCATGCCGGCGGCGAGCCGCGTCAGGCCGGAATAGAGCAGCTCGGCCACCAGATATTCCGGGTTCACACGGGTGCGCAGCGGGTGGATGACGCTGGCGGCCTGATCGACCGAGATGCGCAGCACGCCGCCGCGGCGCGCGGCCGACTGGGCGAAGGCCGGCGCAGCACCCGACAGGCTGAAGGCGGGAAGCGCACCGAGGCCGGCGGCGGTCCCGGCGAGGAAAAGGCGGCGGGTCACGGAACTCATCGGTCGGACTCCTTCTGCGGGCCGCGGCCAGGGGTCGGCACGGCGTTCGGATCGGTCTTTTCGGGGATCAGGTCGGGGGCGAAGCCGGCGGCCAGATAGGCCAGCACGCTCTGCGCCAAGGCCACGATGTCGGCGACGGTGGTGTGTTCGTCGGGGGAATGGACGTTGCTCTCGGGCCGGCCCAGGCCGGTCAGCAGCACCTCCTGCATGCCGGTGCGCTGGACCCAGCCGAAGTCGGAGCAGCTGGCCGCCCCCCAGGCGCGGAACGCGTCCGGGCGGTAGCCGAAGCCGGCCGACAGCGCCGCCTGCCAGCGCGGCCAATGCGGCCCGGTCGGATCGCCGGTCGGGGCGAGGTGGCCGACCAGCTGGATGTCCACCGCGATGTCGGGGCTTCCGGCCATCGCGCGGGCGACGGCCGTCTCGATCTCCGCCCGCGCCTCCTCATAATTCTCTTCCGGCGTATAGCGGCGGCAGACCAGGATCTCGAACAGCGAGGGGACCTGCCCGCCGCAGATGCCGCCATGGGCGGCAGCGATGTCGAGCCGGGCGGCCAGCGGTCCGGAGGCGGTCGGTGGCGGCGGCAGGGCCGAGGTCCGTTGCGCCACCACCGGCTTGAGGTCGGTCAGGGCCTGGAGCAGCGGCAGCGCCGCCTCGATGGCGTTGACGCCGGAGCCGGATTTGTTGCCCTCGCCGGCATGGACGGTGTGGCCATGCAGCCGGATCTGCAGGTTGAACAGGCCGAAGCAGCCCGCCCAGACGCGTGGCGCGGCACTGCCGTTGAAGTTCAGGACATGCCCCTTCAGCAGCCCCTGTTTGGCGAGATACCGCACGCCGGGATAAAGCCCGCCCTCCTCGTCGGTGCAGAACAGCAGCATCGGGTCGTAGGCGAGCGGCAGGCCGCAGGCCTCGGCGGCGCGCAACGCCAGAAGCACGGCGGCGATGGTGCCCTTCATGTCGGCGGCGCCCAGCCCATAGAGCCTGTCGCCTTGGCGGGTCAGCCGGAGCGGGTCCTTGTCCCAGCCGGGAGCGGCGGGCACGGTGTCGACATGGAAATACAGCCCGAGAACGGGCTTGCCCGTCTCCCGCTCGCCGATGAGATTGGTGCGCCGGCCGGACGCCGGTCCGCCCGGCACCCGCCACAGGGCGTCCGGAACGACGACCCGGCTGGACCGGAAGCCCAGCGGGGCGATCAGCTCATCCATCAGGTTGGCGAAGGCGTCGTAGCCGGCACCGGGAGGAAAGGACGTGTCGACAGCGATCATGCGCCCAAGATCGGTCACTGCGGGTTCGGCCGACCGCGCGATCCAGTCCATCGCCGCATCGAGCAAACCGTCTCCGGTGGGCTGGCCTCGCCGATTGTCCATGACACGCTCGCCGTTTTCTATATTCTATAAAGAAATGTGACTGGCGCACAAATCTTTGTCAATCATCAAGATTCGGGCAATTTCTGGCTATTTTTGAGGCATCTGTGAGCAAAAAGACGGCGAACATGGCGGGTGACCTGCCGATTCCGCTCTATGAACACGTCAAGCGCCGCATGGCGGAAGCCATTCTGCTGGGCGACTGGCCACCCGGCATGGTGCTGCCGGGCGAGGTCGCGCTGGCCGCCGACTACGGAGTCGCGGTGGGAACGATGCGCCGTGCGTTGGCCGACCTGACCGCGGACGGCATGCTGATGCGCAGGCGCAAGACCGGGACGGTGGTCACCGGGCGCACGCCACAGCATAGCCTGCGCTTCTTCTTCCAGTATTACAGGCTGCATGGCGGAGACGGTCGGCTGCTCACCTCGGAAGCCGTCGTCACCGAGATCGCGCGCAGCCCCGCCACCGCTGAGGAGGCCGCATTGCTGGGCGAAGAACCTGGCGAGCCGCTGATCCGGATCTTGCGGCTGCGCCGGGTGGAGGGGCGTGCGGTGATGCGGTCCAGGATTGCCATGGTTGCGCGCCGGGTGCCCGATTTTCCGACGGACCCCTCACAGGTGCCGCAGCGGCTCTACATCCATCTGCTCGACGTCCACGGCATCCGCATTTCCGCCGTCCGGGAACGGGTGTCGGCCGCGCTCGCCACCGCCGAGGATCGGACGGACCTCGGTCTTCCCGACCCGACGCCACTTCTCGTCATCGATGAGGAGGCATTCGACCAGACCGGGACGCTGACCATCATCAGCCATCACCGCACGGTGACGGACGACCAGCGCTATGTGAACGAAGTGCGGTGACGGGCGAACGATCGTCCGGCGCTGGCGCAACAAGGCTGTCGCCAGGGCGCGAAACGCTCGGGAACTGCAAAGGGCCTGCCCGGCCCGGCACCGCAGCTGTGCTGCCGCCAGCCTTCTCCGCCTCACGGACTCATAACATTAGCGGATGAATGACGGCGGGAATTCGATTTGACGGTTATGTGACTGCACCATCACCCTTGCCCTTAATCCGGACAGCGGCCAAGCGGAAAACGTCCTGCAAAGGGGACGGCCGACGTGGCGGTGGACGGCAAGAAAAGCGGTGGTCCGGCGTCATTCGACGACCGGAGAGCCGAGGATCTGGCTCGAACGAACCGCAGTCCGTGAACAGGGACCCTGCCGACA
This sequence comes from Azospirillum sp. B506, assembly GCF_000333595.1. Taxonomy (GTDB): domain Bacteria; phylum Pseudomonadota; class Alphaproteobacteria; order Azospirillales; family Azospirillaceae; genus Azospirillum. The sequence goes on from NZ_BADK01000729.1 coordinate 13,899, forward strand.
GGGATCAAGGCTCTAGAGGAGAATGACGATGCGCTCGGTGATGTGCGGGTTGATGGCGACGGCGGCCCTGTGGTGCGGCATGGCCGCGGTCCAGACGGCCCAGGCTCAGGAAAAGACGCTTTATGTCGCCGCCTATGGCGGGTCGTTCGAGCAGACCATGCGCAAGGACGTCATCCCGGCCTTTGAGAAGGCGAACGGGGTGAAGGTCGAGTATGTCGCCGGCAATTCCACCGACAACCTCGCCAAGCTGCAGGCCCAGAAGGGCAACCAGCAGATCGACGTCGTCATCCTCGACGACGGCCCGATGTACCAGGCGGTGGCGCTGAACTTCTGCGCCGACCTGGAGAAGGCGCCGGTCTACGACCAGCTCTACGATCTGGCGAAGATGCCGTCGGGCAAGGCGATCAACTTCGGCGCGGTCGGCACCGGCATCCTCTACAACAAGGCCTGGTTCGACGAGAACAAGATCCCGGCCCCGACCTCGTGGACGGACATCGAGGATCCGCGCTTCAAGAAGAAGCTGGCGATCCCGCCGATCAACAACAGCTACGGCCTGCACGCGCTGGTGATGATGGCCCGGCTGAACGGTGGCGGCGAGACCAACATCGAGCCGGGCTTCAAGGAGTTCAAGGACAAGATCAACCCGAACGTGCTCGCCTACGAGCCGTCGCCGGGCAAGATGACCGAGCTGTTCCAGAGCAACCAGGCCGTCATCGCCGTCTGGGGATCGGGCCGGGCCAAGGCGCTGGCCGACACCGGCTTCCCCGCCACCTTCGTCTATCCCAAGGAGGGCGGCGTCGTGCTGGGCTCCGCCGCCTGTCAGGTCGCCGGCAGCAAGAATGCGCCGGAGGCGCAGAAGTTCATCCAGCATTTGCTGGGCGTCGAGGCGCAGACCGCGCTGGCCGTCAGCGCCGGCTTCGGCCCGGTGAACAGGACGGTGGAGCTGCCCGCCGAGAAGCAGGCCGGCATCCCCTACGGTCCGGAGCAGGTCGGCAAGCTGCTGGTGGTGGATTGGAACACCATCAACAAGAACCGCGAAGTCTGGAACAAGCGCTGGACCCGCGAGATCGAGCGCTGAGGATGCAAACGCCCTCTCCCGCCTCTCGCACAAACGAAGTTTGTGCTGACGGCGTCAGGCGGATCGAGGATCCGCTGAGATCCCCGGGAGAGGGCGTCTGTCTGTCATGGGACGGCGGTCGGCCGCGTCCCGCCGCCGGTAACGGACCGGTGGGCCGGAACCGTCTTCCGGACAGACATCCCGGTCTCGCCGCACAAAACCAACGCCGCCATCCGGATGCCCCCCGGCCTTTGGCCGGGTCTGCCAGCCAGTCGGCAGCGGGGGCGATGAACGCCTCCCATCTCCACAATAAATCGCCCGATACCTCCAAGACCATTAACACAAACTCACCAATTTAACGAAAATTATAACTGCACGCCCTTAGTAATTTATCAACATATTGAATGTAAACGTTGCAAATAACCTTGAGACGATACTCACAACCAAGGCTTCGCTTCGATTTTTTATTTTCGAGCTATCCTCAGAACATCAGAAATATGACATTCTCGCAAACAGGGACGAGGAAAGTGCGATGCGTTGGATCAAGAACATCAGCATTTCGGCAAAGATCCTGCTGTCGCTGGGACTTCTCGCCGTTTTCAGCGTCGGCGTGACCGTCCGGGGGATCGACGCGCTGTCCACGCTGAACCAGCGCACGCAATCCATCGTTTCGACCGACGCGCGCGGCCTGTTTCTGGCCATGCAGATGGCCGAGGCGATGGGCCGGACCCACCAGATCATCCTGACCTATTACGCTTCGGAGGAGGCGGAGGAGATCAAGCGGCTGGAAAAGGCTGCCGAATCCAGCCTGCAGACATTGTCGCAGCTGCTCCGCGACAACCGGGCCTTCTTCGCCGACCGCGACGCCGCCAACTATCAGGTGATCGAAACCGAACTCGGCACCTACATCGGCCTGATCGAACAGGTGCGCAATGCCCTGATGACCTACCAGAGCCGTGACGCCTACCGCCTGCTCAAGGAGGCGTCCAGCGCCTTCGGCAAGGCGGACGAGGCCTTGCGGACCGTGGTCACCGGCCGGCGGAACAATCTGACCGTCCAGGCGACCGCCTCGCAGACCGATTACGACGCGACCCTGCTCACGCTGGTGCTGGTTTCGGGCGCGGGTCTGATCCTGGCGACCGCAGCCGCGCTGCTGCTGGTGCGCCTGCAGATCACCGGGCCGCTGGGTCGCCTGACCAACGCCATGCAGGCATTGGAAGCCGGCCGGCTCGACGTCGCCATCGATGTCGCCGAGCGGCGCGACGAGGTCGGCCGCATGACCCAGGCGGTTCGCATGTTCCGCGAACATGCGCTGGCGGTGCGCCGGCTGGAGGACGAGAAGGAAGAGGCCGCCAGGCGGGCTGAAGCCGACAAGCGCCGCGCGCTCGACGCGCTCGCCGACCGCTTTGCCGCCGACGTCGGCAGCGTCGTCGATCTGGTCGCCGGCGAGGTCGGGCGGATGAACGGTGCCGCCCTGCAGCTTGCCGGCGCCGCCGGCATGGTGACCGAGCAGTCCGGAACGGCCAACCGCGCCGCAGGACAGGCCAGCGGCAACGTCCAGGCGGTGGCCGCAGCGGCGGAGGAGTTGTCGGTATCGATCCGGGAGATCAGCGAGCGGGTGCTGCAATCCTCCAGCGTCACCGGACGGGCTGCCGAGATGGCGCAAAGCACCAACGCAGGGGTGGCCGAGTTGCGCGATGCGGCGGGCCGGGTCGGAACCGTGGTGGACATGATCCAGGCGATCGCCCGCCAGACCAATCTTCTGGCGCTGAACGCCACGATCGAGGCATCGCGGGCGGGCGAGGCGGGCAAGGGCTTCGCCGTGGTCGCCAGTGAAGTGAAGAGCCTGGCCAGCCAGACGGCACGGGCGACCGAGGAGATCGCCATCCAGATCGAAGGGATCCAGAACGAGACGGTGAAGGCGGCGGGTGCCATCCAGACGATCGCCGGGATCATCGGAGAGGTGAACGTGATCTCGACCTCGATTGCGGCGGCCATCGAGCAGCAGTCGACCGCGACCGCGGACATCACCCGCCATGTGCTTCAGGCGGCGGACGGGACACGGGATGTCACGCGCACCATCGCCGAGGTGACGACCGCCGCCGCGGCCGTCGATCAGGCGACTGCCGAAATCAGCCGGGCGACGGAAACCCTGTCCGCCCAGTCCGACGGGCTTCAGAGCCGCGTCAGGCTGTTCCTGACCGAACTCCGGGCCTGACCGGCAGATGAGCCGACGCCGCCACCCGCCCTGTTGCAACGGCTCTGTCGCAAAGTTGGGTGGCACGCGGCGCATGGCCGGACCTTGGAGGCGAGGCGCGCTACGATGCGCAAACCGGAGCATCGCCTCGGTGGTGTGACTCGCCGCAAATGACCACCAGGAAATCCGGCACCGGCAGCGGACGCCTATACCGACCGATGCCGGCGAAGCAGCAGGCCCCTGGGATCCACATGGCGCCGCAACAGCTCCCGTGCTTCCAGTGTCGGCGGGGCGATCAGCGGGGCGCCTTCCCTGTCGATGTCGAACCCCGTGGGACGACGATGTCCTGCCGGTCGGCCTCGCAGTTCACCAATTCCAGGCGGATGCGGCCATTCTCCTTATCGAAGTCGAACATGTATTTCGGCGTCCGCACCCATTCCAGTCCTCCATGGCGAAGACCCAGACGCCCCCGTCCTGCCCAACCCGCCCGGATAGCCGACACGGGAGGAGGGGCGGCTGGCCCAGATGCTCCATGCCCCCTCGGCCTCGATCTATTGGGGCAACCTGTTGGAGCCGGACCTGTCCAGCATGCCCGCCGACCTGACGCAGGACAGCTTCACCTGCTGGCAGGCCGCCTGCCAGTCGGACACCGGAGTCAAGTGCGACATGCTTGCCCGCCGCGCCTTCGGCGTCTGCTTGAATTCCGCAGTGCAGACCGACCGCTTCGGCAACCTGAACATCATGGCCATCGGCGACCACCGCAATCGAAGGTCCGGCTTGCCGGCTGCCTCGCCCAGCCCGAGCATTTCGCCGTCGTTCCCCGCCCGATCGTCGTCGTCGTCGACCTCGACCGCCACGTCTTCCTTCATCACCAGCGTCGGCCACCTGTGGGGCGGCCGCAGCCACGAGGAGGCCGGGCTGTCCCCCGGCGGCCCGCAGCTCGTCGTCACTGGCAAGTCGATCTTCGACTTCGATCCCGGCAGCCGACATTCGCTGCCGTCCTGACGCCATCGTTGTCGCCGACACCAGCCACTCCTCTATTTGGGTTGCCAACGACGTGACCTCGCTCAAGCCGGGCATGCGCTTTGTCAGGCCGCTCGGGCTGGCCTGTTGGGGGCATTCTGGACCTGCTGGAGGCGGTGTGAGAGGCTCTGGCCTTGATCGCCTTTGATCGCCCTTGCCCGCCCTCGAAGACCGCAACGATCCCGCCGCCCGGCACGGAACGTGCTGTGCAGGCCATCCCCTGGACCATCAAGACTTTCCGGGGCGAACCGAACCACATCGGCCGCGCCCGCATGTTCGCAGAACCGTCGGTTGATCCGGGCGACCCTGGAATGAGCGCGTTCTGTCATATGCTCGACAGTCTCAGGCCGGGTTGAGCCTCCGGTTTCGAGCAAGCCGGCTCTCCATATCGTCCATCCTGGCCGGTCCGCCCGGCAGCCGGGCACGGCCATTCCGCGAGGATCCTGCCCCCATTCCCGGCATCATTTGTCGAGACCGAACAGGCGTGGCAGGAACATCACCACGTCCGGCACGTAGGTGATGAGCACCAGAACGCCAAGACTCGACAGAAAGAACGGCCACATGTTCTGGACGATCCGTTCGATCCGCACGCCGGTCACCAGGGCGCCGGTGAAGAGTGCCGTGCCATAGGGCGGCGTCAGCAGACCCAGCACCAGATTGAACACGACCACGACCCCGAAATGGATCGGGTTGATGCCGACCTGGGCAGCGAGCGGCGTCAGGATCGGCACGACGATGAAGATGGCCGGCAGCATGTCCATGAACATCCCCCAGACCAGGAGGAAGAGATTGACGATCAGCAGGATCACCATCGGGTCCTGCGAGATTTGGAAAAGCAGCGCAGCCACATGGCGCGGCATCTGTTCGGTCGCCAGGATCCAGCCGAGCACGCTGGATGCGCCGGACAGCATGAGGACGACGGCCGACAGGGTCGCCGCCCGGACGCAGACGCGGAAGAAGGATCGCAGGTCCGGTCTGCCCCTCGCCCCGACAACGATCAGCAGAAGTCCGTAGCCGACCGCGACCGCCGACGCCTCCGTCGGCGTGAAGACGCCGGTCAGGATGCCGCCGAGGATGATCGCCGGCATCAGAAGGAAAGGGATCGAGGCGATGGTGATCGCGATGAAGTTGGCGAACGTCATCGGCTCCCGTTCGATCGGTCGGCGGAAGGACTGAATCCAGACGACCACCGACATCGCCAGGCCGATGAGGACGCCGGGAACCGCACCGCCCAGCAGCATGCCGCCGATCGACGTCCCGGTGACCGCGCCGACCAGCACCATCGGGATGCTCGGCGGTATGATCGGCCCCTGGATGCTGGCGCTGGTCATCAGGGCGGCGGCGAAGTCGCGCGGATAGCCACCCTTTTCCATCATCCGGACCTGCAGCGGCCCCAGGCCGGTGATGTCGGCGATGGCCGACCCCGAACAGCCGCCGAAGAGCATACTGGAAAAGACCGTGACGTAGGCCAGCCCGCCGCGCAACCGCCCGACCGTCGCCTTGGCGAAGGCGAGCATGCGTTCGGCGGTCCCGGATTCGACCATCAGATCGCCGGCGAGCGTGAAGAACGGGATCGCCATCAGCGTGAACGTGTCGATGCCGGTGAAGAACTGCTGCACGAGCAGATAAAGCGGTTGTCCCTTCACGACGAAATAGACGAAGCAGGACAACAGCATGGAAAAGCTGAGCGGCATTCCCAGGATCATGAATCCGAAGAAGGCCGCGAACATCAGGGGAAGGGCAATGGACATCGTCAGCTCTTCGGCTGGTCGGCAAAGACCGTTTTGGCGACGATCTGAATCGCCATCAGCACGGCCCCGACGGGAAAGGCGAGATAGATCCAGAAGAAGGCGACGCGCAGCGCCGGTGTCCGCATGATCCCGTCCTCAAGCGCCAGGTCGAGGCCGTACCAGAACAGAGCGGCCACGACGACCAGCATGCCCAGGTCGACGATCCAACCGACGATCCTGCGGGCGCGCTCGGAAAGGCGGTCGACGAAGAGCGTGAGACGAAGATGGCTGTCATGGCGGATCGCCAGGGCGCTGCCGAGCAGCACCATATAGAACATGGTGTAGCGGGCCAGCTCCTCGCCCCAGAAGATCGGCAGGTGGATGACGTAGCGCGCGAACACCAAAGTGAGGACGATGGCCACCATGAGGACCAGTGTCAGGCCGCAAGCCAGATCGAGCGCCTGTCGCAGGAGGTTGTCGAGCCGGGCGAAGGCACCCGGACTGGAGGTATCGGACATGATCGGTCGGTTCCTTCGGCAGAGTTAAAGGACGACGGTTCACACGGTCCGAGGCAGGTGCCGCAGCGCCGGTCACAATGCCGGTCAGCGGTCGGCGGCCTCGATCGTCGTATAGAAGGCGTCGACGAACTCCTTGCCCCACTGCGTCGCGGCCCAGCTGCGGGCCGGCCCCTCGGCCGTCCTGCGGAAGGCGGCCATTTCATCGGGGGTCGGTGCATAGATCGACATGCCCAGCTCCTTGAGTTTGCCGAGCGCAAGCAGATCCTGGACAGCGCCGATGCCGTCATGGGCGAGCCGCGCCTCCTTTTCCGCGTCGATGAAGGCCTTGCGGTCTTCGGGCGGCAGCGACAGGAACCATTTCTCGTTGGTGATGACGGCCCCGACGGTCATCAGGTGCTGGGTCAGCGTCAGGTTCTTCTGTACCTGATAGAATCGCTGCTGGATGATGTTCGACGGCGTGTTCTCCTCGCCGTCGACCACCCCGGTCTGAAGCGAGGTGTAGAGTTCCAGATAGGGGATGGGCACGGGGGTCGCGCCGAAGGACTTCATCATCTCCTGATGCGGAACCACCTCCATCGTGCGGATCTTCAAACCGGCCACGTCCGCCGGCTTCTGAACCACGGTGTCCCTGGTGGTCAGGCTGCGGAAGCCGTAGGGGTTGAGCGACAGGATCCGGATGCCGCTGTCCTTGGCCACCTCGTCGAGCAGCTGGTGGATGAAGGGATTGTCGCTCGACAGGGCGGCGCGCAGGTGGGCACGGGATTTGAAGACGAAGGGCAGATCGACGATGCCGAGCTTCGGCGTATAAAGGGAGGCGAGGACGCCCGACGCGATGTTGGCGGCATGGATGGTCCCGCGCCGGACCTGCTGGATCATCGAGCGTTGATCGCCGAGCTGCCCGTTGGGGTAGAGTTCGACGATGTAGCGCCCCCCGGTCAGCCGCTCGAACGTGCTTTTGAAGACATGCATTTCGGCGGCGGTCGCCACCGTCGTCGGGTCGTCCGGATCGGTCCAGGTGAAGCGAAGCGTCTCGGCCGCCGAGGCGACGGCGGCGCCGAGGGTCATCATGCCGGCAAGGGCCCCGGCAAGGGCCAATGTCGCGAGGCTCTTGAAATGGCTCTTCATCGTCGTCTCCTCGAATCGGCCGGATACGCTCGACGGGCCGAGCGCACCAGGGCAGTCGAGCCGGGGCGGTCATCGGCCGGAAGGGCTGATCGGGCCAGGTCTTGATCGGGTCGGAAGGGAGTGGAGCGCCACCGGGTCGGGGAGGCGTTCAAATGCATACGTCCTCGCGTCCGGCAAGGCCGCAGCCGCCGGCAACAGCATCGGATCGGGCGACCGGAACAGCGCTTCGGATCGGCTTCGATTTTGCGCGACCCGGTGCTGTCACCCGATCCGGTGCGGGACAAGGGTCAGGTGCCGCCGCCTGCCGGCGACGCGCGCGTCAGCCGGTCGTGGCGACGGTGGCCGGTGGCCGGCCCCGGCCGCGGGCGGGCTTCGGCGGCTGCCAGCCGAGCCGCACCGAGACGAGGTCGGCATGCTCGATCACCTTGGGGGCGAGTTCGAGCGCGCGCTCCTCGGTGATCCGGCGGTCCGGACCGCTCACGCTGATCGCGGCGAACACGCGGCCCGAACTGTTGCGGATCGGGGCGGCAACGCAGCGCACGTTGGCTTCCATCTCGCCATTGTCGATGGCAAATCCCCGCTCGCGGATCCGGGCTAGCTCGGCCCGGAGCGCGGTCGGATCGGTGATCGTGTTGCGCGTGTAGGCCGGCAGGCCGAGACCGCAAATCCGGTCGATCACGCGCTCCTCCTGGAAGGACAGGGCGGCCTTGCCCACGCCGGTGCAGTGACAGGGCGAGGATTCCATCACGATCGTCGAGTTGTTGGGTCCTGACCGGCCGCCCAGCACCCGCTCCACGAAGGACATCCGCCAACCGTCGAAAACGCAGAGATGAACCGACTCGCCGGTGGCCTGCCCAAGCAGTTCGACGAAGGTGCGGCCCTCGCGATGGATGTCCATGTTGATGAGAACCGCAGTGCCGAGTTCGAACAGCTTGAGACCCAGGCGGTATTCGAGACGGTTGCCGTCCTGGTCGAGCAGACCGATCTGGCGCAGCGACAGCACCAGCCGATGCGCCGTCGAGCGTGGCAGTCCCGAGCGCTCGGCGATCTCCGAAACCGACAGGCTGCGGTCGACCGTCGAGAAACATTCGAGGATCGTCATGATCTTCTGGAAGGACTTCACGCCGTAGTCGGATGCCATGGGGGCTCGTCAGGCTCATCGCAATGGATTCCATCGAAGTTCTAACGCGCCTCGGGGCTGGCCGTCAGCCGGGAAATTCGGCCGGGCAACTCGGCGGGGACGGGCCGCCGCCCGGTCCCAGCCGGCTTTCAGGCATGCCGGGGCTTCAGCGCGAGCGCCGAGACCGCCGACAGGAGCGCCATCCCCACCATGTAGACCGTCACGAGAGTCGTCGTGCCGTAGGCCGCAAGGATCGCGGTCGCGATGAGCGGGGAGAGGCCGCCGCCGAGGATCGGCCCCAGCTGCTGGACCAGGGAAAGGCCGGAATAGCGGATGCGCGCCGGGAACAGTTCGCTGAAGAAGGCCCCCTGCGCCCCATAAACCGAGCCATGGCCAATCGCCAGGCCGAGCGCGATGGCAAGCCAGATCAGGCCGGTGTTCCCACTGTCGAGCATCGGGAAGAAGACAAGGGCGAGCGCTGCCTGGAAAGCCATACCGACGGCATAGACCGCCTTGCGGCCGATGCGGTCGGACAAGGCCCCGAACATGGGCAGCGTGATGCATTCCAGTGCGCAGCCGAGGAGGACGCCGTTCAGGATGGTCTGCTTCGGCAGGCCAAGCCTGGTCATGCAATAGGTGATCGCGACAACCGCATAGACGTTGAACAATCCGCTCTCGGCGATCTTGGCGCCGATGCCGAGCAGGATGTCCCGCCAGTGGCCGGTGACCGCCTCGACCAGCGGCAGCCGTGCCGGCTTCTCCTCCTTCAGCATCCTGGCAAAGGCGGGGGTCTCCGAAATCCGGCGCCGGATGAAGACGCCCAGACCGACCAGAACGATCGAGAAGAGGAACGGCAGGCGCCAGCCCCAGGCGAGAAAGACCTCTTCCGGCATCGCCGCAGCCATGACCGACAGCAGGACGATCGGAATGAGGAAGCCGGCGGGAACCCCGATATGGACGAGGGCGCTGTAATAGCCCCGTTTTTCCGGCGGGGCGTGTTCCACCGTCATCACCATGCCGCCGCCATATTCGCCGCCCAGGCCGATGCCCTGCACGATCCGCAGGATCAGAAGGCCGATCGGCGCCAGCACCCCGACCTGATCGTAGGACGGCATGAGGCCGATCAGGACGGTGCCGAAGCCCATCATCATGATCGTGATGAGCAGCATGGCCTTGCGGCCGACCCGGTCACCGAAATGCCCGAACAGCATGCCGCCGATCGGCCGTGCGCAATAGCCGACGAAGAAGGTCGCAAAGGCGGCGAGCGACCCGACGAGCGGATCGGAACTGGGAAAGAAGATTTTGTTGAACACCAGCGCCGTGGCGGTCGCGTAGAGCGTGAAGTCGTAATATTCGATCGCGTTTCCGATTGCGCTGGCGAATGCAACACGCTCGACCAGACCGGACTCCACATCCGCGGCCGCCGCATGCGGCAAGGGTTCGGCCAGGTCGATCCGGCCGTCGAAAGCCTTGTGTGACATGTTCGCCCTCCCGGCCACCGCAGGATTTAGGCGGCAGCCTATTATCTTTGATTACGAGACAATGACGACACTCGGTTCGCCGCGCTGTCAACAGAAAATCGTCGCTGCACCGCCGAAACAATTCCCTAAATTACTATATGCACCGCGTCATTTGATGCTGCTCCGCAATAAATCGCGCAATTTGCAGCCAAAACTTGAATCATCAGTCTTGACGCCTTCCCACTTCAAAATTAGCCTTTAACCCGCAATCCGAGATAACAGGAGATTTCATATGTCGCTCCCGCTGACGGGGATCATTCCGCCGCTCGTGACGCCGTTCACGGCGGAGGGACGGATCGACGAAAGTGCCTTCCGCAACGTCGTGCGCTTCACGCTGTCCAAGGGCGTTCATGGGGTTTGCGTCGGCGGTTCGACCGGCGAAGGCCACACCTTGAAGACGGAGGAGCTTGCCCGCCTGATCGAGATCACCACCGAAGAGGTCGACGGCCGGGTGCCGGTCGTCGCCGGCGTCATCGCCAACTCCACGGGCGACGCCATCGAACGCTCCAGGGCGGTTGCCAGATTCCCGATCGCCGCCCTCCAGGTCACGCCGGTCCACTATGTCTTCAAGCCGAGCGAAGACGCGACCGTGGACCATTTCGCCCGCCTGACCGACGCGGTCGAGGTGCCGGTCGTCATCTACAACGTCATCCCCTGGAACTATCTCAGCCCGTCGCTGCTCGTCCGCATCATGAGCGGAAATCCCGGCGTGATCGGGGTGAAGCAGAGCGCCGGCGACCTGAAGCTGATGGCCGACCTGATGCTGACCGTGCCGGCCGGCAAGATCGTGCTGACGGCGGTGGACGCCCTCCTCTACCCCTCCTTCGCCATCGGTGCGCACGGCACCATCGCCGCCAATCCGGCGGCGGTACCGGGGGTTTGCGTCGCCCTCTGGGATGCGGTGCAGCGCGGCGACCATGGGACCGCGCACGAGATCCATCGCGCCCTTCTGCGCTTCTGGAACACGATCTCCGCCGATAACCTGCCGGCGAACGTGAAATACGCGCTCGGCGCCCAGGGCTGCGCCGCCGGCCTGCCGCGGCGGCCGATGCCGGTCTCCTCCAGCGAGCAGCATCGCATGATCGACACCGCCCTCGCCGAGGTTCTGCGCTTCGATCCGACGGCCGCGCCGAGGAGCGCGGTCGCCTGAGCGGCGCAGGGCCGGACACCCGCCAACGGAAGGGGCGCCGCCGGCATCGGGGCGCCCCTCGGACAGCCGAGAACAGGACATCATGACGGTTCGACTCACCGGGATCATTCCCGCCCTGGTTACCCCCTTCGATGCGGACGGCGAGATCCAGGAAGCGCCCTACCGGGAGCAAATCCGCTTCATGCTGAAGAAGGGGGTGCACGGCCTCTGCTTCGGCGGATCGACCGGTGAAGGCTTTGCCCTGGAAACCGAGGAGCTGGTCCGCCTTGCCGGCATCGCGGTGGAGGAGGTCGCCGGCCGGGTGCCGGTGGTTGCGGGCATCATCGCGAACTCGACCAGGGAGGTGCTGAAACGTGGCCGGGCGCTCGCCGCCACCGGGGTCGATGCGCTCCAGATCACGCCGACCTTCTATGTCTTCACGCCCGACGACGAGACCAACTTCCGCTATTTCGAAAGCGTGGCGCGCGAGCTGGCGGTGCCGATCGTCCTATACAATGTCATCCCCTGGAACCTGCTCGGGACCGATCTGGTGGTGCGGATCCTGGAAGAGATCCCGAACGTGGTCGGCATCAAACAGAGCCAGGGCAACATCCACCGTGCCGCCGAGCTCGTGCTCCGGGCGCCCAGGGACAAGGTGATCCTCGCGGCAATCGACGGGCTGCTCTACCCCTGCTTCGCCATGGGCGCCCACGGTACCCTCGCCGCCTCGCCCACCGCGGTTCCGGGCCCCTGCGTCCGGCTCTGGGACGCGGTGCAGGCGGGAGACCACGCGACGGCGCGGGCGATCCATGACCGGCTTCTGAATTTCTGGAGCCTGATGCCGCACGACAATCTGCCGGCCTGCGTGAAATACGCCCTCCAACTCCAGGGACTCGCAACGGGCGTCTCGCGTGCGCCGATGCCGATGCCGTCGGCGGCCCAGAAGGCGATCATCGAACCGGCGCTGCGCGCGCTTCTCGACTACGACGTGGCGTAACGACGGGCGACGCCGCCGGGTCCTTTTCCGGAGCGCGTCGCCGCGACCGAGATTCCCAAGGAGCGCCCCATGAAGAAACTGATGAATTCGGCGGATTCCTTCGTCGACGAGATGCTCGACGGGCTGGTCGCCGCCTGTCCCTCGCTGCGGCGGTCCGGCCGCGTGGTCCGAACCGCCACCGGACCGGGACCCGGCCGGGTCGGCATCGTGTCGGGCGGCGGCTCCGGCCATCTGCCGCTCTTCACCGGCTATGTCGGCGAAGGACTTCTCGATGCTTGCGCAATCGGCGACGTCTTTGCCGGACCGTCGGTCGCCTCCTGCGTCGAGGCGATCCGGGCGGCCGACGGCGGCGCCGGCGTGCTTCTCCTCTACGGCAACTACGGCGGCGACCGCATGAACTTCGATCTCGCCGCGGAATCGGTCGAACTCGACGGCTTGGCCACCCGCAGCGTGCTCGGCGCCGACGACATCGCCTCGGCGGCTCCGGCGGAGGCGCACAAACGCCGCGGTGTCGCCGGCATCGTCTATGCCTACAAGATCGCCGGGGCCAAGGCGGCGACCGGCGCCGATCTCGATGCGGTGTCCGCCGCCGCTGCCGCCACCGTCGCAGCGACGCGGACCATCGGCGTGGCCCTGTCGCCCTGTCTCATTCCCGGTGCGGCGTCTCCCGCCTTCGAGCTCGGCGACCAGGAGATCGAGATGGGTATGGGCATCCACGGCGAACCTGGCATCTGGCGGGCGCCCCTGACCTCGGCGGACGTGATCGCCGACGAAATGGTCGACCGTCTCCTCGCCGACCCGGTCGAGGAAAGCTCGAAGCGGGTGTCGGTGATGGTCAATTCCCTTGGCGCGACACCGCTGGAGGAGTTGCTGATCGTCTACCGACGGGTGTCGGCCCGCCTGACCGACGCAGGGCTGACCATCGTCAAGCCGCTGGTCGGGCATTTTGCCACCTCCATGGAAATGGCCGGACTGTCGCTCAGCATCTGCCGCCTGGACGGGGAACTCGAGGCGCTGCTCGCCGCCCCGGCCGCCTGCCCGTTCTGGAGGGTGTGAGCATGGCCGACACGCTCGACACAGTGGCCTTCCGGGCCGCCCTCCTGCGCATCCGCGATGCGGCGGCGGCGGCGCAGGCCGAACTCGACGCCGCCGACGGACGGATCGGCGACGGCGACACCGGCATCATGCTGCGCCGCCTTTTCGAGGCAATCGCCATCGCCGCACCGGCGGACGTCGCCGATCTTGGACTGTTCTTCCGCGCCTGCGCCAAGCGGGCCTCGGAGTCGACAGGATCGAGCCTCGGCACCCTGGTGACGGTGGCGCTGATGCTGCTCGCCAAGCGGCTGGCCGGACGGACGGAACTCCCGGTCGCCGAACTCGGCGGGCTTCTGGGCGAAATCCGCGATCAGGCGATGGCGCGCGGCGGGGCGGCGCTCGGCGACAAGACGGTCGTGGACATGCTCGACGCCGTCGCCCGAGCGATCGACGGTCTGGACCGGGAGGCCGCAGCCAGGGCGGCCGACCAGGCGGTGGACGAGACGCTTGCCGATTTCCGCGACCGGCCCAACCGGATCGGCCGGGCACGGATGTTCGCCGAGCGCAGCATCGGCATCGACGATCCGGGAATGTTGGCCTTTGCGCGGCTCACCGCCGTGCTCACGCGAGCGGAGGGGCGATGAGTTCGAACAATGCGGCGACGGAACGGTCGCCCGGAGCCGGTGACGGCGTTGTCCGGGCCGTCGAGGCGCTGCGGCGTCTCCTCGGTCCGCGGCTTTCGACGACGAAGGCCGAGCGCACCCAGCACAGCCGCGGCGAGGGCCTGCCCGACGTCGGCCTGCCCGATGCCGTCGCCCGTCCGCAGACGACCGAGGAGGTCGCCGCGATCCTTCGCCTGTGCCATGAACACCGGGTTCCGGTGATCGCCTTCGGTGCGGGCACCTCGCTGGAAGGACAGGTCGCGGCGATCCGGGGCGGCATCTCGGTCGACCTGACCGGCCTCGACCGGGTGATCGACATCTCGGCCGACGCGATGGACTGCCGGGTCGAGGCGGGCGTCACCCGCAAGCGGCTCAACGAGGAACTCCGCCATCTCGGGCTGTTCTTTCCGGTCGATCCGGGGGCGGACGCCACCATCGGCGGCATGACGGCGACGCGGGCTTCCGGCACCAATGCGGTTCGATACGGGACGATGCGCGAGAGCGTGCTCGGCCTCACCGTCGTGACGCCGGACGGCACGATCGTCCGGACCGGCACGCGGGCGCGGAAATCCGCTGCCGGCCTGGATCTGACCGCGCTCTATGTCGGAAGCGAAGGGACGCTCGGCATCGTCACCGAGGTCCAACTGAGGCTCCAGCCGATCCCGGAAGCCATCCTGGCGGCGGTCTGTTCATTCCGCGACCTGACGGGAGCGGTGAGCACCGCCGTCGCCGCTCTCCAGTCGGGGCTGAGGATGGCGCGCATCGAGCTTCTCGACGAGGTGCAGATGGACGCCTGCATCGCCTATTCGAGGCTCGACTATCCGCGCGGTCCGGCGCTGTTCATCGAATTCCACGGCAGCGAGAGCGGAGTTCAGGAGGATGCCGGGACGTTCGGCGTGCTTGCTGCCGACCATGGCGGAGGGGCGCTCATCCGCGCGACGGAAACGGAAAACCGCAACCGGCTGTGGAAGGCTCGCCACGACGCCTATCACGCGGTGATGGCCCTGGCGCCGGGCAAGGCCAACATGGGGACGGACGCCTGCGTGCCGATCTCCGCCCTGGTCGACTGCCTGCTGGAGACCAAGGCGGATGTGGAGGCAAGCGGCCTCGTCGCTCCGATCGTCGGCCATGTCGGGGACGGCAATTTCCATCTTGGCATTCTCTTCGACCCCGACGACGACCGGGAAAGGCTGGCGGCCGATGCGCTCGCCCGCCGGGTCGGATTGCGGGCGATCGCCTTCGGCGGCACCTGCAGCGGGGAGCATGGGATCGGCATCCACAAGCTCGACCAGATGGAAGCGCAACATGGACCGGCTCTCGACCTGATGCGTCGGATCAAGGCGGCTCTCGATCCCGAAGGACTCATGAATCCAGGCAAGCTCATTCCCGACGGCATCGTCCCATCGGCTTGAACGAGGCAGGAAGAGGGGGCTGCAGCCGTCCAGCACCGTCAACATGTCGGTCACCCGGATGCCTGGGCCACCAGTGGCGGGCTATGGGACGGCATGACGACACGCCCGATTCCCGCTATGCCGGCCATGGGTATCGATATCGCGACGCATGAATCCTACTCATGCATGGACGCCGGATAAATCGTTTGTCGGAAGCGGGCAGGATGCGGAGGTTTGGCCCACGGTTTTCAGCGTCGACAATTGGAGGAATGGCCTTGGCAAACGGAATCGAACGCTATTCGCTGGAGGAGTCCTCGCCCTACCGGACCCAATTCCTGGAATCGGTGCGGGTTCCGGTCGATGGAACCGAATTCCTGATGCTGAGTGGGCTGACGCCACCGGTCATCGACAGCTCCGTTCCGAGCGACCGAGCCGAGGCCTATGGCGACACGGAGGTCCAGACCCGCAACATCCTGGCGGAGTTGAAGGCTACGCTGGAACGGCGCGGCTATGGCCTGAACGATGTGGTCAAGGTCCAGGCCTTCCTCGTCGGCGACGCGCAGATGGGCGGGCATGCCGATTTCCAGGGCTTTTCCCGTGCCTACGCGGAGGCCTTCGGCACCGCAAAGACCCCGAACATCCCAGTGCGCACCCGCGTGCAGGTGGCCGGACTGGTGGAACCGGGCTGGCTGGTGGAGATCGAGGCGATGGCCGCCAAGGCGGGGTGACCGCCGCCGCAACGGTCAGGCGGACCCGTCCGGCGATCCGCCGAACCGTTCGGCGATGGCGAGAAGCAGATCGTCCGCACCGGGACGCCCGACGATCTGGATCCCCACCGGCATCCCGTTGCGGTCGCGCCCGGCCGGCAGCGCCAGCGCCGGCAGGCCAAGCAGGCTGAAGGGGCGGTTGAAGCGCAGGAAGGCCAGGGTGGTGGCTCCGGCAATGGTCACGTCGTCGTCGTCGACACCATCCAGACGCGGGGCCGGCCCACCGATCACCGGACAGAGCAGGATGTCCACCGCAGCGAAAGCACCCCCGATCACCGCCACCCGATGGGCGTCGCGGTCGCGCAGCGCCTGGTCGTAGGCATCGCGCCCCACCTCGGCCGCCGCGACCAGACGTCGCCGCACCGCCGCCGGGTACCAGTCCGGGCGCTCGGCCAGCACCGTCCGATGCAAGGCCGACGCCTCGAACGAGGTGATGGTCCCGGCGCAGGCGTTCAGCGCGTCGAGCGACGGCAGGGCGACCTCGGCCGGAACGGCTCCGCCCATGGTCATCCGGCGGAGGATGGACTGGATGACCGCGGCGACCTCCGGCTCCACCCCAGTCCGGAGCCATTCCGTCGGCAGACCGACCCGCGGAGGGCCGACACCCGAATCGTGATGCTCCCTGCACACCGGATCGCGCAGCACCGCAAACACCGCGCGCAGCAGGGTGGGATCGCGGGCGATGATCCCGATGACATCCTGCGACGGCGACAGCGGCGCGATGCCGGGATCCCGGATGGCCCCGGCCGTCGGCTTGAAGCCGAGGACGCCGCACAAGGCGGCCGGGATGCGCACCGACCCGCCGGTGTCGGTGCCGAGAGCGAAGGGCACGATACCGGAGGCGACCGCCGCCGCCGATCCGCTCGACGACCCGCCGACGGCGAACCGCGCATCCACCGGGTTCAGCACCCGCCCGAAACAGGGATTCAGCCCAGTGGCGGCATAACAATGCGGGTCGAGGTTCAGCGCCCCGATGGCGATGGCTCCCGCCGCCGCCAGACGGTCGAGCGCCATGCTGGTCCGCGCACCGCCCCAGCGGTAGCCATGTCCAACCCCCACCGTCGGCTGCCGCCCGGCAGTGACGAAAACGTCCTTGTAGGCGAAGGGAAGCCCCCAGGGCGCCGGTCGCGGATCGCCCGCCGACAGCGACCGCGCCCGCTCCTCCGCGTCGGGGAACAGTTCGATGAAGGCGTTGAGCCGGCTGGCGCGCGCCGCGGCCAAGGCGGCCGTGACGGCCTGGACAGGGTCGCGGGAAGACGCGGCGGTCATGCTGAGACCCTTTCAACAAAGGTGGCGCGGTGCGGGGGCATGGCGGCGGCAATTCCGGAACAGCCCCATTTCCGGCAGGCGGAAACGGGGCCGCCCGGCAGGGCGTCAGACGTGGCCGTAGCGGTCCAGCGCCTGCGCCAGGGTCAAGCCGTTCGACAGCTCCTCGCGGATGCGAATCTCGGTCGCGGTCAGCGCCTCGGATTCCGCCAGCACCTTCGGAACGATGGCCGCCGGGATGGCGAGCGCGCCGTCCTCGTCGGCCAGGATGAAGTCGCCGGGCTCGATCCGCACGCGCTCCACCGTGGCCCCGCGCAGGAAGACCGGAACCTGCCAGGCGTTGACCTTCCAACGGCCGATCGACTGCACCGGCGTGCGGTAGCGGGCATAGACCGGGAAGCCGTGATGGCCGAGCCAGCGCACGTCGCGGATGCCGCCGTCGACCAGCGCGCCGGTGCTGCCGCGCTCCTTCATGCCGATGGCGATCAGCTCGCCGAAATAGCAGATGCCGTCGCCATCGCCGCTCCACACCGACACGTCGCCGGGCGACAGCCCCTGGCACGCCGCCATCTTGTCGGTGTCGCCGCCCAGCGGGTACGGGGTCATCTGGCCGCGGATGGTGTAGGCCCAGCCGGCCAGCCGCCCGGCTGTGGCGGGATATGGCATGAAGTCCGCCGCCAGCCCCTGGTCGGGCCAGCCCATCACGTCGAGCACGTCGGCGACGTTGGAGGTGTCGACGGCCAGGAATCGGGTGCGGATGTCCTCGCGCTGCGCGGCGGTGAGGACAGTGTCGGTGTTGTAGCTCATGCTGGGGATCCTTCGGACTGTCAGATGCTGGGGATGTAACCGCCGTCCACCCGCAGGGTGGAGCCGGTGACGTAGGCGGCGCGCTCGCTGGCCAGAAAGGCGACGGCGTCGGCGTATTCGCGGGGATCGCCGTAGCGGGCCATCGGGATGGCGGCGGTGCTCTCGGCGACGACCTCGGCGAGCGGCCGCCCCTCGCGCGCCGCCTTGCTCTCGTCCAGGAAGCGGATGCGGTCGGTGGCGATGCGGCCGGGCAGGACGACGTTGACGGTCACGCCGTCGGCCGCCACCTCGCGGGCCAGCGACTTGGACCAGCCGACCAGGGACAGGCGCAGCGCGTTGGACAGGGCGAGGTTGGGGATCGGCGCGACGACGCCCGACGAGGCGCTGGTGACGATCCGGCCCCAGCGCCGCGTCCGCATGCCGGGCAGCACGCGGTCGGTGATGCGGATGACCGACAGCACCATCGCCTCGAACTGCGCCGACCAGATCTTCGGATCGACGCCGCTGGCCGGCGACGGCGGCGGGCCGCCGGTGTTGTTGACCAGGATGTCGATTCCACCGAACCGTTCCTCGGCCAGGGCGACGTTGCGGTCGGTGGCGGCCGCGTCGCCCAGATCCCAGACGATGGGGAGACAGGGCACGGAGGTTTCGGCGCCAACAGTTTCGGCGAGGATTGCGCTGGTGGCAGCGAGCGACGGCGCGTCGCGGTCGGCGATGACGAGGTTGGTGCCTTCGCGCGCCAGACCCAGGGCGATGGCGCGGCCGAGCCCGCCCCCGGCGCCGAGTACCAGGGCGGTGCGGCCGGAAAGTCCGAGATCCATGACGAATCCCCCTTCTGTTTTTCGTTTCTTGCTGAAATCGGGCGCTCAGGAGCCGACGCGCAGCGGCGCGCGCAGCTTGCGCAGATAGGCCAGCACCGACAGGGCAGTGATGCGGCCGGTCTTCGGGTTGTCGGTCGGGATGTTCTCGATCGCCATGGTGAAGGTCGCCGAATCCGCCTCGACCTCGATGCGGTGGGTGTTGCGCTCCAGCGCCGGGTCGGCCCAGATCTCCAGCGTCGTGCGGTCGGGGCCGATGCCGGCCAGCGACAGCGCCACCGCGACGTTCAGATTGGCCGGGAAGCCGACCGCCGCCTCGCGCGGCGTGCCGTGGAAGATTCGCAGCGGGCCGGTGATGTCCTCGATGGCGATGTTGTTCTCGACCAGATAGGGGGCGCCGACCAGACCGCGGACCGGCTTGCGGGTGACCATGCGCACGGCGCGGATTTCCCCCTCCGCCGCCGCCGTCACCGCGTCGAGCCCGAGCAGCGCCCCGGTCGGCACGACGATCTGCCCGCCATGGGCGCGGGCGATGGAAATCAACCCCTCGTTGGCCAGCAGGGCGCCGGAACTGAGCACCACCGCCGTCTTGCCGGCGCGGAGGAAGGGCCCGACGATGGCCGGAAGCAGCGCTGCGGGGGCGCATTCGACGACGAGGTCGGCGAGCGGCTCCAGCCCGGCGACGTCCACCACCGGCACCGGGCGGGTCAGGGCGGACAGGCGATCCGCCGCCGCCGCCTTGTCGCGGGCCGAGACGGCGGTCAGCACACAGCCGTCGAGGCCGTCGTCGAGCGCCTCGACGATCTTCAGTCCGACGGCACCGAGGCCGGCGACGGCGACTCGCAACGGGGGCAGAGCGCGGGCGTGCGCCGGGGTTTGGGACAGCCCAAGGGGCGTCTCAGTCATGATGGAACCTTTCGGATGGGAGCCGGCCCTGACGAGGGCCGGCGTCAGGGACGGGTCAGGGTCTGGCCGGAGCGGCCGTTGCCGGCGGCGGCATCAGCGCGGCAAAATGGTCGGCGATCTGGCCGGCGGTGGCGAACCAAACCGCGTCGCGGTGGGCGTCGAGATGCTCCAGCACCCGGCGGAACTGCTTGATGCGGAAAGGCTGGCCGACGATGAAGCTGTGGATGGTGATGCCATAGGCGAGCGGCTGGTCCTTCGACTGGCGCAGCATCTCGTCGAAATTGTCGATGGCCATGTCGGCGAAGGCCGGTGCCGTGCCGTCATGCAGCACCACCATCGGCACGTCGTTCACCTCATGCGGATAGGGCACGCTCAGCAGCGGCCCGCCGGTGGTCCGCATCCACACCGGCTGGTCGTCCATCGGCCAGTCCAGCGTGTAGCGGTAGCCGGCCTCCGCCAGCAGATCCTCGGTGTTGGCGCTGGGATGGGCGCCGGGGCTCATCCAGCCGGCGGGGGGCTTGCCCTCGCGGCGGCGGATGGCCTCGGTCGCCTCGGCGATCAGGCGGCGCTCTTCTTCAATGCTCATGCCGTTCTGGTGCTCGCCGTTGGTGCGGCCATGGGCGACGATCTCGTCGCCGCGGCGGCGCAGCGCCGCGACCAGTTCCGGGCAATGCTCGTAGCATTCGGTGTTGAGCAGCACCGTCAGCGGCAGGCGGTGGGCGTCGAACAGGTCGATCAGCCGCCAGCCGCCGACCCGGTTGCCATATTCCCGCCACGCCCAGTTGTAGCTGTTGGGATGGCTCAGCCCCGGCGAATAGGGCAGGCCGAGGCCGCTGCCGTAGGGGAAATGCTCGACGCAGAGTGCCACATAGACGGCCAGCCGCTTGCCGCCCGGCCAGGAGAAGTCGGGGCGGTCGGTGATCGCGGAATAAGGGAAGCGGTTGTGGGAGGGGAGCATCGCGGATCCTGCCTTCGGTTCGATGGATTCAGGGCCGATAGTCGGCCGGGGCGACGACCGAGCTTAGATCGACCTCGCCCAGCGTGTCCGAGGTGACGAGCAGCGCCGGCAGCACGACCTTGGCCTCGACCGGCTTCCCGCCGGCGGCGGCCAGCGCCTGGGTGAGGGCGGCGCGGCCCTGCGCCACCACCTGCTGGATGGAGGTGCAGGCCAGCTCGCGGTCCTTCAGCAGCTGCTGCGCCGTCGGACTGAAGTTGGAGGCGGAGACCCGCACCGCCGGCATGCGGCCGGCGGCCTTCATCGCGGCGACCACGCCGGCCGCCATGTCGTCAGTGGCGGCGTAGACGCCTTTCAGGTCAGGGAAGCGCTGGGTCCAGTCCTCCGCCGTGGTCAGGGCGGCGTTGCGGTTGTCGGCCAGCCGGGATTCGGCGACGACCGTCACCTCCGGCGCCTCCTTCGCCAGCGTCTCGCGGAAGCCCTTGGCCCGCAGGTCGGACCAGGCCTGCCCGGTCGGCCCGGCCATCATCGCCACCTCGCCCTTGCCGCCGATGGCCTGGGCCAGGCAGCGCGCCTGGAGACGGCCCATGTCGTAATGGTCGGCGCTGACCGTGGCGCTGAGCCGGTCGCTGTTGGGCGGCGAGGAGATGCCGACCACCGGGATGCCGCGGCCGACCGCCTGCTCCACCACAGCCCGGACCGCGTCGCCGTTGGTGGCGCCGACGATGATGGCGGCGACGCCGCGCTGGGCCAGATCCTGGATCTGGGCGATCTGCTGGCTGGTGTTGGCGTCGCCGCCGGCATTCAGCTTGACCAGCGTGACGCCGGCGGCCTTGGCCTCCTGCTCCGCCCCGTAGACGGCGGAGATCCAGAAGGACGAGGCAAGGTTGGGGATGGCGAAGCCGATGGCCTTGTCCTGCGCCAGGGCTGGCGCGGTGGAGAGCAGGAGGGCGGCGAGGCTTCCGGCGAAGCGGATCGGGGAGCGGGTCATGTCCGTGTCCTTGATTGGGAGGGAAAGGACGGCAGAGAGCGCAGAAGCGTTTCGAGAAGGCCGGAGGCGATGATGACCACCCCGACGGCGATCTGGGCGACGAAGGGCGAGACGCCCTGGAGGTTGAGGCCGGTCAGCAGCACCTGGATGAAGGCGGCCCCGATCACGACGGCGGCCACGCTGGCGATGCCGCCGCTGAGCGCGGTCCCGCCGATGACCGCGGCAGCAATGGCCTGAAGCTCCATCCCCGCCCCTTCGGTCGGCAGACCGGAGCCGGCGCGGACCGTCATCAGCACCCCGGCGAGGCCAGCGAACAGCCCGCACAGGCCATAGGCCCAGAGCTGGACGCGCCGGCTGTCGACGCCGACCAGCGCCACCGCCTCGGGGTTCGACCCGGCCATCAGGATGCGCCGGCCGACGAGGCTGCGGCCGACCAGCAGGGCCGCCCCGACCGCCAGGACCAGCGCCGCCCAGCTGGCGGCGGGCAGGACCGGCATCGGCTCGAAACCGAGACGGGTCACCGCGGCGGCCGCGTCGAGCGGCACCACCTGCCCGTCGCCGGTGATAAGCAGCGACAGGCCGCGCACCGCGATCAGGCTGCCCAGCGTCGCCACCACCGGCTGGAGGCCGAGCGTGCCGACCAGCGCACCGTTGACCAGCCCGCAGAGCAGCCCGGCCAGCGCTCCGACGGCCAGTCCGGGCAGGCCCCAGCCGTTGCAGGCCATCGCCGCGCAGACGCTGGACAGGGCGGCGACGGCGCCGACCGAGATGTCGAAGCCTCGGGTCGCCAACACGAACATCTGGCCGATGGCGAGCAGGGCGAGAACCCAGACCTGCGCCCCGATGTTGGCGGCGTTGCCCAGGCTGAGGAAGCGCGGCGCGGTGGCCGCGAACACCGCCACCGCCAGGATCAGGCAGAGCGGCGCGACCCGGAAGGGGATGGGAAGGAGGGAACCGGCGGCGCGCAGGCCATCGGCGGAACGGCGCAGGAGACGGGGGCTCATGACCGCTCCTCCTCGGGCTGGCGGGCGGGCCGGACCGGCAGCAGCAGGAGCAGCCGGGGAGCCTGTTGGAGGAGCACCGCGCCGAGGATCACGGCGGCGATCATCAGCTGCTGGTAGGCGACGGGCAGGTTCAGCAGCACAACCGCGTTGTTCAACATGGCGATGACCAGCACGCCGCATAGCGTCTGCACCGCCCTCCCCTGCCCGCCCGCCAGCGGGATGCCGCCGACGGCGCAGGCCGCGATGGTCTCGAAGGGCAGGTTGGGGGCGAGGCCGGGCTGGCCGGAGGCGACCCGGCTGGTCAGGATGACGGCGGCAAGCGCGCAGAAGGCACCGGCCACCAGATAGCCCGCCAGCACCGACCGCCACACCGTGATGCCGGACAGCCGCGCCGCCGTGCCGTTGGCGCCGACGAGGTACCAGAGCCTGCCAGCGCGGGTGTGGCCGAGCAGCAAGTGCAGCAGGGCGAAGCTTGCCGCCGCCGCCAGGATCGGCACCGGGATGCCGGCGATCCGGCCGCGCGCCGGCCAGGAGAAGGCGTCGCTGGGCGGCGCGTCGATCGGCAGGCCGCCGGCCAGCACCGCCGCCCCGCCGCCGGCCACCATCAGCATGCCGAGCGTGACGAGAAAGGGCGGCAGGGAAAAGCGCGCGACCAGCGTGCCGTTGACGAGGCCGACCAGCAGCACCGACGCCGCACCGGCCGCGAAGCCGCCCGCCACCCCGGCGGACGGCAGGGCCAGCACCGTCACCACGCTGGCCAGCGCCGCCGACGCGCCGAAGGAGAACTCGATCCCGCCAAGGATCAGCACGATGGTCTGGCCGCAGGCGGCGATGCCGAGGATGGACCCGACCCGCAGCAGATTCTCCAGGTTGCCGGCGCTGGCGAAGCGCGGCACCGCCATGGCGAAGACGCAGAACAGCAGCAGGACGACCCAGACGGCGGCGGGCGGGTTGAGACGGCCGGGAAAGGGACGCGGCCGGGTGCCGGTCAGGGCCATCATGCCGCCCTCCGTCCGGCCAGCCTGTCCATCATGGCTGTGCGGCCGGTGC
>NZ_BADK01000728.1 GCF_000333595.1 Azospirillum sp. B506
CGGATTTGCCCGCGACATGCCCGCCGCCAGCCACCCCCCAGTCTGGAAGTCACGCGCGAAGACGCGTTGGCCGGTGCCGTATTCGTCGCGACGCCGGTGCTGACACCGGTGATCCGCACGCGCTACCTGCTGATCGCGGGTCTGCTGGCGACCGGTTTCATCGCCGGGGCCGGGCTGGCGCCGGACGAGTTGGCCAGCATGCTGCAATGGCTGGCCGTCTTCTGTGCGGCGCCGGTGCTGCTGTTGTGGGTGGTGATGCTGTCGGAGACGGTCCAGCGCCGCGCCGTGCGTCTTGGCGTGACGGAGCGTGGACTGACCGTGGATGGCGCCCGCATCCATCCGCACGAGACGATCCGGGATCTCGCCCTCTATCCGATGGTGGGCGGGAAACCGCTGTTCGTCGCCTGGATCGACCCGGCGCACGATTACGGTCACAAGGCGGAGATGACGCTCGTCGCCGGCAATGTCGCGCCGAACGAGGCGGTCAAGGCGGAGCTCAGGGCTGCCGGCAGCCGCAACGTGCGGCTGGTCATGCACCGCCGCGGCGGACACAAGGCGATCGTCCTGGTCCGTGGGCTGACCCTGTCGGGCGGACAGACGCTGCTGGCCGCCCTGGCGGCGGAGCTTCGCGCCCGCAGCCGCTAGGGCACCCCAGTCTATATCCGGAACTCAGCGACGCGGAATGGCCGGCGGTTCCGGCAGATCCTCTTCGAGGATGACGACGTTCAGCGCGTAGGAGATCTCGCCCTCGTCATCGTCACGGTTCAGCGTGCCGAAAAACTCGCCATCCACCGTCACTTCGGCCGACTGGCCGGCCTTGGCCGGCGGCTCGATCACGATCTTGGGATTGCCGAGCGTCTTGCGCAGATACATCTGCACACGGGCGATTTCGGTGTCGGACATCCGGACGGCGGACGGCTTGGCGGGCGGCATGGCGAACCTCGTTGTCTGCGAAGGAGCGTGATATAGGCGGCTTCGCGGCGAAGGGAAAGCGATACATCACCGCATCGGCGCCCTGTGACCCTGCCGTGCGCGGCGGGCCGAAAGCCGGCACATCGTCCGCGTGGGGTAACGCCCCCTCGGCCGCCGCTCCGAATGAGCGGGGTTCCGGCAAGACGGAAAAGGCTATGCTCCCGGCGGCGGTACGCTTCCCGGTGCCGGGCGGTGCACAGGCTCGTGCCCGTGACCGTTCCCATGCCGGGGGCTGCCGCGAAGACGAAGGATGGAAGGCCGTGACGAAGACCGCACCCCCGCCCGCGAATCCCGCAGCGTCCCGCGCCACCCGACGGTGGAGGCGGCGCCTTGGGGCGTCCGCCCTGACGGCGGCGCTGCTGGCCGCCCTGCCCTTCGGCGGGATGCAGAGGGGCAGCGCGCTGGCGGACAGCGGAAAGCGCGTCGCACTGGTCATCGACAACGGGCGCTATTCCGCACTCGACAGCCGGTCGGACCAGCCCGCCGCCAACGCGTCGGCTATGGCGGCGGCATTGCGCAGCGCCGGCTTTTCCGTGACGCGCGCCGACAATGTCGGACGGGTCGCCATGGACTCGGCACTGGAACGGTTCCGCGAGGCGCTGGGTGGCGCCGACCTCGGCTTCGTCTATTACACCGGCCTCGCCGTCGGGGTGGGGGAGCGGGAATTCCTGCTGCCCGCCGACGCCGACCCCAGCGGGGCTGACGATCTGCCGCGCGCCGCGCTCGATCTCGACGGCTTGTTGAGCGACCTGCGCGACAGCGGTCGCAGGACGGTGGTGGTGATCGATCCCGGCGTTGCCGAGGCGCTGGCCCGGAAGGTCGGCGGCGGAGCGCTGGGCACGCCGATGGAGGCAGACGGGCTGTTCGTCGTCTATGCCCACCGTCCGGGCGTGGCGCCGGTGCCGCCGAAGTCCGGCAAGGGCCCCGATCCCTTCACCGCCGCGCTGGCGCGCGAAATGGTCAAGCCCGGCGTCACCTTCCGCGATTCGCTGGCCGAGGTGGCGCGCGCCGTTGCCGAGCGCAGCGAAGGCCGGCAACTGCCCTGGCTGCAGGACCGTCTGGGCAGCACCCTGGTGATGGTCCCGGCCGTCGCCGCGGCCCCCGCAAAACCACCGGCCACCCCGCCGAACGTTCCTCCTGCGGCCACCGCTCCGGCCAGGGAGGCGCCGCCGGTGACGACCCCCAGCCTTCCTCCCGGCGAGTACGAGATGGCGAAGCCGGGCGTCCTGTTCGACCGTCCGGCCGTCGGCGCCCGCGGCGTCGCCCAGCTGGCGACCGGCAGCGTGGTGACCGTGCTGGAATCCGTGCCGGAAGGAAGCTGGCTGCGCGTGCGCGATCCCTCCGGGCGCACCGGCTACCTCACCGCGGGCGCGCTGGCCGCCCGTTGGGTCGACCCGTCGCCGCTCGCCGCCCGTGGCCGCGGTCCGGTGGAGGCCGGCCCCTCCTTCGGCGATCCCGGCCAGAGCCAGGGGATCGATCCGCCCGCCGCCGGCACCTCCGACCCGATCCAGACGGAGCAGCCGCGCAGCTTCCCCGCCACGCCGCCCGGCACTGGCTTTTCAACGCCGGACGGCCCGGCCGTGGAGGCGGAACAGCAGGCGATGCGCGCGCTCGGCGATGCCCGCAGCGCCGCGGAACGGGCGCGCAGCCATCCCGACAGCCGCTACTGGAGCTATGGCTTTTCCGGCGGCGACCGTTATGAGGGAAGTTGGGCGCAGTCCAGCTCCGGGACCAATGCGGCACTCGGCCGGCCGGTCCGCCAGGGCACTGGCGTCTACCGCTTCGTCAACGGCCAGACCTATGAAGGGGAATGGTCGGGCGACCTGATGTCCGGGTTCGGCGTGATGACCTTCACCGACGGCAGCCGCTTCGCCGGCCGCTTCCGCAACGGCCAGCCGGATGGCCCCGGCATCTTCCACTATGCCAATGGCGGACAGAGCGCGGGCCAGTGGCGCGGCTCCGTCCGCCTCGACGAGTAAGGCTTGAGCGGTCAGCGCGGCTTGAGCGCCTCCACCACCTGCACATGCCCCTGCAGCGCGCCCAGCGTCAGGGCGGAGTTGCCGTTGGCATCCATGCGGTACGGGTTGGCGCCGCTGTCGAGCAGCAGCTTCGCCACCGCCTCGTGCCCGTTGTTGGCGGCATACATCAGCGCCGACCAGCCATAGGCGGTGGTGCGGTCGACCATCACGCCGCGCTGGACCAGCGTGCGCGCCACATCCTGATGACCGCGGGCGGCGGCGGCCATCAGCGCGGTCTTGCCGTCGCTGTTGGTGGTGTCGAGGTCGGCGCCGCCGTCGGCCAGCGCCCGAACCACCGCATCATGGCCTCCCCAGGCGGCATACATCACCGCCGTGGCGCCGTCGGAGGTGCGCAGGTCGGTGCGGGCATGGCGGTCCAGCAGCACGCGCACCGCATCGGCCAGCCCCTGCTCGGCGGCGATCATCAGCAGGGTCTTGCCATTCTCCAGCCGCGTGTCGGCGCTGGCGCCCGCCTGCAGCGTGCGCGACAGCTCCGCCGGGTTGCGTAGCAGGGCAAGGACCGATTCGCGGTCGCCCAGCCCCGGCACAGCCTTCACCGGCGCAACGGAGCTTCCGGCGCCGGCTCCCGACGCGGTTCCGGTGGACGGACCGGTGTAGGTCCGCTGCTCGCTCGCCGCACGGATGCGCTCGGCCAGATCGGGGCTGTCGGGCGTGATCATCTGCGCCCGCTCGTAGAAGCGCTTCGTCTCCGACCAGTCGCCGTCGCGCTCGGCCAGCAGCGCCCAGCGGCGATAGGTGTCGGCACCGTTGGGGCCGATGACGGTGACGATCTGACCCTCGCCCACCCGCAGACTGGCGTTGCTCAGCGCCTCGATCTTGCCGTAGGAGACGCAGAGGTCGGAGACCTCCAGCAGCGGCGCGCTCATTCGATCCCTCCCAGATAGGCTTCGAGAACGGCCGGGTTGGTCTGGATCGTCTCGGGCGGCCCCTCGGCGATGCGCTCGCCGAACTCCATGACATAGACGCGGTCGACCAGTCCCATCACGAAGTCCATGTCATGCTCGACCAGCAGGATCGCCATCCCCTCCGAGCGCAGCTTGCCCAGCAGTTCGGCCAGCGCCTGCTTCTCCAGGAAACGCAGACCGGCGGCCGGCTCGTCGAGCAGCAGCAGGCAGGGGTCGGCGCACAGCGCGCGGGCGATCTCCAGGATGCGCTGCTGGCCGAGCGCCAGGCTGCCCGCCTCGGCATGCAGATGCTGGCCGAGACCGACGCGGACCAGCTGGCGCCGCGCCTCGGCCAGCAGCTGCGCCTCCTCCGCGCGGTCCAACCGCAGGGCCGCGGCGGCAACCCCCTTCGACCCGCGCAGATGGGCGCCGATGGCGACATTCTCCAGCACGGACATGGTGGGCAGCAGCTTGACGTGTTGGAAGCTGCGGCTGAGGCCGGCGCCGGCCATGGCGCGGGCGGTGCGGCCGTCGATGCGCTCGCCACGGAACAGGATCTCGCCGGAGGTCGGGTGGTCGACGCAGGAAAGCTGGTTGAACAGCGTGCTCTTGCCCGCCCCGTTCGGTCCGATCACCGCCAGGATCTCGCCGGCCCGCACGGTGAAGCTGATGTCGCGGTTGGCGACCAGACCACCGAAGCGCCGGGTGACGCCCTTGGCCTCCAGCACCGCCTCGCCCTTTTGCGGCATGGCGCGGCGGGGCAGCGGCGCGGCGTCGGGCAGGTCCGAAGCAGCACTTTCCAGCGCAGCCGGCCGGTGACGGCGACGCTCGGAGGTCTTGGCGATCCAGCCGGCGATGCCGCCGGGAAGGCGCTGCATCAGCAGCACGATCAGCAGGCCGAAGACGATGGCCTCGAAGTTGCCGGTGCGGCCCAGCAGATGCGGCAGCAGGTCCTGCAGCCATTGCTTGGCGAAGGTGACGCCGGCCGCCCCGATCACCGCGCCCCAGACCTGTCCCACCCCGCCGATCAGCGCCATGAACAGGAAGTCGATGCCCGCCTGCAAGCTGAAGGGCGCCGGGCTGACGAAGCGCTGGGTGTAGGCATAGAGCCAACCGGCCAGCCCGGCATAGAGGGCGGCGACCAGGAAGGCGGTCATCTTGGCCCGGAAGCTGTCGACGCCCATCGATTCCGACATGCGCTGTCCACCGCGCAGGGCACGGATGGCACGGCCGACACGGGAGTCCAGCAGGTTCAACGTCGCCACCACCGCCAGCAGCAGCACCGCCCAGATCAGGTAGAACAGGGCCTCCGCCTTGTCGAAGGCGATGCCGAACAGGTTCAGCGCCGGAATGCCCGACAGGCCGGTGTGACCGCCGAGGAACTCCAGATTGCCGAACAGGTAGAACAGCGACAGGCCCCAGGCGATGGTGCCGAGCGGCAGGTAATGGCCCGACAGCCGCAGGGTCACCGCCCCCAGCACCGTCGCGATGACAAGCGTCAGCACAAGGCCGACCGCCAGCCCGGCCAGTGGCGACCCCGCCATCCAGGCGAGCGGCCCCGGCAGGTCGGCGGCGGACACGGTGGCGAGATAGGCGGCGGCATAGGCGCTGACGCCGATGAAGGCAGCCTGTCCGAAGCTGGTCATCCCGGCAACGCCGGTCAGCAGGACGAGGCCCAGCGTCGCCAGCGCGAAGATGCCGATGTTGTTGGCCAGCGTGACCTGATAAGTCGGCAGCAGCAGCGGGGCGACGGCCAGCACCGGCAGCAGGGCCAGCAGGATCCAGCCGGACGGGGACAACCTGGGCATCGACGGGGCGGGCCTCGCAGCGGGAGATTTCGACAGCACGCCGGGCTTCATTCCTCGTCCTCCGCGCCTTGGTGGGAGAGGGAGCGCCAGACCAGAACCGGAAGGATCAGCGTGAAGACGATGACCTCCTTGTAACTGCTGGCCCAGAAGGTGGAGAAGGATTCGGCCTGCCCGATCAGCAGGGCGCCGAGCGCGGCGACCGGATAGCTCGCCAGCCCGCCGATGATGGCGCCGACGAAGCCCTTCAGGCTGATGATGAAGCCGCTGTCGTAGTAGATCGTGGTGATCGGCGCGATCAGGATGCCGGACAGACTGCCGATCAGCGCCGCCAGCGCGAAGCTGGCCTTGCCCGCCAGTTCCGGCGAAATGCCGACCAGCTCGGCTCCCAGCCGGTTGACCGCCGCGGCGCGCAGCGCCTTGCCGTACAGGCTGCGCTCGAAGAACAGATAAAGCCCCAGGATCAGGCCGAGCGACACCGCCACCACCCAGATGGTCTGGCTGTTCAGCATCACCATGCCCAGCCTGAGGCCACCGTCGGAGAAGGGTTCCGTGCGTGCGCCCTCGGGGCCGAACATCAGCAGCCCGACACCGACCAGTACCACATGCACGGCGATCGAGACGATCAGCAGCACCAGCGGGTGCGCCGCGGCGATCGGCTGATAGAAGACGCGGTAGAGTGCCAGACCCAGCGGCACGATCAGCGCCATGGTCACCAGCGCCTGCACCGCGACGCCGGCATCGGCCAGCGGCAGCAGCGTGGTCAGTGCGGTCAGCGCCGCCGCATAGCCGACGCTCAGGACCGACCCGCGCCGCGCCGCAAGGCGGCCGTCACGCCGCCATGCGGCGTGGATGTCCATGACCATCGCGGCGGCGGACAGCGCCAGCAGCAGCCAGCCCAGCCGGACCGGCGTCCCGCCCTGCATCGCCGCCATGGTCAGGGCGGCGAAGGCGACGAATTCACCCTGCGGGATCAGAAGGATGCGGGTCACCGTGAAGACCAGCAGGATCGACAGCGCCAGCAATGCGTAGATGGCGCCGTTGGTGATCCCGTCCTGGCCCAGCAGCATGACGATCTGGAGGTTCATGACCGGTATCCCTTCGCTCCGGCGGTCCCGGGTAAAGTCGGGGCCGCCGCCGGATCGCTTCACGATGTCACTTCACCAGCGTCCACTTGCCGCCGGACACGGTGATCAGCTCGCGGCCGCGCTCATCGAAGCCGCTGTGGTCGGCTGCGGTCAGGTTGTAGACGCCCTGGGTCGCCGGCAGCTCCTTCACCTGTTCCAGTGCATCGCGCAACGCGCTGCGGAAGGCGGCGGAGCCGGGCTCGCCGCCCTTCAGCGCGACCGGAATGGCGCGCTCCAGCAGCAGGCCGGCGTCATAGACGTTGGCGCCGAAGGTGGCGGGCTTGGAGCCGTTCTGCTTTTCGTAGGCGGCGACATAGTCGCTGGCGATCTTCTTCGACGGATGGCTGTCGGGCACCTGATCCAGCACCAGCATCAGGCTGGCGGCCAGGATCGTGCCCTCCACCTTCTTGCCGCCCAGCTTCAGGAAGTCGGGCAGCGCCGCACCGTGCGTCTGATAGATTTTGCCGCGATAGCCCTGGTCGTAGAGCGTCGTCTGCGGCAGCACCGACGAACTGCCGGGAGCGGCGATCAGCACCGCATCGGGCGAAGCCGACAGGATCTTCAGCCCCTGGGCCGTCAGCGAGGTGTCCTGGCGCTGGAAGCGCTCGCTCGCCAGCAGCTTGATCCCGCGCTTGGCGGCCCCCTCGCCGAACACCTTCAGCCAGTTGTCGCCATAGGGATCGGCGGTGCCGATGAAGCCGACCGACTTGATGCCGGTCTTCGCCATATGCGCCAGCAGCGCCTCGGCGATCAGGTCGTCGTTCTGGGTGGTCTTGAACACCCATTTCTTCTGTTCGGTCATCGGCAGCACGACGGCGGCGGTGCCGACCGGGGCCAGCATCGGCACGCCGGCCTCCGCCGCGAACTGGATGACGCCCATGGCGTTGGGCGAGCCGGACGGGCCGATGATCGCGTCGACCTTCTCCTCGGTGATCAGCTTCTTGAAGGCGGCAACGGTCGCCGTCGGGTCGCTGCCGTCGTCGAGCGTGATGTACTGCACCGTCTGGCCACCGACGCTGGCCGGCAGCAGCGGCACGCTGTTCTTCTGGGGAATGCCGACCAGCGCGATGGGGCCGGTCGAGGAGGTCACCACGCCGACCTTCACCTGCGCGTCCGCCGGAGCGGCGGCACCGGCCGCGAGTGCCCCGAACAGCAGCGAGACCGCCAGTTTCTTTGCAAACACCGCACCCTCCGTTCTGTGTTGCCCGTCTGTTGCGGTCCGCATGGACTCGCCATCGGACCCGTCGGGCCGGTCCGGCAGGTGCCCGCCAGGGCCGCTTCCGCCGTCCAACCTCTTGTTATGCTGAAAGAACAAAGCAAAGACCGCGCCAATGAATGCCAAAGCATCCTTGAGTAGACTGTAGAAAATATCGATAATAGAAGGCGCGAACAGTCGATGTCCGGCCAGCCGCCAAAGGTTCGTTGGAATTGCGGGTCGGATCGAAGCTTCCGCACGGTACCGGATCGAACGCCCGGCAACTCTGTCTTTGAAGGTTTCGATTGGAGCCGCCGCCGTGCCTCGCTGCCGAAGACCTGTGGCAGAGACGCCGGATGCAGGCTGCCCTTGCCGTCCATTAAGCCAGAGTTCCGTGAATCCGCAATCGAATTTTCAAGAAAAACTGCCCATTTTTTGGCACTCGATTGCATGTGTTTCAGGCGAATATCCACCAAGCGGGATGATCAGATACTTTGGAATGAGGCCCCGCCCGAAAAGTATGAATTTCTTAAAAACTCCTTGTTTTACAGAAAGATAACTCACATCACATCCCGACTCCGTGCCCACGCACCGCTATTTCGCCGTCCAAAGCATTGCTCGGTTTTTGTGCTTCATCGCCAAAAATTATTTTTCCAAAGTCAATTGACTATTCACGTTTTTCGCCGTTAGGCTTTAGGCATCCCATCCACCCCGAACCGCTCCGATCCCGGCCGCCAGCACAAGCCCGGTATCGTGCGAGCCGCGGGGAATCCGGCAGGACCGGGGAAGGCCATTGCCATGACGATCTTCGTTCAAACGCTCGACATCGCCGGCGACGCCGCGGATCGCGACACCCTCCCGACGGTGGCGATCAAGGACACCATCGATATCGCCGGCACACCGACACGCGCCGGAAGCCGGTCGCTCGACGATGCCCCGCCGGTCCCGGCACATGCCGAAATCGTGCGCAACCTGCTGGCCGCCGGCTGGCGGATCGCCGGCAAGACCACGATGCATGAGCTGGCCTTCGGCACCACCGGCCTCAACCGCTGGGCCGGCACCGCACCGAACCCGAAATTCCCCGATTTCGTGCCCGGCGGCTCGTCCAGCGGATCGGCCGCTGCCGTCGCCGCAGGCATGGTTGATGCTTCGATAGGCACGGATACCGGCGGATCGGTGCGCATCCCGGCCGCCTGCTGCGGCGTCTTCGGGCTGAAACCGACCTTCGGCCGGGTCAGCCGCCAGGGCGTGATGCCGGCCCGCAGCACGCTGGACTGCGTCGGCCCCTTCGCCGCCGACATGGGATCCCTGGTCGCCTGCATGGCCGCCATCGACCCGAGTTTCCTTCCCGGCTCCGGCCCGTTGCCGTCCATCGACGGCGTCGCCATCGGCCTGCTGGAGACGGACGCCGACGCCGGACTCACGGCGGCGGTGCGCGCGGCGGTCGAGACCGCCGGCCTACCGGTCCAGCCGGTGCGGCTGACCGGCATGCGCGCCGCCTTCGAGGCCGGGCTTTCGATCATCAATGTCGAGACCTGGGCCGCCTGCGCCGCCCTGGTGGAGACCGGTCTGGTCGGCGAGGACGTGGCCTTCCGCCTGCGCAACGCCGCCCGCACCACGGTCGAGGAGGTGGCGCGCGCCGAAGAGGTCCGCACCGCCTTCACCGCGGAGGTCGATGCGCTGCTGGACCGCGTCGCGGTCATCGCCCTGCCGACCATGGCCGGCCCGCCGCCGCTGGTCGCCGAGGCCGGCGACACCAGCCGTCTGGTCCGCATGACGACCCTGGTCCGCCCCTTCAACCTGTCCGGCCATCCGGCCATCGCCATCCCGCTCGCCCCCGTCGACGGGGCGCCGGCCAGCCTGCAGCTGGTCGCCGCCAAGGGTGCCGACGAGTTGCTCTGTGCGGTCGCCACCCGCATCGCCGACCGCTTGCCGCCTCCCGGCTGACCCGGCCCGCCTGCGGGTCCCTTCAACTTCCCAATTCCGATGCCCCAATCCCGATGAGGGGAACGGAGCCGCGCTCCGAATGCGGACGTGCGCCCTTCCCCCATCGCCTGCCATGGAGATCCCCCATGTTGGCGACTCTGCCCGTGCAGACACCTGACGGCGGCCGGAGCTTCGACGACGCTCTGCTCGCGGAGCTTCTGACCGAGATCCGCGGCCGGCGCGCCGAGTTCGAACAGCAGCAGTTCGTCTCCCAGGACATCATCGAGCGCTACCGCAGGCTCGGCGTCTACCGTGCCCTGGTCGCCCGGCGCTTCGGCGGTGACGAGCGCTCGCCAGCCGAGTTCTGCCGGCTGGTCGAGCGCATCGCCGAGGCCGACGGGTCGGCCGGCTGGGTCGCCAGCTTCGGCATCGGCGCGGTCTACCTGTCGGCGCTGCCGCTCGACACGCTGCGCAGCCTCTATGCCCGCACGCCCGACCTCGTCTTCGCCGGCGGCATCTTCCCGCCGCAGCCGGCGGTCTTCGTCGACGGCGGTCTGAAGGTGAAGGGCCGGTGGAGCTGGGCCAGCGGCTGCATGGGCGCCGACATCGTCGGCGTCGGCATCGCGCCGAAGAACAGCGACGGCACCGGCGGCCTGCCGCGCATGGCGGTGATGCCGCGCAACGCGGTCACCATCGAGCGCAACTGGGACGTCGTCGGCCTGCTCGGCACCGGCAGCCACGATCTCGTGGTCGATGACGTGGTGGTGCCGGAGGACTGGACCTTCGTGCGCGGCGGCAAGTCGGCGCTCGACGAGCCGCTCTACCGCTACCCGACGCTGGCCTTCGCGGCGCAGGTGCTGTCGGTCGTCTCGCTCGGCATCGCGCGGGCGGCCCTGGACGAACTGCGCTCGATGGGCGCGCGCGCGTCGGTCACCGGCGCACCGAAACTGGGCGAGCGCGTCGCCTCCCAGCTGGAGACCGCGAAGCTGGAGGCCGAGCTGCGCGCCGCCCGGTCCTGGTTCTACGGCGCCATCGACGAGGTGTGGCAGTGCCTGCTGGCCGGCGATGACCCGGCGCCGGATCGGGTCAGCATGCTGCGCCTGTCGGCCACCCACGCCACCCGCACCGCCGCCGACGTGACGCGCCGGGCGCAGATGCTGACCGGCATGGCCGGCGTCTATGAACGTTGCCCGATCGCCCGCCATGTCCGCGACGTCCAGATGATCACCCAGCACGCCTTCCTCGGCGACGTCACCTACCAGAATGCCGGCGCCATGCTGTTCGGCCTGTCCCCCCTGCCCGGCTATCTCTGACCCCAATCCCGGAGACCTACCATGAGCGACAAGAAGCCCCTGCGCGTTCTGTTCTGCATCGGCGTCAACCAGAACTTCTTCGACGCGACGGAGGAGGAGGCCAAGCAGGTCTGGGGCGCCTTCTCCACCATGATGCGCGGCATCGGCGAGCTGCCGGGCGTCAAGGTGCTGGGCAACCTGGACGACGACCAGATCATGGTCGGTCCGTCGACCAACTGGCCCTGGACCACCTATGTGCTGGCCGACGTGCCGGACATCGAGACGGTCACCGCCGCCTGCAACCTGTTCCGCGTCACGCCCGTCGGCGACGGCACCTTCAAGCTGTGGAAATACTGCCGCGTCGAGGCCCGCGTCGGCCGCGAGCTGGTGATCCCGCAATGACCACCGCCCTACCCGCCGAGATCGCGGAGTTGCAGACGCGCCTCGCCCGCTTCGAGGCGGAGGCCGCCGTCCGCGCCTGCATGGTCCGCTACATGGCGCTGTGCGACGCGCTGACCCCGGCGACCCCGCTGGACGAGCTTGCCGCCCTGTTCACGCGCGACGCGGTGTGGGAGGGCATCGGCGAGAAATACGCGAAGACCTTCGGCCGTCTCACCGGCCGTCCCGCTCTGCGGGAGATGTTCGCCAAGTACATGGTCGAACCCTCCCACTTCGCGCTCAACGTCCATTTCCTGACCTCCGAGCTGGTCCGGTCCACCGGGCCGGACAGGGCGGAGGGCAGCTGGATCATGCTGCAGGCCTCGACCTTCGCCGCCGGCGCCTCGCACCTGAATGCCGCCCGGCTGACGGTGGATTTCCGCCTGGAGGAGAGCGCCTGGCGCATGAGCCATTTCCGCACCGAAAATCTGTTCAGCCGCCCGGTCCACGGCTGGAACCGTCCCGACCCGGTTCCGGTCCCGGATTGATCCCCCTGCCTGCCCCCTTCCTGTCCGCCCCCTGACGGAAAGACCATCGCGATGGCTATTGACCTCAAGGCTCCCCCGGCAGCGTCCCGCGACCTCGCCGACCTCGTGCGCGCCGACCGCGCCCACACCTCGCTCTACACCGACCCGGCGATCTTCGAGCAGGAGATGGACCGCATCTTCGCCAACTGCTGGGTCTGGGTCGCCCATGTCAGCGAGGTCCGGGAAGCCGGCGACTACAAGTCCACCTATGTCGGCCGCCAGCCGGTGGTGGTGGTGCGCGACCGCAAGCAGAAGATCCACGTCCTGCTGAACCGCTGCCGCCACCGCGCCGCCACGGTTTGCGAGGAGAAGAAGGGCCGGACCAACAGCTTCGTCTGCCCCTATCACGGCTGGAGCTACGGCCTGGACGGGTCTTTGCGTGGCGTGCCGCATCCGGAAAGCTACGGCCAGTGCCTGGACAGGGGCGAGTATCCGCTGAAGAGCCTGCGGGTCGAGGAATATGCCGGCATGGTCTTCGCCACCTTCCGCGAGGACATCGAGCCTCTGGCCGACTGGCTCGGCCCGGCGAAGAAGTGGATGGACATGTTCATGAAGCAGGGCGGC
>NZ_BADK01000727.1 GCF_000333595.1 Azospirillum sp. B506
CTGGACGGTGCCGACGGGCTGGAGGTGCAGAAGGCGCTGCATGAGCGCTCGATCTTCGTACCGGTGGTGCTGATGACCGGCCAGGGCGACATCCCCATGACCGTGCGCGGCATGAAGGCCGGAGCCGTCGATTTCCTGTCCAAGCCCTTCACCGAGGACGAGGTTCTGCACGCGGTCGGCGAGGCGGTGGCGCTGGACGGCCGCCGCCGTTCCGAACGGGGCGAGGACGACGCGGTGCGCAGCCTCTACGGCAAGCTGACCCCGCGCGAGCGCGACGTGATGGGATTGGTCACCGCCGGGCTGATGAACAAGCAGGTTGCGGCCAAGCTGGAGCTGAGCGAGGTCACGGTGAAGATCCACCGCGGCAACCTGATGCGCAAGATGCACGCCCAGTCGCTGGCCGACCTCGTGCGGATGGCCGAGATCCTGGGTGTCCGCGAACGGACCGTCACCCGCTACAGCGTGGCGGGCTGAGCCGGCGCCGACGCGACAGGCAGCGAGAAGGACAGCGAGGCCCCCTGCGGGCCGCTGGCCGCCCACAGCCGGCCGCCATGTTCCTCCACGATGGTCTTGCAGATCGACAGACCCAACCCCATGCCGTCCGGCTTGGTGGAGAAGAAGGGATCGAATATCCGCGACAACACCTCGTCGGGGATGCCGGGACCGGTATCTGCGACGGTGAAGGTCACCGCTTCCGGCCCTTCCATACCGGCGGCGATGGCGATGCGCCGGTCCGGCGACTTCGCCCCTTGCATGGCCTGCACCGCGTTGTAGGCGATGTTGACGATCACCTGCTGGATCTGGGTGCGGTCACCGAGGATGGCCGGCAGCTGCGGCGGGACATCGACGGCGATGCTGGTCTTCTGGCGATAGGCCTCGTGCTCCACCAGCGTCACGGCATCGGCGATGCAGTCCTGCGGCTTCAACGGTTCGGTGACCAGCTCGCCGCGGCGCGCGAAGGAGCGCATCTTGCCGACGATGCGCACCGTATGCTGCGTGCTGGCGGTGATGCGCTGCAGGCTGGTGGCCACCTCTTCCAGGTTCGGGGGCTGGCGCGACAGCCAGCGCGTCGCCGCGGCGGCATGGCTGGCGATAGAGACCAGGGGCTGCGACACCTCGTGCGTCAGCGACGCCGCCAGTTCCCCCACCAGCGACAGGCGACCCGCATGACTGAGGTTGGCCTGGGCCGTCATCAGCGCCTCCTGCACCCGCTTCAGTTCGGACACATCGACGGCGAAAAAGTACAGGCGGCCGTAGGCCTCGGGATCGGCAGGTCCCGGCGGCAGGCTCGCCCGCCAGAGGATGGGCACGACACGGCCGTCCTTGGTGTGCAGCACACGTTCGCCCTGGCAAACCGTGTCGCCACGCACCATCGCCTTGAAGACCTGGGCATTGCTGGCGGGACTGGCCGGCAGCCGGATCCGCGATTCCCGCAGGAAGCTCTCCTTGTCCTGGAATCCCAGCAGGTCGAGCGCCGAACGGTTGGCGTCGAGGATCCGGTGGAACCGCCGCACGTCGAAAAAGAATAGCGGGTTGTCGTCCAGAAAGCGGTCGAAATCCGTCACCCCGCTGGCGATCACCTCATCGACGGCGCGCTTCACCCCTGACCAGTCTTCGCACAGAATCGAGATCGGAGAAATCTCGAACAAGTCGGCATGCCGAAGGTCCATCGGTCGAAATCCTTCCCCATCGCCATTCCGGGCGATGGTCCGCTGCGGTCGCCTGTCTTCGGTCATCTATAGGAAACTCTTGGCGGGACCGCAACTTTGTCCTGATTGTCGGTCTCGAACAGTTTCCGGTCATTCGGCGACTGGACGGCCCGGCACCCTCAATACCTTCAGCGTCTAATACCTAGAGATGGATACGAGACCGGCGGGCGGCGGACAAGAATAAGCGTCAGCCACCCCCCAATGAACTCCTGCACGGAGACCAGCATGACCACCCTCCATGTCAATGGCCGCACCTATCAGGTGGCGGTCGAGGACGACACGCCGCTGCTCTGGGTCCTTCGTGACACGCTGGGGCTGACCGGGACGAAATACGGCTGCGGCATCGCGCAATGCGGCGCCTGCACCGTGATGATCGACGGCACCGCCACCCGCTCCTGCCAGGTGCCGGTGGACAGCGTCGGGTCGGCCGACATCCGCACCATCGACGCCATCGAGGAGGATCCCGTCGGCCGCAAGGTGGTGGAGGCCTGGGTCGCCGCCCAGGTGCCGCAATGCGGCTATTGCCAGTCCGGACAGGTGATGGCGGCGACCGCCCTGTTGAAGCAGACGCCCCACCCGACCGACGGCGACATCGCCGACGCGATGACCAACCTGTGCCGCTGCGGGACCTACAACCGCATCGCCGCCGCCGTCCGCCAAGCCGCCGGCTGAGAGGAGCACCCAACATGGACCGCCTGCTCACCGCAGCCCCGATCACGCTGAAGGACCCGCTCGAACTCCAGATCGAGGCGCAGTCCGCCGTCCCGCTGATGAAGCCGGACGGCGTCTCCAACCTGTCGCGCCGGGCCTTCCTCGGCTTCGGCGCCAGCGCCCTGGTGCTGGGCGCCCTGCTGCCGTCGATGCCGGTGCGGGCCGCCACGGCCAGCGCCGCCGCCGTCAAGCCGGGCAGCCGCATTCCCGCCTTCCTGGTCATCGGCAAGGACAATGCCGTCACCCTGCTCAGCCCCTTCGTCGAGGGTGGCCAGGGCATCAACACCGGCATGGCCCAGATCGTCGGCGAGGAGCTGGACGTCAATCCCAGCCGTTTCACCGTGGAATGCGCCCCGCCGGGGCCTGATTACGCGGTCATCAACGGGCTGCGGATGACCGGCGGCAGCTTCTCCACCCGCTCCAGCTATCCGCTGATGCGCCGGCTGGGCGCCACCGCCCGCGACATGATGATCCGCGCCGCCGCGACGAAACTGAAGGTCAAGCCGGAGAGCCTGAAGACGGAGGACGGCTTCGTCATCCATGCCGCGAGCGGGCAGCGGCTTGTCTATGGCGAACTTGCTCCCGTGGCCCTCGCCCTGCCGCCGCGCGACGACGTGGCCCTGCGCGACCCGGCCAGCTTCCGCTACATCCGCCAGCCGGTGGCGCGGCTGGACGTGCGGGCGAAGTCCACCGGCAAGGCCGTCTACGCCATCGACCAGAAGCTGGAGGGCATGCTCTACGCCGCGGTCCAGCATGCGCCGAACCAGGGCACGACCGTCCAGTCGGTCGCCAACGAGGCCGCTGTGTCGGCGATGCCCGGCGTCCATTCCGTCCACAAGCTGCCCGGCGCGGTGGCGGTCGCCGCCGACAGCTGGTGGCGTGCCCGCAAGGCGGTGGAAACGCTGTCGGTGAGCTGGTCGGCCCCGGCCGCGTCCGGTCTGGACAGCGTGGCCGCCGACTTTGCGTCGGACGGGATGCTGGCCGCACTGAAATCCTCCAGCGCAGCCGGTCTTCCGGCGGAATCCGACGGCGATGCCGCCGCCGCTTTCGCCAATGCTGCCAAGGTGATCGAGGCGGAGTACGACGCGCCCTATCTGGTCCACGGACAGCTGGAACCGCCATCCGCCATGGCGCGCTTCAATGCCGACGGCACGCTGGAACTGTGGGCGCCCAACCAGATGCCGGAGCTGTTCCAGTCGGTGGCGGCCCAGACCGCCGGGCTGGCGCCGGACAAGGTCATCCTGCATTCGCCGATGCTCGGCGGCTTCTTCGGCCGGCACTTCCTCTATGGCAGCGCCAACCCCTTCCTCCAGGCGATCCAGCTGGCGAAGGCCACCGGCCGCCCGGTGAAGGTGCTGTGGTCGCGCGAGGAGGAGTTCCGCATGGACGCCGTCCGACCGCTCAGCTTCACCCGCTTCCGCGCCGCCATCGGCAAGGACGGCCGCCCCACCGCCATCCAGGCGCGCACGGTGGGCGAAGGGCCGCTCGGCCGCTGGTTCGGCGCGGTGTTCAAGGATCCCGTCGACAGCTCGGCGGTGGAGGGCGTCACGGAAAAGCCCTATGCCATCCCCAACCGGCGGATGGAGTACGTCAAGTTCCCCCACCCCGTGACCATCGCCTTCTGGCGCTCCGTCGGCCATTCGATGAACGACTTCTTCTATGAGGGATTCCTGGACGAGATCGCCGATGCCGGCGGCCAGGACCCCTTCGCCCTGCGGATGGATCTGCTGAAGGACAAGCCGCGCCACCGCAAGCTGCTGGAAACGGTTGCGGCGATGTCCGGCGGCTGGAAGCGCGGCCCCTATCAGGTGGACGGCACCCGCCGCGCCCGCGGCGTCTCCATGGCCTCCCCCTTCGGATCGGAGACGGCGACCATCGCCGAGGTGTCGGTCCAGGGCGGCGAGACGCAGGTCCACAATGTCTGGGTCGCCTTCGATCCCGGCAGCATCGTCAATCCGGCCATCGTGAAGTCGCAGGTGGAATCCGCCGTGGCTCTCGGCCTGTCGGCCACCCTGTTCGAGGAGCTGGTCTACAAGGACGGTGTCCGTCAGTCGCACAATTTCGACGATTACCCGATCCTGTCCCGCCGCTCCATGCCCGCGGTGCATGTGGAGATCGTGGAAAGCGGCGCCCCGATGGGCGGCGTCGGCGAACCCGGCCTGCCGGGCGTTCCGCCGGCGGTGGTCAATGCGGTGGCGGCCCTGACCGGCCAGCGCGTCCGCAGCCTGCCTCTGGCGAAGAGCAAGATCGGGGTGTAAGGCCGGAAGTCCCGCCCCTCCGGCGTGAATGTCTGGAAAAGTCGTTTCCATGACATTCACGCCGCCTTGCGTCCGTCCTAAACTTCGGGCAACCGCCATTTTCCGCCGCCTGTCCAGCGATGGGATGCAAACGCCCCATGGTCAGCGCCGTGCGGAATGGCTCCGCACAGGAATCTGTCCATGGCATCCACCACCCTTCATTCGAGGGCGCCGCTTTACTGGCTGGCGCTCGGGTCCTTCGCCGTCGGGACCGAGAGCTTCATGATCGCGGCGATCCTGCCGGACATCGCCACCGATCTGGCGGTCAGCGAACAGGCGGCCGGCCAGCTGGTGTCGGTCTTCGCGTTGACCTATGCCGCCAGTTCGCCGCTGCTGACGGTCCTGACCGGGGCGGTCAGCCGCCGTCTTCTGCTGATCGCGACAATGCTGGCCTTCGTCGCCGCCAACGTCGTGGCGGCGGTTGCCGGCAGCTATGGCGGACTGATGGCGGCGCGCGTGCTGCTTGCCATGGCGGCGGGGCTGTTCGTGCCGAACGCCAACGCGCTGGCCGGCGTGCTGGTGCCGCCGTCGGAGCGCGGCCGCGCGCTTTCCATCGTCACCAGCGGCCTCAGCCTCGCCATCGTCTTCGGCGTGCCGCTCGGCGCCGTCGTCGGCAATACGCTGGGTTGGCGCATGACCTTCGGCGGCGTCGCCATTCTGTCGGTCGCGGCGGCGGCCGGACTGCTGATCGGGTTGCCAAAAGCCATCAATTCCGCGGCACCGGTGGTCGGACTGCGCGACCGGCTGGGGGCGCTTGCAAATCCTGCGGTGCGCCGCCCGCTGGCGGTCACCACCCTGTGGGCGATGGGCCCCTTCACCGTCTATCCCTACATCGCCTCCTATCTTCAACGGGTGACCGGGCTGGAGGGGGCCGCCGTCGGCTTCGCCCTGTTCGCCTGGGGCCTGGCGGCCTTCCTTGGGCTGGCGGTCGGCGGCCGTCTGACCGACCGGCTGGGCGGCGCCCGCAT
This sequence comes from Azospirillum sp. B506, assembly GCF_000333595.1. Lineage (GTDB taxonomy): Bacteria > Pseudomonadota > Alphaproteobacteria > Azospirillales > Azospirillaceae > Azospirillum. The sequence goes on from NZ_BADK01000727.1 coordinate 5,686, forward strand.
CGTGGCGCTGACCCTGCCGCTGATCGTGCTGGCGCTGGCGAGCCTGTCGGCGACGGCGGAACTGCTGCCGCCCTCGCTGACCCTGATCCCGGCCTTCGTCGGCATCATCCTCTGGGGCTTCGGCGCCTGGGCCTTCTATCCCGGCCAGCAGGCCCGGCTGATCGGCATCGTCGGGCCGAAGCACGCGCCGGTCATCCTGTCGGTCAACGCCTCCTTCCATTATTTCGGCTTTTCGGTTGGGGCGGGACTGGGGTCTCTGGTGCTGAGCGTCGCCAGCGTGCGGGAACTGGGGTGGGTCGGCGCGTTCTGCGTCGCGCTCGCCTGCCTGCTGGAATTCACCCCGGCCAAGGCACCGCGGATGGCCGACGTCCCGGCGGAATGAAATCGCAATAGCAAAGAGAAAGGCCGCCGGGGAAAGCCCGGCGGCCTTTTCTGCATCAGGACCGATCGGACAGGCCGATCAGACCGGAATCGGGTTCTCGGCGATGTAGCTGTTGAAGCCCATGACCAGGGCATGCTCGTTCGGGCCGGCATTGTTGCGCATCTGCCGGGCGCCTTCGACGATGGCCTCTTCGGCATCGGTGCCGAGCGCCGCCATCGTCTGTTCGATGAAGGCGTCCAGCGGCATGGCGCGCGGATCGTCGCCCTTCTTGATCAGGTCGGTGTTGACCCAGGGCGGCGCGATTTCCTGCACGGTGACGCTGGTGTTGCGCAGCATGAAGCGCTGGGACAGTGTGAAGCTGTGCAGCGCCGCCTTGCTGGCCGAATAGACCGCCGTCGTCGCCAGCGGCGTGTAGGCGAGCACCGAAGTGTTGTTGACGATCACCGACCGCGGCTGCGCCTTCAGATGCTCGATCAAGGCCGAGGTCATACGGATGGGCCCGAGCAGGTTGGTGGTGATGATCGACTGCGCCAGAGCGTCGTCGATGGGGCCGGAGGCATCGTCGAACGGCATGATGCCCGCATTGTTGATCAGGACATTCAGCGTCGGATTCTCGGCCACCAGGCGCTCGGCGGCGATCTGGATGCTGATCGGATCGGCGATGTCCAGCTCGATGCTTTTCATGCCGGGGTTGGCGGCGGTCACCTCGTCCAGCAGGGCCTTGCGCCGGCCGGCGATGATGACCTGATTGCCCAGCTTGTGGAAAGCCTCGGCCAGCCCGCGGCCGATGCCGGACGTGGAGCCGGTGATGAAGATCGTGTTGCCGGTGAGTTGCATGGCTGGATGTCCATTCTTAAGGGAGAGTTGAACAAGCGGGAGCATTGGGGGAAATGAAATATTCCCCGTTGAGACGCCATCCCTGGTGATGTGGAAAGCTACCGCACCTGCAGTAATGCGGGAGCCATATCTAGGTATTAACGGCGAGCGCCGCCGGCGCTCCGGCTATTCCAGCGCCGAAGCACGGCCGGTCTCCACCGACCGCCGGATCACCTGTGGCGGCTGCCCATAGGCGCGCAGGAAGGCGCGGCGCATCCGCTCGCGGTCGGCGAAGCCGGTTTCGCGGGCAATGACGTCCATCGAATGGCGGCCCTCCTCCATCATCACGCGCGCCGCCTCCAACCGCAGATGCTCGACCGCCTTGGCCGGCGTCTGCCCGGTTTCCTGGCGGAACAGGCGGCTGAACTGGCGCGGGCTGAGATTCGCCGCCTCCGCCAGCTCATCCACCGACAACTCGTTCCTCAGATTTTCCTTGGCATGGACCAATGCCCGCCGCACGCGGTCGGAACGCGGCTCCAGATCCAGCAGGGCGGAGAATTGCGACTGCCCGCCGGGCCGGCGCAGATAGACGACGAGCTTGCGCGCCACCGCCTTGGCGACCTCCGCGCCGAAATCGTCCTCGACCAGCGCCATGGCGAGGTCGAGACCGGCGGTCATCCCGGCCGAGGTCCAGACATTGCCGTCGACGCTGAAGATGCGGTCCTCCTCCACCCTCACATTGGGGTAGAGGCGCTGGAGCGTGCGGGCATGGCTCCAGTGGGTGGTGGCGCGGCGTCCGTCGAGAAGGCCGGCCTCCGCCAACACATAGGCCCCGGTGCAGATGCCGGCCACCCGCCGCGACGTCTCCGCCGCCTCACGCAGATAGGCCAGCAGGCCAGGGGTCGACGGCCTGACCCGCAGCGATCCGATGGTGACGGTCGTGTCGAAGAAGCCGTCGCCGAAGCGCTGGGTTTCCACCGCGAAGCCCAGTGAGTTGCGCACCGGCCCCCCCTGCTCCGACAGGACATGGACCTGATAGGCGGGCCGGCCGAGCACGAGGTTCGCCATCTCGAATGCCGACAGCGCAGCCATCCCCATCACCTGAAAATCGTCGAACACCAGGAACCCGATGGTGAGCATGTCCCGCCCTGCCTTGTCTTGCCCATGATCCGCCCGCCTGTGGATGCGGCATCGACGCTCAGACTATGCGGCCGCCGCATTGTCTGAAATGCCAAAGACACCACGATTCCAGACATCGCAACCGAACGGAATGTCCGAAATCGCTCTTTTCCCGGCAGAAATGGAGGATGCCCGCCGTCCCGTTGCAGGCTCGCCGCTGTGTCGGGCTGGGGCGTGCCGCCTCCAGATTCCCGTTCGGGAAATCGGCGACGACGACGGTACGGACGAGGATGCGGGTTTGGCCGCCGCCGCCATCCAACGGGTCGGGAAAGACGCCCGGAACAGCATCCCAAAGACGGGTGCATCCTTCTATATCGCACCACCGGCTGGACGTAGCGTGGCCCCACCCAACCGGCACCCGCGACGGCGTGACCGGACCTCTCAGGAGACACGACCATGATGCTCAACTGGAACGAATACCGCCAGCAGGTACTCACCGGCGTCGGTGAGATCGCCAAGCTCAGCCCCGACACGGTGCGGGGCTATGGCAGCCTCGGCGCCGCCGGCCAGAAGAAGGACCTGCTGGGCGCCAAGGTGCGGGAACTGATCTCCCTGGCGGTCGCCGTCAGCATCCGCTGCGACGGCTGCATCGCCGTCCATACCGAAGCGGCGATCAAGCAGGGCGCCACCCGTGAGGAGATCGCCGAGGCGCTGGGCGTCGCCGTCGCACTGAACGCCGGGGCGGCCCTGGTCTATTCCACCCGCGTGATGGACGCCTACACGGCGCATGGCTGAACCGAAGGCGGCGGAGACGGGCCATCGGGCCGCCGCCGCCCTCCTTCCGCCAGGGCCCCGTCCCGGATATTTTCGTTACGCCTCTTCAGCGCCCCCGTCGATCAGATGCTTGTGCCGCCACAGCCGGGGCGCTTCGCCGGCAACGCGGCGGAAGATGCGCGAGAAATGCGATTGGTCCGAGAAGCCGCAGTCGAGCGCGATCTGCGACAAGGGCGTGGTCGTGCTTTCCAGGAGTTCCTTCGCCCGCTCCACCCGACGGCGCACGATGTAGGCATGCGGCGGGCAGCCGAAGCTGTCCTTGAAGGCCTGACAGAAATAGCCGCAACTGAGCTTCGCCGCCGCCGCCAGATCCCGGTTGCGGATGGAGCTGGCGAGATGGTCGTCGATGTAGGCGACAACCCGCCGAGCCTGCCAGGCCGCAAGCCCCGCTTTCGACGGCTCTGCTTTTTGACCGCCCTCGTCCGGCGTGTCGGACGCTTGCCGATGCTCATCGCCGGTGCGCTGCAGCCGGGCCAGGGCCAGCGACAGGCAATGCTCCACCGACTGGCGATCCGGCGCCAGCATGTCGTTCGCCACCCGCAACAGCCAATCGGCCGCGGCCGCCAGCCTGTCGTCATCATCCCGCGCCTGGACGACGGACGCCGGGGCTGCCAACGCCGGAAGAAAGCGCAACGTCTCGGAAGCAGCCAAGTCCATGTCGATCTCCTGCTCAGGTCACCTTGACGGCGACAGTGCCGGAGGCCCGGTTGTGCGGGAACCCATACTCAGGTATCAAAAGCCGTTCGGGGAGGGCCGAAGGAACCGTTGCGCCAGCCGCTTCGGCTCCCCCGCGGTTCGGACCTTGCACCAGGGCATCGGGAAGACGGCCGCAAGTGCGCCGGCGGGTCGAGGGTGTCTACAGCCGATCCAGAAGTGCCGCCGCTTCCCGGAGATCGGGGGTATCGTGCCCCTCCGTGAAGCTGGCGTAGATGGCCGAAAGGGTGGACGCGGCGTCCTGTCGACGCCCTGTCTCCATGAACCGCCTGGCCATGCTCATCGCCGTCCGCAGGCTCCAGGACCGCGCGCCCTGTGCTCCGGCGATCTCCATCGATCGCCGCAGCAGCCCTTCCGCCTTTTCCAGTCCGTCGGCGTTTTCCGATTTCAGGCGGAGCAGTTCGGCCGTCGCCCAGTTGGTCGCGCCGTCGCTCGCTTCATCCAGGATGGCTGGCGGGATCAGACGCGGTGCGACGGTCGCGAGCATCCGGATGCGCTTGTTACGGTACACCTCGGCGAACCGCGAAGACCGGTTGAGCGCCGCGAGTTGGTCGTCATGGCCCTGCCGCGCCTCCAGCGCCAACTGATAACACAGACCATAGGTGCGCCAGACGAACAGGGAGCCTTCATTGGTCTTTTCGACCAGCAGGTTGGCATAGCGCGCCGTCAGGTCGTAATCCCCGCACCAGAAGGCCACCGGACAGGCGCCGAGGGACAAGGCGAAGCACAGGGAAAGCATATGGTCGGAGGCCAGCGCTTGCTCCACCGCATCGTGCATGGCCTCCCTGGCCCGGTCCGGATGGCCCTGGATCCAGGATATGCGCGCCATATGGGTGAGGGAGACGATCCGCTGCTCGAACTGGTAGCCGCGCAGGCTCGATCCGGTCGTCGGGGCCGGGGCGCTCAGACACCGCTCGGCGAAGCCGCGCGCCCGGTCGAACTCGCCCACGGTAAGGAGGCCGAGCGCCATCATGCGCTGATGCATGGACTCCGCGCCGGGATCGGCGGGCGTTCCCAGAAGGTCCCCGAAACGCTCTGCCGCCTCAAGCGCGTCCTGGTCCTTCTCAAGGGCCAGATAATAGAGCCACAACCCCCACAGGCCGCGGCGCTGGTATCCGACATTGCCGAGCTGCTGCGAAAGTTCAAGCCCCCGCAGCAGCACGGCCTTGACCTCCGGCGCCGGACCGAGCGAATTCCACAGCGCCGGACCCAGATGTGCCGTGATCGACATCTCGGACCGCAGGTCAGGGTCCGGCTGCCGCCGGACAGCCTGCAGCACCGTCTCGGCATGCCGTCGGAATTCATCGGTCAGCGACAGCTGGAACCACATCGGAGCCGACGCGACGGTCAGGTCGACGGCGACCGCCAGATCGCCGGCAGGCGACAGCGACCATTCCAGCGCGCTGCGAACATCGTCCACCCGGGTTCCATACACAATGGTCCAGGCCACCGTGTTCGTCGATTGCGATCCGCCCAGCATCCGGCAGAGATGCTGCGCAAGATTGCGGCAGACCACGTCGGCCTCGCCACTTTCCCGAAGCCGTTCCGCCGCGTATTGGCGCGTGGTTTCGAGCAAACGGAACTGGACGCTCTGCTGCCGGTGCTCGACGGACAGCAGCGACTTCTTCGACAGCTCCGATATGCCTTCGACGACATCCTCCTCCGAAATCGCGCCGAAGGCCGCGACGCCGATGGCAAGGTCGCCGGTGAAAGACCCGCGGATGACGGAAAGCCGGCGCAGGACAATCCGTTCGCACTCGTCCAGCAGGCGGTGGCTCCACTCCAGCGTGGCCCGCAGGGTCTGGTGACGGGGCAGCGCGGTGCGCCGACCGCCGCGCAGAATGTCGAAGGCCCGGTCCAGGCTCGCCGCCAGACCATGGATGCCCAGCAGGGGCACGCGGGCCGCCGCCAATTCCAGCGCGAGCGGAACGCCATCCAGGTGGCGGCAAAGCTCCGCGGCGACCGGCGCATCCGCGTCCGACAGGCGGAACATGCTGTCTCCGGACGACACCCGTTCGACGAACAGCTCGACCGCCGGGTAAGCCAGCGCCTGCTCGGCGGTCGGCGTGTGTTCGCGCCCCGGCGGAACGGACAGGGGCGGCAAGCGGTAAACCCACTCGCCCTGAGCGCGCAGGATTTCGCGGCTGGTAACGAGGATGTCGATGTCGAGAGCCGTCGCCAGGATGCCCTCGATGACGATGGCCACCTCTTCGATCAGATGCTCGCAGTTGTCGAGGATCAGCAGGGCATCCAACCCCTTGACCGCCGCGAGGAACCCGTCCAGGCCACCCTTGCCGCCACCGGGAAGCTTCATTGCCTGGGCGATGGTGGCGCAGACCAGCGTCGGGTCCGACAGCGTGCTCAGATCGACGAAATGGACGCCGTCCCGATGGCTGCCCGCTGAAACCTGCGCCACTTCGATGGCGACGCTCGTCTTTCCGATGCCACCCACGCCGGTGATGGTGACGAAATTCTTCTCCGCCACCTTCCGCACGATGTCGTCGATCGTCTCGTCACGCCCGATCAGCCGGTCGATGTTGCGGGGCAAAAGGATCGAAAGATCCGCAGGCCGTGCGGACGGATGCGCGGCGGCCCGCTCCGCCGCCTCTTGCGAGGCCGGCGTCAGGATGGTCCCGACGAACCGGTAGCCCTGTGCCGGAATGTTCTCGATGTAGTCCGTGCCGAGGTCGTTCTTGCCCAGCAGCTTGCGCAAGGAGCCGATGTGAACGCGGATGTTCGCCTCCTCGACGAACAAACCCGGCCAGACGCGGGCCATGATGTCGCGGTTGCTGACGACCGCTCCGGCCTGTTCCAGCAGCAGGGCGAGAATGGCAACGGGCCGGCTTCCCACCTTGACGGCAACACCGTCCTTCAGCAGCCCGCGCAGCGGAGAAAAGCGGAAGGGTCCGAAGGAAACCTCGTTGTTTTCCATGGCGGAACCTGCCGCAGCCCCCGGTTGGGAACCAGCGGAACCGTGGGAAACGGATGTTTCAGCCAAAGGTGGTATCCACCGCTCTCCCAACGGGAAAACGACGATGGGTTCTCTCGCGCGGCTCCGTCCAAATCAGGTCTTCAAAGGCAAATGAAGGGGTCATTTCCCATCGCAAAGGATACACAAGACTTCATCATGATACGTATGCTTTGCCACAGGTCAATGAAACATAACGTGGAATGGGGGGACCAGCGGGACGTTTGCCCGCCGGCCATCGTCAATCATCGGCGTCATCCTCCGCCAGGCCGCCCGCAACCCCGATGGCATCGGCCCACCGGCTTCTCACCAGGTCCACCGCGCGCCTTCGGGTGAAAGCGCCGGACACGATGATCGCGGAGGGAAAGGCGGCGCGAATGCGGGCGGCGGCGCTACGATCCTCATAGGGCAGATGGCCGAGCGCAGCCCCATCCGCAGCGGTGCGGACAAGATGCACGAAGGGAAGCTCCTGCCCGGCCAACGCCGTCAGGAGCATGGTGAACAGCGTCACCGGGTCCGAATCCGACATGCCGCGGAACTGGCCGAACGGCGACAGGCGGACACCGACCCGCTCCGCCATCCAGACGCCGGTAACCGCATCGACAAGTTCGCAGAGGAAGTTCAGCCGGTTCTGGATCGAGCCGCCATACCGGTCCGTGCGCCGGTTCACCCCGTCCTGAAGGAACTGGTCGGGAAGCGAGCCGTCCGCCGCGTCGAGTTCCACGCCATCGAACCCGAGGTTCCTGGCCTGCTCGGCCGCGCGGCAGAAATCCGCGATGACCTCGTCGATGCCGGTGCCATGCAGGGTGGCGGCACTCTCAGGGGCGTGTCCAGGGTGGCACAGCCGCGCCACCACCTTGGCTTTCCTGGCATGGGCCAGGCCGATCGCCGCAGCCCAGGCATCAACCACCCCGGGCGTGTCGAACCCATCCGGAACGGAGGCGGACGCCGCCGTCGCGGAAACCGGCACAGGGGGCGTTATGACCAGCCCGCCGGGCGAGACCTGCCGAACGCAGGCGCCATAATCGGCCGGCGAGCAGCGCTCGCCGGTTCGCCGGTGATCGGTCGCCGCCGATATGACGACGCGATGGGCGAGATCGAGCGCACCGATGTTTATCGGGAGAAACAACTTTTCCATTCCGGTACCTTCCACCGGATCAAAACCGCAGCGCAGCGCGGCCGGGCACTGGAGCGTCGAGAGCGCAGCACATGGGACGACCGAACTCTGCCATACCAATCTCAGCCATGCCGGCCACGGACCTGCCTGTCGCTTTGCACCGTCCTCAAGCCGGGGGCCGAGCGGAAGGCGGAGACGGGAGCCGCATTGGCGCGCTTGGGAAGCGACGGCGGGGTGGAGGCCGCGCGCACCGACGCCACCAGTTCAGCGATGCGGCGCGCCATCTCGTCGGCACGGTCCATCTCGGCCTCGATCAGCCGGGACATCTTTTCCGCATCGGGGCAGGCGGCACCGTTGCGCTCGGTCCAGCGGCGCCGGGCGTCCGACGCCAGCCGGATGGAGGTGACGGCGTTGACGAGGGTCCTGACATAGGAGGCGTAGGTGTTGATCTCCACCTCGCCGAATGCGTGCGGCGGCATCGCGAAGGCTTCGGCTTCGGGCCACCGCTGGTACGGCGACATCGACGATGCACCGGCGTCATGGCCGGAAAGCTGGCCGGAAAGCTGGGCTGAAAGGTGAGCCATGGCCCCTGCTCCTGTCTGGGTTGTTCTGAGGTGAGTGTGGCCGGGCGGAGGCCCGTAAGCGAGTAAAGCGTTGTAAAGGCCACCACCCCTTTACGCGCATCGGCGCCATGCCCCGATGCATCCGAAGGATGCTTGGCAATCAGCCCTAAGCTCCGCAATATTCCTTTGCAGGCAAGCGCCTCTGGGATCCCGACGGAAAAGACGGCTGGGCCCTTGCCTTTGATTCGATTGATGGAAGCGACCATGATGGTAAATCGACGGAAGGTGCTGGCTGCCGCTGCGGCGGGCACGTTCCTGGCCACGGTAAGGCCGCTGGGCGCACAGACCCAGGACACCCTGTCCGTCGTGCTGCCCAACCAGTTCATCCTCGCCTTCATCGATGTGCTGTTTACACAGGCGGCCGGCTATTTCGAACGGGAAGGGCTGCGGGTCGGTATCGAGGAAGGCCGCGGCTCCTCCATGGCTTTGCAGCAGGTCCTGGGCGGAAACGCAACGATTGCCCGCATCGGAGCGGTCGATCACATCCGGGCGAGCGGGCAGCCGGCAGGCCGCGATCTCGTCGCCATCGGCACGGTGCAGCAGACCTCTCCCTGGTTCGTGGTGAGCCTGCAGGACAGGCCGGTGACCGGGCCGCAGGACATGGCGAACCGGACCGTCGGCATCCAGTCGGTCGGCGGCACCACGGAAACGCTGCTCGACATCATGCTGGCGGGCCGCGGCGTCGATCGCACGGGCGTCCAGCGGGTGGTCGTGGGCAACTCGCCGGCCGGGGTCGATCTGATCCGCCAGGGCCGGATCGACGCCTATTTCGTGACTGCCGGCATTGCGGTCGCCTTGCGGAAGAGCGGCCAGCCCGTTCACCTGTGGAACACCGACACGGTCGCCCCGACGCCCGGCTTCTGCTACTCCGGCAAGCGTGACGTGATCGAGCGTCATCAGCCGTTGATCCAGCGCTACCTTCGCGCTGTCCGCACGGCGCTGCTCGACCTGATCGACGGCAAGGTCGCGATCGCCGATGCACTGAAGGCCATGGAGCGCTACGACATGGCCGAAGCCCGGAACCAGGATTTCGCCGCCGCCATCTACAAGGAGAACATTGCATTCCTGCTGGCGGACGGCCGGGAAAACCTGCTGCGCAACGTGCCGACGCGCTGGCAGAGCGCCTATGACCTCATGGTTTCCTGCGGGTTCGCACCGCAGAACCTGAAGCAGGAGGATCTTTACACCAACCGGTTCATCGACGCGCTGTGACCGGGATTGGCGGAGCGCGCAGCAATAGCGCCGTCAGTGGCAGCAGCGAGCGGCCGGCCCTGATCGCTTTGACGGGGGTCGGCAAGACCTTCGATGTCGGCGATGGAACGGCGCCGGCGCTCCTGCCCAGCAGCCTGTCGATCGCCGACGGCGAGTTCATCGTGTTCCTCGGGCCGTCGGGCTGCGGCAAGAGCACTCTGCTGCGCATGATCAGCGGATTGCTGGAGCCGAGCGTCGGGGCCATCGACATTGCCGGAAGCCCCTTGTGGTTCAGGGGACGCTGCCGGGCGGACCTGCGGTCCCGACTGGGGCTTGTTTTCCAGGACGCGTCCCTGTTTCCCTGGCTGACGGTTGAGGAGAATGTCCGGCTGCCGCTGGATCTGCGTGGGCGGATGCCGCGCGGAGGGCGGCTGTCCAGCGCACGGGCGATGCTGGCGCAGGTCGGTGCCGCCGACATCGGCACACGGATGCCCCACGAGATTTCCGGCGGGATGCGCCAGCGGGTGGCCATTGCGCGGGCGCTGTCCTACGATCCCGACGTGCTGCTGATGGACGAGCCCTTCGCGGCACTCGACGCGATCTCCCGCGAGTCCCTGAACCTGGAACTCCAGACGCTCTGGCTCACGACAGGCAAAACCATCGTCCTGGTGACGCATTCGATGGCGGAGGCGGTCTTTCTGGCCGACAGGATCGTGCTGTTCTCGCCGGGACCGGGGCGCATCGACAGCGTGATCGAGGTCGGTTTTCCAAGGCCGCGCACCCTCGATCTCACCTATTCGCCGGAGTTCCAGGGGATGGTGCGCGACCTGCACGAACGACTGGCCGGACTGATGGGGCAATCATGAAAAAGGTCCGGTTGCGCGATGCGGTCTGGCTGCCGTGGCTGGTCACGCCGTGCCTGTTGGCGGCCGGGCTGCTGGCCTGGCACGGAGCCGTCATCGCCTGGGGTGTCTCCCCCTTCATCCTGCCCGCCCCCAGGCCGGTGCTGGAGGAATGGATGGCACTGCTATCCAGCAGACGGGCCTGGAGCCATACCGCAATGACCTTCGCCGGCACCCTGGCCGGCTTTCTCCTGGCGACCGTCCTGGGTGTCGCCGCGGGCATCCTGCTCTCGCTGTGGCCGACGGTGGAGCGTCTGTCGAAGCCCTTCATCGTCGCCTTCCAGGTTCTTCCGAAGGTGGCGCTGATCCCGCTGTTCGTGGTGTGGATGGGGTTCGGTCTTGGCCCGAAGATCCTCACATCCGCAATCCTGCCCTTCTACCCGATCATGATGAACACGCTGCTCGGGATCCGGTCGGTGCCGGAGGGGTTGCGCGACGTGATGGCCTCCTTCGACGCCAGCCGTTTCCAGTTGCTCGGCCGCCTGGAGCTTCCCTATGCCCTGCCCTTCATCGTCACCGGCCTGGAGGTCGGAATCGTCCTGGCCCTCGTCGGCACCGTGGTGGCGGAGTTCATATCGGGAAGCAACGGGCTTGGATATCTGCTGGTCAGCCGGATCAATTCCTACGAAACGGCACAGATGTTCGCCATCGTCCTGCAGCTCTGCCTGCTGGGACTCGTGCTCTACGCCGGGGTGGCAGGGCTCCGTCGGCTGCTGGTGCCGCGCCGCGCGCCCTCCCGCTCCTGAACGGGAGGCGGTCGGGGTCCCGAAGAGATCGGGCCCCACCAACCACCGGAATGGATTCAGCGCCGCGGACCGCCTGCGTTGACGGCGTGGGACACGCCGAGCCGCTCGACCGCCTCGTCCGTGCTCCAGAGGGCATTGGCCAGCCAGCGGAAGTTGATCAGGGCCGCGAGATAGCCGTCACCTTCGGGCAGCTTGCTGGCGGCGGTGGCGTCGCGCACGACGGCAACCTCGAAACCATGCTCGACGAAATCGCGCAGATGCGATTCCACGCAGAAATTGGCGGCCATCCCCGCCAGAATGACCTGATCAACCTTCTTCTTGCGCAGCTGGAACAGCACGTCGTTGGTCTGCGGTCCGGCGATCTTGTGGGGCGAACAGACGATGGTCCGCCCGTCCTGGATCAGATCGTGGTATTCGGGCATCCAGTCGGCGCCCGACCCGGCGAACCCCTCAAGCGACAGCGGGTCGCGACGGTCGAACATATGCAGCTTGTGCATCAGCACCTCGCCGGGAGCCGCATGGTCCCAGTCATGGTCGTGCGGGTAATAATAGTGCGGCGAAATCACGACCGGAATGCCGGCGTCCTTCGCAGCGACGAGCAGCCGGCCGATGTTGCCGACGGTGCCATGCTCGGTGATGCTCTCGCCGAAGGCACCCCAGGCCGCACCTTGCGGGCTGAGGAAATCGATCTGCGGGTCGGTGATGACGAGCGCGGTCCTGGTAAGGTCGAGGACCATCTCACCCTTCGGCAGAGCGGGGGACACGGGGTCGGCATAGGCGGCCGGAATGCGGGTGGCCATGATGAATTCCTTCTTTGCAGGAAATGGTATGCAGGGGATCCCATGCCGGACGGGACTCCGGGGGAGGGAGCCCCGTCCGGCACGATCGGCCGGCGGCGCGGGGAGACGCCGCCGGTTCCGTTCCCGAAGACGAACGGATCGTCATGGTCGACGTCAGGAACCATGGTGGCCATGCTGCCCATCCAGGTCGGGATCGTCTTGGACAGGGCGACGCTGATTTGAATGCTGCACAGTTTCGATACCGACCGATCCACGGCGTCCGGCTTTCGTTCAATTCGACGGGGGCTTTTCACAAGATCGGCAGGCGTTCCATGGGAATAGTCGGACAAGCCAGGCGGAATGTCCGGCCCATTCTCACGGCGGCAGGGATCTGCGCCGTCCCCCAATGCCACCTTCCGCGTTTCACGATCGACGCCGATCCGGTCCTGTTGAATTGAGCCACCCGGGAGCAACCGACATGAAGGTTTCACACACTGCCGCCGACACCGACGTGGCGGTCGACGGACTGATGGTTTTTCCAAGCCCCCACAGCCCCGGCGAGACGGCTGAACGCATGGCGGCGGCGGTCTCCGGTCTCGGTATGACCGTGGTCGCCCGCATCGATCATGCCGCCGCCGCGTCCCGGTCCGGCCTCCAGCTGCGCCCGACCCTGGTGCTGGTCTTCGGCAATCCGGCTGCAGGCACGCCGCTGATGGAGGCTGTCCCTACCCTCGCCATCGATCTTCCCTTGAGAGCGTTGGTTTGGCGCTCCGACGACGGGCGCACATGGCTCGCCTGCAACGATCCGGCATGGATGGCCGACCGGCATGGCATTGCCGGCAGAAAGGACGGGATTGGGAAAATCCTGGAGAAAATGAGAGCCTCGCTTGCCGCGGCCGCGGCTGAGGCAACCGGCGCGGATCCGTCGGCCTGAACAGCCGAAGGCTTGCAGCGCGCATCTCCCGGCTCCCGCGCGGTTCAGCCGAACGGTTCCGCTCCCGACGCCGCACCGGGGCGTCCAATGCGGGTGGTTGCGATGGCAGGAATTCGCCTACCGGCCGACCGTTCGACAAGGCGCCGTCGAGGCGCGTGGAATCAGGGTGGGCGGCGCCACCCGCATCCGGTCATTGACCGACGTCGCCCCCCGGGACAGCAGGTCCAGAGCCTCCGCGGCGATTCTGTCGAAGGGAACGCGGACGGATGTCAGCGGCACGGACAGCCGGCTGACGATGGGAATGTCATTGTAGCCGACCAGAGAAACATCATCCGGAACCGACAGCCCAAGCTTGACCAGCGCTGACAACGCACCGATCGCCGTGTTGTCGTTCATGGCGAAAATCGCGGTCGGCGGCGTGGCGCCGCTCATCAGGCGGTCGGCGGCCTCGGCGCCGGAGTCGATCCCGAAGGTCGACTCGACGATCCAGTCAGGATCGACCGCGGCACCAGCCTCCATCATGGCCGACCGGTAACCGGCAAGCCGGCCGCGGCTGCTCGAAGCGTAACCGGGGCCTGCGATGATGCCGATGCGGCGATGCCCAAGATCGAGGAGATGCCGGGTGGCGAGGTAACCGCCAAGCTTGTCGTCTCCCACCGACGACATGCTGCGGCCATCGCTCCGCAAGGCCAGAACATAGGGAACGCCACGGGTTTCCAATTGGATGGGGAAGTCGTCGTCCTCCCGCGCCGTCGACAGCACCAGCCCGTCCACGCCGCGCTGCAGAAGGCTCTTGGCCGCCGCACGGTCCGCCTGCGGTTCGTCGTCGGTCGTTGCGACGATGGCGAAACGTCCGGTACGGGCGCAGGCATGGGCCAGAGCCTCGTAGAGCATCGCCATGACCGTGTCGGTCAGCCGCGGCACGATGACGCCGATCGTGTCGGTGTTCCCCCGGCGCAGGCTGGCCGCCGAGACGTCCCGCACATAGCCGAGTTCCGCCGCGACCTGCCGGACGCGTCGGGCGGTCTCGTTGTCGGACCGGGGCAGACGCTCGTCGAGGATCCGCGACACGGTCGACTTCGACACGCCCGACGCGGCGGCGACGTCATGCAGTGTCACACGGCTTTGCTTCTCTTGTGGCTCTTCGCGGGTGAACACAGCGCGTCCTTCATGAACCGTCAGGGGAGATGTCATGGAGATCAAGATAACGCTTGACTCGCAAATTGTTCAAGCCTAACGATGGGAACGTTCCCGGTAACGATCCAGAGGCAGTCGAACCGGTGTCGGCGCCGGGAATTCCCCAACCCAGACAACGATCCTTCTAGGGAAGGCAATGCAACCATGGCTATTGATTGGAAGGGGCTGAACCCCGCGCCCGTTACGCTGTTCAAGGACAACGGCGATGTCGATTTCGATGGCAACGCGCGCCTGGCGAAGTGGCTGGCGTCCATTCCCGGCGTGAAGAGCCTGGTCATCCTTGGCCATGCCGGCGAAGGGACCTTCCTCACGCATGACGAGCAGCTTGAGCTGATCCGCGTCTACAAGGACGCGACGCCGCTGCCGGTCGTCGCCGGCATCACCGGCGAAGGCACCAAGGTCGCCGAACTGGAGGCCAAGGAGAAGTTCGAGGCCGGCGCCACCGGCGCCCTGGTCTATCCGAACCACGGCTGGCTGCGCTTCGGCTACCAGAAGGGCGCTCCCGTGGACCGCTACAAGGCCGTGGCCCAGTCCGGCCTGGAGTGCATCCTGTTCCAGTATCCGGCCGTGACCAAGGCCAACTACGACCTCGACACCCAGCTTCAGATCGCCGCCGTGCCGGGCGTCACCGCCACCAAGAACGGCGTGCGCGACATGAAGCGCTGGTACGATGAAATTCCGGCGCTGAAGAATGCCTTCCCGGACCTCGCCATCATGTCGTGCCATGACGAATGGCTGCTGCCGACGATGTTCGACGTCGACGGCCTGCTGGTGGGCTACGGCAACATGGCACCGGAACTGCTGATCGAGTATCTCGCCGCCGGCAAGGCGCAGGACTATCCGCTTGCCCGCAAGTACCACGAGCAGCTGCTGCCGATCACCCGCGCGGTCTACCATCGCGGTTCGCACATGGAAGGCTCGGTCGCGCTGAAGCATGCCCTGCGTGCCCGCGGCCTCATCGACAACGTCAATGTCCGCGAGCCGCTGAAGCCGCTGGGGGACGGGGCCGACGAGGAAATCCGCGCCGCCGTGAAGGCGTCGGGCCTGACCGTGATCCAGAACGCCCTAGCCGCGTAAAGGCCGGGGCCACCCCCCACGGGTGGCCTCTCCTTCATCCTGTTACGCCCTTGGCGGCGATCCGGAAATCCAGGGATCGCCGCCGCGAAATCAATATTGGGCGGCCTCCGGCAGCCAAAGGCTTCCGGCAATAAAAAACAAAACAATCAGGCTTGAGAGGAAACGCCATGCTCATGCAGACATCCGAGGATGTCGCCACCACTGCCCGCAGCGCCACGGCCGGCATGTTCGATGGACAGGCCGACATCAGCGCCCGGCTTGAACGGCTTCCGATCACCCGCCGCGTGTTCTGGACCCGCAACATCATCGGCGCCGCCACCTTCTTCGACGGTTACACGGTCATCGCCATCGCCTATGCGATGCCGGTGCTGGTTCGCGAATGGGGACTGGGCCCGGAACAGACCGGCCTGATCCTGTCGATGGGCTATCTGGGCCAGTTGATCGGCGCCGTCTTCTTCGGCTGGCTCGCCGAACGGATCGGCCGGCTGAGCGTCCTCCTCTTCACCATCCTGCTGTTCGTCAGCATGGATGTCGCCTGTCTGTTCGCCTGGGGCGCGGCATCGATGATGGCACTCCGCTTCATCCAGGGCATCGGAACGGGTGGCGAGGTTCCGGTTGCCAGTGCCTACATCAACGAATACATCGGCTCGACGGGGCGCGGCCGCTTTTTCCTGCTCTACGAGGTGATGTTCCTGCTGGGCCTCGTCGGCGCTGGCCTCATCGCCCGGGCGCTGGTTCCTGTCTATGGCTGGCAGGCGATGTTCCTCGTCGGCATCATTCCCGGCATCGTCCTGATCCCGTTCCGCTTCTTCATGAGGGAATCGCCGCGCTGGCTGGCCTCCAAGGGCCGTTACGCGGAAGCCGACCGGATCGTCCGCCAGCTCGAAGCGAGCGCCATCGCCTCGGGCCACAGGCTGGAAACCCCGAAGACCGTCGCGACCCGTGCGAAGAGCGGCTCCAACTGGCGCGAGCTGTTCTCCGGCTTCTACCGCCGCCGCACCTTCACCATCTGGGCGATGTGGTTCTGTTCCTACCTCGTCGCCAACGGCATGATCACCTGGTTGCCGACCCTGTATCGGCAGACCTTCAACCTGCCGCTTGAAACCAGCCTGCTGTACGGGCTGCTGACCTCGGTCGCCGGCGTCGTCGCATCGGTCGCCTGCGCCCTGCTGATCGACAAGGTCGGGCGCAAGCGCTGGTACATGATCGCCTTCTTCGCCGCACCGCTCCCGCTTCTGGCTCTCGCCGTCCTCGGCGCCACATCGCCGCTCGAAGTGCTGATCCTCGCCGGGCTGGCCTACGCGATCCTGCAGACCATCACCTTCTCGCTCTACCTCTATTCCGCCGAACTCTATCCGACCCGCATGAGGGCACTCGGCACCGGGCTGGGCAGTGCCTGGCTGCGTCTCGGTTCCTCCACCGGTCCCATTCTGGTCGGCGTGCTGATGGGGTCGGCCGGCGTCCAGTATGTCTTCGCCACCTTCGCCGCCGTCTCCCTGGTCGGCGCGGTCATAACGACCCTCTTCGCGATCGAGACCAAGGGACGGGTTCTGGAAGAACTGTCGCCCTGAACCGGCGAGGGCGATCGAACGGGCCAAGCCCGCGGGCATCGACAGCGCGGGACAGGAGTTGACGGTGTCTCTCGGGGGCGCCCCTTCCACGCCCTGGATGGCGTGACGGTGCCGGATGAGGGCCTCCGATCGGTGCCGGTCAGCGCGCGACAAGCTCCTGCCACGCCTCGTAGGCGGCAAGCGCCGTCGCCATCTGCGCGGTGTGGCCCTGGATGAAGGCGTCGCCGTAGATGGTTTCGTCCGGATATTCGGTGATCAAGGTGACGGGAACCGTGCTGCGTTCGTCCAGCGACGACAGGCAGGGGAAGCCGTTGATGAGGCGGAAGCCGGTCTCGCCGGCATGGATTTCGTAGAGCGCGATCTGTTCGGCGTTGCGGGCAGCCAGTCCCGGAACCGTGGCAAGATGCGCCGTCACCCGGTCGAGCAGGCGCTCCGCCGCCGTCTCCCAACCCGCATGGTGGCGCATCACCAGGAAGAAGCCCTTGGGCAGGGTCCACATGGCGAAGTTGCGCGGCACATAGCCCGACAGCGGCCGGGTCCATTCATGCGAGGGGTAGCCGTGCAGGTTCAGGTGGAGACGGGCACCGCTCAGCCGTTCCGCCTCCAGCCGGATGGCCTTTTCGTTCAGATGGGGTCCGGCCTCCGCCGGGTTGCGGTATTCCAGATCGTCGCCGAGCGCGGTGTAGCGCGCCGCGTGGTGCATATGACGCGGGTTGTCGGCGCGCAGCCGCTGATGCAGGGCATAGCCGTCCGGGTTCTCCAGGGGCGACACGGTGAAATGCGCGCCTGGACGCTGCACCAGCCGGCTCGCCGCGCGCAGGGCGCCCACCACGCCGGTCGTCTCGTTCGCGTGCTGGCCGCCGCTGATCATCACCGCCGCGTCGCTGCCCCGCACATAGCGGGCGAGCACCCGGCGCCCGCTGCGCGTCCCCGCCTCGAACGGCTCGCCGCCGATCCGCTCCAATCCGGCACGGATCGCCGCATCCCCGATTGGAGCAGCGGCGCGGTCCAGCGAGGGGGCGTCCACGGGATCGTCGGCGGAGCTGCTGGCGCCACGCGACAGCGGGCGCAGGTCAACCCGCACCCGCACGGCACCATCGCTCAGCCCGATGTCCGGCGCGATCTGGCCGGGCTTCAGCCCGCGGTCGCCCAGCGGCCGGCCGGACTTGCGCTGGAACACCTCCAGCAGGGAGAAGTAGAGATCCTCGTGCAAGGCCTCGCGCAGGCTGACCACCTCGTCGGCGAAGCCCAGCGGCTCGTCCGCCGCCGGATAGCCGACGCGGATGCTCAGCTCCTCGAAATAAGGCTCCTCGCCGGTCCAGGGGTGGCCGGCAATGGCCGTCATGGTGGACTCGAACAGCCGCTCGTAATCGGTCTCCAGCCGTTCCCCCTCGCCATCGTCCCCCAAGCGCAGCCAGCCGGTCGGCGACACACTGGTCTCCCCCGCCATGTCGGTGTGGACGCGGTTGGGCGCGGCGACCCGCCGCTCCTCCCGCCGGCCGTCCTTGAAGGCCAGCGTCACGTCATACCTGAACGCATCGTCCGCCCGCGGGCGGAACGTCACCTCCGCCCCGTCCAGTAGGGCGGCCAGCGGATAGGCCTCCAGCAGGAAGCGGTTCGCCGGAGTCTGCGGGTGGACCGGATAGGCGACGGTCACGGACGCCAGATCCTGCCGCCCGACCTCCTCCAGAAAGAAATGCAGCAGGGGCTTGTAGGCGCTGCGAACACGCGCGGAGACGCCGCGCTCCGCGAGGCGCCGTTCGCAGGCCCGACGGCTCGGTGCGTCGTCGAAGGTCCAGGCCTCCACCGGGGCGGCCGGAGGGATGTTCTCCAGGCGGGCTTGCAGCAGGTCGAGCGTCCGCTCGAACGAGGCTTCGAACAGGACGGTCATCGTGACGTTCTCCCGGTGGGGTCGAGGCTGTCGCGCAGCCAGTCGCCGAGCAGGTTCAGGCCCAGCACGGTCAGAAGGATGGCAAGGCCGGGGAAGACGCTGACCCACCAGGCGACCTGGAGATAGGTGCGCCCCGACGCCAGCATGCCGCCCCAGCTGGGAATGGTCGGATCGATGCCGAGTCCGAGGAAGGTCAGGCTGCTTTCCAGCAGGATGTTGTTGGCGACGTTCAGCGTCAGCAGCACGATCACCGGGCCGATCAGGTTCGGCAGCAGGTGCTGGACGATGATCCGCCAGTCCTTCACCCCGATGGCGCGGGCGGATTGGATGAACTCCCGCTCGCGCAAGGCCAGGACGGAGCCGCGGACGAGGCGGGCATACTGCACCCACTGCGACAGGATCAGCAGGAGGATGGTGTTGGTCAGGCTGCCGCCGACGATGGCGATGAAGGTGATCGCCAGCAGGATGAAGGGCAGCGCCAGCTGCACGTCGGCGAAGCGCATCACCACCATGTCGCAGATGCCGCGGTAATAGCCGGAGATCAGCCCCATCAGCACGCCGATCACCACCGCCCCGGCGACCGAGATGAAGCCGACCAGCAGCGAGATCTTGCCCCCCGCCACCACGCGCGCCAGCACGTCGCGCCCCAGGGGGTCGGTGCCCAGTGGGTGCACCGCGGTCCGGAAGGGCGGGGCCAGACGGGCCATCAGGTCCATCCTGTCCGCCCCCCCGGGGAACAGCTGGTCGGAGAACAGCACGGCCAGGCAGATGACCAGGGTCAGCGATGCGCCGAGCAGGAATTCCAGGTTGCGGAAGCGCGGGGAACGCAGGAAGGAAAGCGCAGCGGCCATGGCGGTCACGAAGTCCGGATGCGCGGATCGACCAGCCCGTAGGCGATGTCGACCAGCAGGTTGACGCCGACGATCAGCAGCGACAGGACGGTGATGACGCCCTGGAGCACCGGGTAGTCGCGCGCCGCCACCGCATCGAAGGCCAGCGTGCCGAGCCCCGGCCAGTTGAAGACGCGCTCCACCACGACAATGCCGCCCAGCAGACCGCCGAACTGCAGGCCGAAATAGGTGATCAGCGGGATGGCGCAGTTGCGCAGCGCATGCTTGTAAAGAACCTTGCCCTCGCTCAACCCCTTGGCGCGCGCCACCATGACATACTGCGACTGCAGGGTCTCCAGCATGGCGCTGCGCACCAGCCGAACGTTGGTCGCGGTCAGGATGACGCCCATGGTGACCGCCGGCAGGATAAAGTTCGACGGCCCCTCCATGCCGCTCGGCGGCAGCCAGCCCAAGGTGATGGCGAACAGCAGCACCAGCATCGTTGCCAGCCAGAAGTTGGGCACCGACAGCCCGACCAGCGACAGGATGCGGATCGCCTGATCGGCCACCCCGCCCCGCGAGGTCGCCGCCCGGATGCCGAGCGGGATGGACAGGGCGATGGAAACCGCCATCGACACCACCGCCAGCAGCAGCGTGGCCGGCAGCGCGTCGGCGATCAGCCGGGACACTGGCGTGCCGCCGAGGAAACTGTTGCCGAAGTCGAACCGCAGCAGCCCGGTCAGGAAGCCGCCATACTGGACGAGGAAGGGCCGGTTGACCCCCAGCGCCTCGCGGATGCGCTCCAGATCCTGTTCGGTGATGCTGCCCGCCCCTTGCGTGAGCATGAGGGCCGGATCACCCGTCAGGCGGATCGCGACGGAGACGACCAGCGTCACCACCACCATGACGAAGACCGCCTGGATCAGGCGCTTGAGAAGGAAACCGGCCAAGACGTGCCACCTTGGAAAAAACGGGCCTGACAAAATGGAGCGCAACCAAATCCGCCGCCGCCGCTCCCCGGAAGGGAAGGGCGGCGCCGGATGCGCGGTCAGTCCACGGTCACTTCGGTCAGCTTCGGACGGTTGTCCGAAGCCGGCGGGAAGTTCTTAACCCGCTTGGCGATGCCGTAGATGGCGTTGGAGTTGTAGAGCGGCATCTCCAGCGCCTTGTCCGCGACGGTATGGGCGATCTGCTTCAGGATGCGCTCGCGCTCCGCCGCGTCGGTGATGGCGCGCTGCGATTCCAGCAGCTTGTCCAGATCGGCGTCCTGCTCGTACGGATTCCACTTTTCGCCGGAATGGTACATGGCGTAGGCGGTGTTGTCGTAGTCGAAGGTCCAGCCGCCCCATTTCTGCTGGAACATCGCGCCGGTCTTGCCCTGCGGGATGATGTCGTTCAGCAGCACGTTGGTCTCGTACGGCTTGATCGTCGCGACGACGCCGACGGCACCCAGATAGGCGGCGACGGCCTGCGCCACCTCGTTCATCGTGGCGTCGTTGCCGCGGATGTCGATCTGCACCGTGGCGCCCGGCTTCACGCCGGCCTGGGCCAGCAGGGCCTGAGCGCCCTTCGGATCGTAGGGCAGCGGCTTCAGCGCCGGGTCGTAGCCGAAGGACAGCTCGCCCTGGAAGCTGGCGATCTCCGAGGCCTGGCCGGCCAGGATCGACTTGACGATGGCGGCGCGGTCCACCGCCATGGTCAGCGCCTTGCGCACCCGCGGATCGGCGGTGATGCCGCTCTTGGTGTTGAAACGCAGGGCATCCACCGTCGGACCCGGCACGCTCAGCAGCGTCAGCTTCGGATCGGCCTGGATCACCGGGACCATGCCGATGGGAATGGTCGGCGGCAGCACGACGTCGACGCGGCCGGCCTGAAGCTCGGCGACGGCGGTCGCCGGCTCGGTGATGAAGCGGTACTCGACCTCCGACAGCTTCGGCGCGCCGCCCCAGTAGTCGGGGTTGGCCTCCAGCTTGATGCCGGTCTTGGGAGCGTAGGAGACGAACTTGAACGGCCCGGTGCCGACCGGGTTGACGTTGAAGAAGGCGTCGCCCTTCTCCTTGATATAGTTCGGCGGCACGATCATCGCGCCATAGCCGGCCAGCTTGGTCAGCAGGACCGGGTCGGGCGCCTTGAGCTTGAGATCGACGGTGGTGTCGTCGATGACCTCGACGCTGTCGATGGCGGTGTAGTTGGAGCGCTGCGGCCCCTTCGCCCCTTCCTCGCCCAGCAGCCGGTCGAAGGTGAACTTCACGGCGGCGGCGTTGAACGGCTCGCCGTTGTGGAAGGTCACGCCGCTGCGCAGCTTGAAGCGGATGCGCTTGCCGCCGTCCATCTCGGTCCAGGATTCGGCCAGCCCGGGCACCAGCTTGCGGTCCGGGCCGCGGTAGGTCAGCCCGTCGAAGATGTTGGTGCCGACCGAGGCCCAGTTGACCAGGAAGGTGTCGATCGGGTCCCAGCTTCCGGGATCCTGCGGCGACGAGATCGTCAGCTTCCCGGCGGCATCCGCGGGCGTCGCCGCGAACGCCGCTCCGGCCAACAGCGCCGCCATGAGCGCGGTTTTGATCCCCTTCACACCCAATGCCATGACACCTGTTCCTTGATCGATGGTTGTTGTTGGTTGATTTGATGCCGGGTCATGCGCTCCGGCGGACGAAATGGCCCGGTTGCACCTCGTCCAGCGGCAGGACCGCCGGGTCGTCGCCGACGGCACGGACCGGGCTCGGGATCTCCCCGTCCAGCAGGGCGCGGCGGCTCCGCCGCGCCGGATCGGCGATCGGAACCGCGGACAGCAGGCGGCGCGTGTAGTCGTGCGCCGGGCTTTCGAAGATCTGCCGCCGGCTTCCCATCTCCATGATCTGGCCAAGGAAGAGGACGGCCACCCGATGGCTCATCTTCTCCACCACCGCCATGTCGTGGCTGATGAACAGATAGGCGAGGCCGCGTTCGGCCTGAAGATCCATGAACAGGTTGATGACCTGCGCCTGGATCGACACGTCGAGCGCCGACAGCGCCTCGTCGGCGATGATCAGCTTGGGGTCGGAGGCGAGCGCGCGGGCGATGCAGACGCGCTGGCGCTGGCCGCCGGAGAATTCATGCGGGTAGCGGGCGGCGTGGGCGGGAGACAGCCCGACCCGCTCCAGCAGGCCGTCCACCCGTTTGCGGATCTCGCGCTCGTCGTCGAGCAGGCCATGGGTGCGGATCGGCTCCGCCACCGAGAAGCCGACCGTCTTGCGCGGGTCGAGCGAGGCGAAGGGATCCTGGAAGATGTACTGGACGTCGCGCCGCAGCCGGTTGCGGTCCGCAGCACCCATTTCGGACAGGGGGCGGCCGCGGAACGCAATGCGGCCGGAGGTCGCCTCCTGCAATTGCTGGATGGTGCGTCCGATGGTCGATTTACCGGAGCCGGACTCTCCGACCAACGCCAGCGTCTCGCCCGGATGGATGTCGAAGGAGACCTGCGTCACCGCATGGACCTGATGCGTCGCGCGCCCAAGCCAGTTGGTCCTGGACTTGAACCGGACGGACAGGTCGCGGACCGACAGCAGGGGAGCGGCGTTGTAGTCGGCCGTATCCTGCACCCGGGCCTCGCCCATGACGGTGACGTGGTCACCATCGAGAACGGTCAAGGGCAGGCGGCGGGGATGGTCCTGCCCGGCCATGGCACCCAACCGCGGCACGGCGGCCAGCAGAGCACGGGTGTAGGGCTGGCGCGGGGTGGCGAAGAGGTCGGCGGCGGGTCCCTCCTCGACCTTGCGGCCCCTCCACAGGACGACGACGTCATCCGCCATCTCGGCCACCACGCCCATGTCGTGGGTGATGAACATCATCGCCATGCCGAGTTCGGCCTGGAGGTCGCGCATGATGGTCAGGATCTGCGCCTGGATCGTCACGTCGAGCGCGGTGGTCGGTTCGTCGGCGATCAGCAGCCTGGGCCGGCAGGCCAGCGCCATGGCGATCATCACCCGCTGGCGCATGCCGCCCGAGAGCTGGTGCGGGTAGCGCTTCAGGATCTGGGCGGCATCGGGCAGGCGGACCATGTCGAGCAGCCGGCGGGCCTCGTCCGCCGCCGCGGCCTTGCCCATGCCTTCGTGCAGGATCAGCGTCTCGCCGATCTGATCGCCGATGGTGAAGACGGGGTTCAGCGAGGTCATCGGTTCCTGGAAGATCATGGCGATCTCCTTGCCCCGGATCGCCCGCATCTCCTTCTGCGTGGCCGCCAGCAGGTCGCGCGGCCCCCGGCTGCCCTCGAACAGGATACGGCCGGAGGGAAAACGCGCGCCCGCCATGTCGGCGAGCCGCATCACCGACAGCGACGTCACCGACTTGCCCGACCCCGACTCGCCGACAATGGCGAGAGTCCGGCCGGGATGAACGCGGAAGCTCAGATCGTCGATGACCCGTTGCCCGCCGAATGCGACGGACAGGTTCTCGACGGTGAGCAGAGGCGTCATGGCTGGCGGCGCGGAAGTCGGAGAGGAGTTCCGGGTGGATGACTGCATCGGGCGCGGAACCTTGGTGTCCTTATCGTCAGGAGACCCGAGGTTTCCCGGATTCACCAGTCCCGTCAATGTATTATTTCTGATCGATAACCGCAGCGAATGTTATCATCCGGCCCCCGCCGGGCCTGCGGATCAGGGCGCCGTCACGTCGGTTCTGGACGGGTTGTTGCCGGGAGCCTCGCCAGGGACCGCTTCGTCCCTGGCAACAGGACGTCTTCGATATCCGAGGTCCCCGACCGTGGCTCAGGGGTGTGCTGGACGGGCGCTCACAGCCCGCTGCTTTCGTTGTTCTTCTTCGCCCTTTCCTTCTTCGCTTGATCGTGATGCCACTTGATGGCGAAGAACATGCCCGTGCCAAGCACGATAATCTTGAACGGAAAGAAAACCAAAGGGAACCAGTCATACATTTCGATTACCTCCAGGCTATGACACCAACCGCCGTCGGAAGAATCCGACGCCAGTCAGGCCGAGTGCGGGTCTTTGTCTGCGGTCGGGGCCACAGGCGGTTGGGTTGGCGCGGCTGTCCCGAAACGGGCTTCCTCGGCCTTGTAGAAGTACTGGCTGGCCACCAGCCAACCCTTCAACGGCCGCAAGGGCGGAATACAGGTCAGCAACAGGAACGGCAATGTCGTGACGAGGTGCACCCAGTAGGGAGGCTCAAACCTCACCTCGATCCAGAGCGCCAGGATGACCGTGGGAATACAGGCGAAGCAGATGACGAAGAAGGCGGGGCCGTCGGCCGGATCGGCATAGGAATAGTCCAGGCCACAGACCTCGCAGTGGGAGCGCAGCGTCAGGAAGCCGCTGAACAGATGACCCTTGCCACAGCGTGGGCAGCGACCATACGGGCCGGTGCTGAGAGGCGGAAGAGCCGCCCACTCCTGTTCGGATGACATCATGCGTTCCTTCGGGAAGCACCGGCAGCGCAGTGTCTGCATGCAATACGCGATTGTATGCGCCGCTGAGACCTGCAGCGTCAACTAAAATGCATGCAGTGCACCGATGCGATTCATACAAGCATGGGAGATATGGCAGGAGACCCGGCCAGAAGGCCGGCCACTTGGCGCAATGCCGCGCGCAGAGTCCGACGACCCTTCGGAATGCAAAAGCAACACGGAAAGGAGGGAACGGTACACCGGGCCTGCCGCGCGACCGATGGTCGGCACCCGAACCAGATCGACGGCGGAGCGCTGCAGGCCTCACCATCATTTACATACAATACGGCATTGCGGGCCATGATTGTATGCATCTACAGGAGATGTCCGCTCTCACCAGCCCGCCCGCGGCGCACTTGGCAAGGCCGCAGTCATCTCCTTCCACCATCCGCGGGCTGAGGGGAATGGGGACATAAAGGCGCACAGCGCCGTCGCGATGGTCTCGGCGGGATACTGGCGGCCGGCGTGGGTGGGGGATTCGGGCGCTTCGTCACACCGTCCCTTGCCCCCTTGCCGCTGGCCCTGGCGACCGGGTGACCGGGTGACCGGGTGACCGACAAGTCGACGGTGGCGGCGCATATTTTCAACCGGTCCATGGTGGCGTCGCCGTTGCCTGCTTTCAAAGGCCCAGACGGTCCAGGATGCGGCCGTGCTGGACGATGCTCCAGACGCCCAGCGGCCACAGCGCGTGGAAACGGATCGCCTTCGGCTCGACAACCGGCAGGTCGAGCCTGGCAGCCTGTCCATCGATCAACCGCCGCGCCAACTGTTCGGCGATCGCCGTCCCCAGCGCCACGCCGCGTCCGTTGCAGCCGAGATAGGCGAGCACATCCGGCGCCGGCTCGTGCAGGTGGGGCCAATGGTCCTTGGTCATGGCGAGCCGGCTGTTCCAGCCATGGGTCCAGCGCAGACCGGCAAGCTGCGGCCACAACGCCTCCGCATAGTCGGTCAGATAGGCGAGCGGTGCCGGCGTGGCTATCGGCCGCATCGGTCCGCGCCCGCCCATCAGCAGCCGCCCCCTGCCATCGATCCGGTAATAGACGGTGATCCGGCCGCTTTCGTAGACCGCCGGACGGTCCGGCAGGATCCCCCGCAGGCGCTCGGCATCGAGCGGCTCGCTCGCCGCGATAGCACTGAACACCGGCACCACCGTGCGTCGCAGCCCCGGCCAGAGGTCGCCGGTGAAGCCGTTCGTGGCGATCAGGAGCTTTTGGGCCTCGATGGTGCCGGTGGGCGTTTCGATGGACCAGCCTCCGGAACGCCGGTTCAGCGCCAGCGCCGGCGTGCGGCCATGGACCGCGGCACCGGCGGCAATGGCCGCCGCCGCGAGGCCACGGACATAGGCAAGCGGGTTCAAGTGGCCGCCGCGCCGGTCGAGCATCGCGCCGTGATAGGCCGAGGTTCCGGTGGCGCCGGCCGTCTCCTCCCGGTCGAGGAAGGACACCGGCATGCCCCGGTCGATGCACTGGCGTGCCGTCGTCGCCACGCCGCCCGTCGAGATGGCGCTGCGCGCCACCCGGAGCGTGCCGCTCTGCCGCGCCTCGCAGGCAATGCCCAGCCGGTCGATCAGCGCAAAGGTCCGGTCGGTCGTCTCATAGGCGAACCGGACCATCCGGGGGCCGAGGTCGGGACCCCAGACCCGCTCGATGGTGTCGGGGTCGAACTTCAGTCCGGGATTGAGCTGGCCGCCGTTGTTCCCCGAGGCCCCCCAGCCAGGTTCCCCCTGGTCGATCACAACGACGTCGCCCCCGGCCTCCGCCAGATGAAGCGCCGTCGTCAGGCCGACGATGCCACCTCCGACGATTGCCACCGATGCCCGGCGCGAGCCGTCGAGCGGCGGGGTCGGCGTCGCCGGGGGCGCGTCGAGCGAATAGACGTTGGGCGGCATGGCGGGCGGCATGGAGAAGGGCTGGGTCATCATGGCGGCTTTCCGGACGGGAACGACTTTTCCGTGGTCCCCTCAGGCCGGTTCGGCCGGCAGGAAGATCTTGCCCGGATTCATCAGCCCGTTCGGGTCGAGCATCTGCTTGATCCCGCGCATCAGCATGAGTTCGTCGGGGTTCTTGGTCCGTGCCAGCCGCTTGCGGTAGGTGTAGCCGACGCCATGCTCGGCCGTGATGCTGCCACCGAGGTCCATCGCAATGTCGTCGATGATCACGTCGATTTCGTCCGACGCCGCCTCGAACGCCTCGGCGGTGGCGAACCGCTCGTGCGGGAACAGCACGACGACATGGATGTTGCCGTCGCCGATATGGCCGACCATCATCACATTGGCGTCGGGATAGGCGGCGAGCACCGCCGCTTCGACCCGCTCGACGAAGGCCGGCTGCTCGGCGACCGGGACCGAGGTGTCGTGCGACATGGTTTTGCCGGCGAGTTTGAATTCGCCGGTGACGCCATGGCGCAGCTTCCAGATCGCCTCCTCCTGGGCGAGGCTGGAGCCGATGACGGCGTCGCTGACCAGACCGGCCTCGAAGACCTCGCCGAGGAAGGCCTCCATGTCCGCTGCGAGCGGGGCATCGGGCCGCGACTCCCCCACCTCCAGCAGCAGGTACCAGGGGGCCGGCTGGGCGAAAGGCATCATCGTGCCGGTCACATAGTTCAGCACAAAGTCCATATAGGACGAGCCGATGATCTCGAAGCTGGAGATCCGCTCGCCGAAGGTCTTGCGTGCCTGTGTGAACAGGGTCAGCGCATCCGCCACGCTCGCTATCTGCATCATCGCGATGGAGCGCGAACGGATGGCCGGGAACAGCTTCAACGACGCGGCGGTGACGATGCCGAGCGTTCCCTCGGCACCGACGAAAAGCTGCTTGAGGTCGTAGCCCGAATTGTCCTTGCGCAGCCGGCGCAGGCCGTCGAGCACCGTTCCGTCGGCCAGCACGACCTCCAGCCCGAGCACGAGCTGGCGCATGTTGCCATAGCGCAGCACGGCGATGCCGCCGGCATTGGTGGCGATGTTGCCGCCGATCTGGCAGCTGCCCTCGGCGCCGAGGCTCAGCGGGAACAGCAGCCCGTCACGGGCGGCCGCCGCCTGGATCTCGGCGAGGATGCAGCCCGCCTCCACCGTGATCGTCTCCTCTGCGGCGGAGACCGCACGGATCCGGTTCATGCGGTCGAGACGCAGGACGATGCTCGGCCGCGGTCCCATCGGCGTGGCGGCGCCGCACAGGCCGGTGTTGCCGCCCTGCGGCACGATGGCGACCCCGGCCGCGGCACAGGCCTTCACCACGCGGGACACTTCCGCCGTGTTCGCCGGCTTGACCACCGCCAACGCCTGGCCGGTGTAGCGGCCGCGGTGGTCGGTGAGGAAAGCAGCGGTGTCGGCGGCGGCGGTGACGACATACCGCTCCCCGACGATCGAGGCCAATTCGGCAAGAAAGGTGTCGGCAAGACAGGCATCGTAGGACATGGCATTCGCACCGATGGCAGCGGCAAGGGTGAAGAGCGAGACGGAGGCCGGAACCCGCCGGCGGTCAGGTCAGCATCCACTCGGCATAGCGTTTCTGCATCGCCGTGTAGTTCTCGCTCCACCAGTGGGAGTCGACGATCACGTTCTTGCCGTTGGTGAGGTCGGGCAGATACTGGCTGGCCGGCCCGGCTTTCACCTCGTCCAGAGCCGCGACGCTGTTCGGCAGGTAGTAGCCGCGCGTCGCCCAGGCGACCTGACGGTCGGGCCGCAGGCAGAAGTCGATGAAGCGCATCGCCGCCTCCTTGTTCTTCGTGCCCTTGGGAACGGCGAAATAGTCGAGCGAATTGATCGTCTGCGCGAAGGAGAAGTCCAGGCTGGCGCCCGCCTTCTGGGCCGACTTCACCCGGTTGAAATAGCTGTAGGAGAAATCGGCCTCACCCTGGACGATGGCATTCACCTGATCGGGGGTGGTGGCCGCCCATTTGCTGACATGCGGCTTGATGCGGTCGAGCATGCGGAACGCCCGTTCGACGTCGAGCGGATAGAGATCCTTCGGCGCGACGCCGTCGGCGATCAGCGCCGCTTCCAGCGTTTCCGACGCCAGCGACCGCATCACCCGGCGGCCGGGGAAGCGCGCGATGTCGTAGAAACCGGCGAAATCGACGGGATGCTTTCCGTCGGGAGAGCGCTTGCCGTCCCAGACCAGCCCGCCGCTGTAGAGATAGAGCGGCATATAGTCGGCGGCCGGAGCCTGCACCAGCGGACCGGGCTTGACGATCGAGAGGTCGAGCTCCTCCCACAGTTTGTCGCGGGCGCCGGAGGTGGCGAAGGCGGCGGGGGCATCGATGACGTCCCACTGCACGGCCTTGCTCTG
Source organism: Azospirillum sp. B506 (assembly GCF_000333595.1). GTDB lineage: Bacteria > Pseudomonadota > Alphaproteobacteria > Azospirillales > Azospirillaceae > Azospirillum. The sequence continues at coordinate 35,097 of NZ_BADK01000727.1, forward strand.
CACCTGCGCCTTCACTTTGGCCATGTCGCCGTTGTCGACCAGCACGACCTTGATGCCGGTCTCCTGGGTGAAGGGATCGGCGAAGATTTCGCGCACCATCTTGTTGTAGTCGCCGCCCCAGGAGGTGACGGTGAGGGTGGTGTCGGCGGCATGGGCGCGGCGGGAGAAGACCGCCGGGGCCGCCACCAGGCCCGCGAGGCCGGCAGCACCACCCTTCAGCAGCCCGCGCCGCGAAGTCAGGAACGTCGTCTTGGTCATGGGCACTTCCCCCTCGTTTGTTCGGCAGTGGTGAATGGCGGTCCGCGTCAGCGGGTCGGCGGCGATGGAAGCAGGCGGGCGTGGTCCAGAGTCCAGCTGGCGCGGACCGTCTCGTCGCGGCGGGCGCCGGCCCGGCCCGGCTGGTTGAGTTCCTGGACGATGACCGTGCTGCCGTCGGTACAGCGCACGAAATGCCGCACCACCCCGCCCAGCAGGATCGAATCCTCGATCCGCCCGGCGATGCTGGTGGAATCGGCACGGTCGGTCAGCGTCATGTTCTCCGGCCGGACCAGCAGGACGCCGCGCTCGCCGGGCTTGAACGGCCGGTCGGGCGCCGGTACCGGAAAGGCGCCGAGCGCGGTCTTCAGCGTGACGGTGCCACCCTCCCCCGCCGCGATCTCGCCGGGGATCAGGTTGGAGCTGCCGATGAACTCGGCGCTGAACACGGTCTCCGGCTTGAAATAGAGGGTGTCGGGCTGTCCCTGCTGCTCGATCCGGCCGCCGTTCATCAGGACGATGCGGTCCGACATCGTCAGCGCCTCGTCCTGGTCGTGCGTCACGTAGAGCATGGTGATGCCAAGCTCGGCATGGAGCCGCTTGATCTCCAGCTGCATCTGCTCGCGCAGCTTCTTGTCGAGCGCACCGAGCGGCTCGTCCATCAGGATCAGCGCCGGATTGTAGACGATGCAGCGGGCGAGCGAGACGCGCTGCTGCTGGCCGCCCGACAGTTCGCGCGGCTTGCGGCCGGCGACATGGCCGAGCTGGATCAGGTCGAGCACCCCGGTGACCTTGCGCCGGATCTCGTCCTTGGGCAGGCCGCGCACCTGCAGCGGAAAGGCGATGTTCTCGAACACCGTCATGTGCGGCATCAGCGCGTAGTTCTGGAACACCATGCCCAGGCCGCGCCGGTTGGTCGGCAGGGTGGTGGTGTCGCGGCCGTCGATGATGATCCGGCCGGAACTCGGCATGATCATACCGGCGATCAGGTTGAGCAGGGTCGACTTGCCCGAGCCGCTCGGCCCCAGCAGCGTGACGAACTCGCCCTTGGCGATCGACAGGTCGATGCTGTGCAGGGCCTCGAACTCGCCGTAGCGTTTCGTGACGGCTTGGAGCTGGACCATGGCGGAAGCGGACGGAGCGTTCATGAGTGCGCCTCGGTCTTGCGCTGCAGGGCGATGATTCCCAGAGCGATGAGCAACGACAGGACGGTGAGCAGCGTCGACACCGCGGCCAGAACCGGCGTCAGTTCCCAGCGGATGGAGCTGTACATCTTGACCGGCAGCGTCATGGCGTCGGTGCCGGTCAGGAAATAGGCGACGACGACCTCGTCCAGAGACATCAGGAAGGCGAAGAGCGCGCCGACGGCGATGGCCGGCCCGAGCTGGGGCAGTACCACGCGAAAGAACACCACCCGCCGCGACGCCCCCATGATCGAGGCCACGGTCTCCAGCGCGATGTCCGAATGCTGCAGTCCCGACATCACCGAGATCATGATGTAGGGCGTGGTCAACATGACATGGGCCAGGACGACGCCGGCGGTGGTGTCGAGCAACCCCCAGTTGGAGAATTGCAGGTAGAGGCCGAGGCCGAGGACGATGACCGGCACCAGCATCGGCATCATGAAGAGGCCGCGCAGCAGGCCCCGGCCGGGCAGTTCCGACCGCGCCAGCGCATAGGCGGCCGGCACCGCGAGCAGCAGGGCGATCACCGTGGTGGCGACGGCGACGAGAAGGCTCTGCACCATCGATCCCCACCAGGCCGGGTCGGTGAAGAACTGCCGATAAAGCCCGAGGGAGAATTCACGCGGCGGGAACTCGATCTGTCCGGAATTGCCGAAGGAGATCGGCACCACGATCAGGCTTGGGATCAGCAGGAAGAGATAGCAGAGCCAGGCGGCGACGGTGACGATGCGGCGGGCGACATCGCTGGAGCCGAACAGCGGGTTCATGCCGGACCTCCCGACAGGCCGCCGCGCACCCGTCCGAGCATCGCCACCAGCAGGCCGGAAATCGCCAGCAGCGCCATGGCCGTCGCCGAGGCGGCGGTCCAGTCCAGCGTCTGGCGGGTGTAGAAATCGACGAGGTTGGCAACCATCATGTCCTGCCGCCCGCCGAGCAGGGCCGGCGTGATGTACATGCCGATCGACAGTGTCACGTTGATCAGCACCCCGGCGACGACGCCCGGCATGCTGAGCGGCAGGATGATCTTCCAGAAGATGCGCAGCGAGCCGGCGCCCATCGTCTCGGCGGCGAGGATGAGCCGGCGGTCCAGCGCCAGCAGGCTGCCGAGGATCGACAGGATCATGAAGGGCAGCAGGAAATTGATCATGCCCAGCACCACCCCGACGCGGTTGAACATCATCGGCAGGTTGATCTGGCCGCCGCTGAGGAAGCCCAGCAGCTGGTTGAGCAGCCCCTGGTTGCCGAACACCGCGACCAGCGCGAAACTCTTGACCAGGATGCTGGTCCAGAACGGCAGCATCACCATCACCAGGCAGGCCGTCCGCCGCCGCGGCGGCTGGGCCGCCAGATGCATGGCCACCGGATAGCCGAAGACCAGGCTGACCAGCGTGCCGGTGATGGCGATCTCGAAGGTGTTGCGCAGGACCTTGAGGAACAGGGTGCTCGACGCCAGCTCGGCATAGGCGCGCAAGGAGAGCTGGCCGTCATAGAGACTGGTCCACAGCGTGAGGCCCAGCGGATAAAGCAGGATGGCGAACATCAGAACGGTCAGGGGGGCCAGAAGCACTATCGCCGACCAGGGACCGAGACCCGATGCGCCCGTTGCGGTGGATGAACTGGTCAACGCAGCACGTCCTTCAGTTCCGGCACGGGATCCGGGGGCGCCCTCGGCGCGCCCCGGCGGGGAATACTGAAACTATGAGCGCCAATTTTCAGCGGGGCAACGCCTATTTTCAATATTCTGAAATTATTGGCGTCACCGAAGGCGGACGGACGGCCGACGTTCCGGATCAGATGTCGGCGTTCACCCAGAAGACCGTGGCCGGCCGCGCACTGCTGTTGGCGAAGCGGTGCGGCTTGTCGCTCGGGAAGGCGAAACAGTCGCCTTCGTAGAGCATGAAGGTCTCGCCCTCGATCTGCAGCTCCAGCGAGCCCGACAGGATAAAGCCGATCTCCTCGCCCTTGTGCGTATAAGGCTGCGCGCCGGAACTGCAGCCCGGCTGGATCGCCATGAAGAAGCCGCGCAGCCGCTTGCTCGCGACCGGAGAGGCGACGTCCTTGCGGATGCCGTCGAGGTCGAGCAGCTGCGACCGCTCCCCGGCCCGTACGATATAACGGCTTTCGGTGTTCTTCGAGGATGACGGGTCGATCAGCCAGGCCGGCATGACCCCGAAGGCGGCGGCAACCGTGTAGACGGTGCGCACCGTCGGCGACACCAGCCCGCGCTCCAACTGCGACAGCGTGCCGATCGACACCCCGGTCGCCTTCGCGAGATCCGTCAGAGTCATGCCGGCCTTGAGCCGCAGATCCCGGATCCGCTGCCCGAGCTTCTGCGTCTCTTCATCCACATTGGCGCCGACGTTGGCAGCGCTCGCCTGGGCGCGCTCGGCGCCGTCCTCAGCGGTCTTCGTGTGCGGCATCGATGTGGCGCATCCGTTCGTCTGATCGGGACCGATGCCATTGCAGCGGCAGCCCCATAATGATCGCCAGGATAGCAACCGGTTTCAGCACTGTCAGTTCATTTTTCAGAAAACGAAAAATTTGCGGTGGAGCGATCCCTCCCGATCACCTATCATTCCATCATCCGACGATGGCCGAACGGCCCCTCACCGACCCCCCCTGGTGGAAAGAGATCCCATGTCAGCGACGATCGATTGGCACGCCCGCGCCGCCGCGCTGAGCGTCAACGGCAGCGCCTTCGTGGATGGACGCCATGTCCAGGCCCGATCCGGCAAGACCTTCGATTGCGTCAATCCGGCGACCGGCAAAATCCTGGCGCAAGTCGCCGCCTGCGACGCCGAGGACGTCGACCAGGCGGTCGCCGCTGCGCGCAAGGCCTTCGAGTCCGGGGTCTGGTCGCGCATGGCGCCGCGCGACCGCAAGAAGCGCCTTGCCGCCTTCGCCGACCTGATCACCGCCAACACGGAAGAGCTGGCGCTGCTCGAAACCCTCGACATGGGGAAGCCGATCCGCGACAGCCTCTCGGTCGACCTGCCGCTGTCGGCGCAATGCATCGACTGGTATGCCGAAGCCATCGACAAGCTCTATGACGAAATCGCGCCGACCGCGCCGACCGCGGTCTCGCTGATCCGCCGCGAGCCGCTCGGCGTCGTCGCCGCGGTGGTGCCGTGGAACTTTCCGCTGCTGATGGCCGCCTGGAAGCTCGGCCCGATCCTCGCCGCCGGCAATTCGGTGATCCTGAAACCGGCGGAGCAGTCGCCGCTCACCGCCATCAAGCTCGGCGAGCTTGCCGCGGCGGCCGGCATTCCCGACGGCGTGTTCAACGTGCTTCCCGGCTTCGGCGAGACCGCCGGACGGGCACTCGGCCTGCATATGGACGTCGACGCGGTGGCCTTCACCGGCTCGACCGAAGTCGGGAAATACTTCCTCCAATATTCCGGCCAGTCCAACATGAAGCGGGTCGGGCTGGAATGCGGCGGCAAGAGCCCGAACATCATCCTGGCCGACGCCCCCGACCTCGATGCGGCGGCGACCGCGGCGGCCTGGGGCATCTTCTATAACCAGGGAGAGGTCTGCAACGCCGGTTCGCGCCTGATCGTCGAGCGCAGCGTCAAGGACGAGGTGGTCGAAAAGGTGATTGCGGTCGGCAGCGCCATCAAGGTCGGCGACCCGCTCGACCCGGCGACGGAGATGGGCGCCATGGTCGATGCCCGGCAGGCCGACCGCGTCATGGAGTATATCGAGACGGGCAAGGCGGAGGGCGCCACCCTGCGGCTCGGCGGCAAGCGCATCGCGTCGGATGGCTGTTTCATCGAGGCAACGCTGTTCGACGACGTCACCGGCGGCATGACCATCGCCCGCGAGGAGATTTTCGGCCCGGTGCTGGCAACCATTGCCGCAGCCGACGTCGACGACGCGATCCGCATCGGCAACGACACGAGCTATGGCTTGGCCGCGGCGGTCTGGACGCGCGACATCAACACCGCCTTCAAGGCGTCCTCCGCGCTGCGCGCCGGCGTGGTCTGGGTCAACTGCTTCGACCATGGCGACATCTCTTCGCCCTTCGGCGGGTTCAAGCAATCCGGCTTCGGACGGGACAAGTCGCTGCACGCGCTTGAGAAATACACCGAACTGAAGGCGACCTGGATCCATCTCGGCCGCTGACGCCAGATCCGCGAGGGAGGGGCTGCACACCCCGCCGCCTCTCCCGCCCTTCCGGATTCGCTTGAGGAGACCCTGCCCTTGCCGCTGCCGATGTTCCGCGGGCTGATCCCCGCCTTCCCCACCCCGCTGCACGCCGACGGATCGCTCGACGAGAGCGGGCTCGAACGGATCGTCGTCTACCAGATCGAACGCGGCGCCTCCGGGCTGCTCCCGCTCGGCGGCACCGGCGAAGCGGCCTCCTTCGACCTCGCCACCGGCCGCCGCATCATGGAGGTCACCGTGTCCGCCGCGGCCGGACGGGTGCCGGTGATCGGCGGCGTGCTTGCTCCCGGTCTCGGCGGCGCGCTCGACATCGGGCGGATGTGCCGGCAGGCGGGCGCCGACGGCCTCATGGTCATCCCGCCCTATTATGCGCGCACCGACCAGGAGGGGATCCTGCGCTATTTCCGGGCGCTCGTCCCGGAGTTGGGCCTGCCGATCCTCTATTACGACAACCCCTTCCGCAGCCAGATCGTCACGGCACCGGAGACCATCGCCCGCATGGCGGCGGAGCGGTTGATCGTCGGCATGAAGGCGTCGAACACCGATCTCTACCACTTGGACCGGCTGTCGAAGCTGGTTGCTGACGACTTCAGCCTGCTGAGCGGCCAGGACACCCTGTTCGTCCAGCAGGTGATCCTCGGCGCCAAGGGCGGCATCCTGACATCGGCTGCCCTGCTACCCGGCTATTGGGCGAAGATCCAGGCGCTCGCCGAGAGCGGCCGGGTCGCGGAAGCGCTGGCGGCCCAGGGCAGGCTGAATCCCCTGATGGATGCCCTGTTCGCCGAACAGTTTCCCGAGGCCGTCCGGCGGGCCTTCGCCCTGATCGGCTTGCCGATCGGCCGGTCGCTCCCACCGGTCGGACAGCTTTCCGAGGCCACGGAAGCGGCGCTCGCCGCCGCGGTCGAGGCGCTGGTGGCGGACGGCACATTGGCGCAGGGTGTCTCCTGACGAGCCCTGCCCCTCCCGATCATCGCGACATTCCAAAAAGGCCAATCGGCATTTTTCCGGAAGGCCCGGGATGAGGTTCCGCGTCATCGCCGAAAGCCGGGCGGGAGCGGCTCAATCCTCCGCGAGATTATCGTACAGCTGCTGCAGGGTGGCGTTCAGCTTGGCGATCTGCGATTCCGACAGCCCCTCGAAGCTGCGGGCGAACAGCCGCCCCGTCGCATCCTGGATACGCTCCACCAGCGCGTGACCGGCCGGCGTCATCGTCACCACGGTGACACGGCCGTCCTCGGCGTTGGTGCCGGTGTCGACCAGCCCTTCCGCCTTCATGCGATAGACGATGCGGGTCATCGTCGACAGCTTGGCGATGGCGTGCGTCGAGATCTCCGAAATGCTCGATGTGCCGTGTGTCTTCAGAATGAACAGCACCCGCCAGGTCGGGATGTCGGTGCCGATCCGCTTCAGCGCCGTTTCCATCCTCTGGGTGTAGATGCCCTGGACGCGGGCAAGCCAGTAGAAGGGAAATTCCTCCACCTGGAACTCGGGGTCCGACGGGATGTAGCGGCGCAGCTTCTTGGTGATGGCCATGGTGCCCAGTGTCTGTCCCGCGTTTGGCCGGCGTTTGGCGAGGCCGGGGACCTCTTGTACCAACCGCCGGTTCGGTTGCCAAACGCCTTGCGGTCGCGGCACGCGCTCACCAGCCCGGTCCGCGTTCCGCCCGCATCTTGCGCACCATGGCGTCGAAGAACTTGACGGCGAAGCCGCTGTCGCGGATCAGCATGGCGGTCAGGTCGCTGCATTTCTGCCGGACCTCGACCGACAGTTCCACGTCCTCGCCGCGCATGCTGTCGGCCAGCGTCTGGATCTCCGCGGCGCGCTGCACCGTCCACAGCAGGAAGAAGGTCTTGGCGATGCTGGACTCGCCGACCGCGATGCCGTGGTTGCGCAGCACCAGGATATGCTTGTCGCCCAGGCTCTCCAGCATGCGCGGCTTCTCGTCGGCGAAGAGCGTGATGCCCTCGAAGGCATGGTAGCCGACGCGGCCATGGAGCTGGGCGCCGTAGAAGTCGTTGTGCGAGAAGGCCTGCTTCTTCTGCACGATGGCCGACACCTCGGTGGTGTGGGTGTGGATCACGCAGTGGATGTCGTCGCGCGCCTCGTGGATTGCGCTGTGCAGGGCGAAGCCGGCCGGGTTGGCGTCGTAGGGCGACGGCTCCAGCTTCTCGCCGTCCAGCCCGACCTTCAGCAGGTTGGCCGGCGTCACCTCGGTATAGTTCAACCCGAAGGGGTTCACCAGATAATGGTGCGCCGGCCCCGGCAGCCGGGCGGAGATGTGGTTGAAGATCGTCTCGGTCCAGCCCATGAAATCGACGAGGTGATAGCAGTCGGCCAGCTGGCAGCGCAGTGCCCACTCCTCCTCGCCGATGTGATCGGGCCTGACGACGCTGTTGTGGCCCATCTTTGCTGCGGTTGCGGCCATGGTCATCATGGTTTGCGGTCCTCTTCGGATGGAGGTTACAGGCCCGCGGCGGCGCGCAGCGCGCTGTCGCTCTTGAAGCGGGCGAGGATGGCGATGTTGCGGGTCAGCGGCATGGAAAGCCCCTGCAGCTCGGCCAGTTCGATGACGGCCTCGCAGATGGCGGACAGCTCCAGCGGCAATCCCTTCTCGAAATCCTGGAGCATGGAGGTCTTCACCGGCCCCATTCCGGCGCCCATCGCCAGCAGCGATGCCGGATCGAGCTCGATCCGCGCGCCATAGGCGGCGGCGGTCAGCAGCGCTTCCGACAGCATCTGGCGGGCGATCTGCGACAGCGACGGGTCTCCGTAGATGTCCTGCAGCGTCGCTCCCGAGACCACCGACAGCGGGTTGGAGGAGAGGTTGGCGATCACCTTGGTCCACAGCGGGTCGCGCACCCGCCCGCTCGCCTGGGTGTGGATGCCGCAGGCGGTCAGCATGGCGGCGGTGCGGGCCAGCCGGTCGCTGGGGCGATGGTCGATCTCGCCCAGGATCAGCTTCAGCGGGTTGAAGCTGCGGGCGACGCCGGGGGCCATCCGCTCCGCGGTGATGTAGGCGATGGCGCCGATCAAGCGGTCGAGCGGCACCAGTTCCTTCAGCGCCCCGTCGGGGTCGACGGCGTGGACGGCGCGGCCCTGGTGGCGCCCGCCCTCCCCCTCGAAATACCACCAGGGAATGCCGTTCACCACCGGGACGACCAGCGTCTCCGGCCCGATCATCGGCCGGGCGGAGCGCACCAGCGGCAGCAGGTCCTGCGCCTTGGCGCAAAGGAACAGCAGGTCCGGTCGCCCCAGTTCTCCCGCCGGCCCGGCCTCGACCCGCGCATGATGTTCGCCCTCGCGATCGGTCAGGTGCAGCCCGTCCTGCCGGATGACGTCCAGGGTCGCTCCGCGGGCCAGCACGCCGACCCGGTGACCGGCGCGGGCGATGCGCACCGCCAGCGTGGTGCCGATGGCCCCCGCCCCGGCGATCCCGACATGCCAGCGCCCGACATGCTGGCATCCGGCGTCGGGCTGCGTCCGCCAGTCCGGCTCCGTCATGAGGCCAGCATCTCCTGATGCTTGCCGGCCATGCCGAGATAGGCCGCCACCACGCGCGGATCATGCGCCAGCTCCGACGCCGGCCCTTCCATGGCGATGCGCCCCAGCTCCAGCACATAGGCATGGTCGGCGACGCGGAGCGCGGCACGGGCGTTCTGTTCGATCAGCAGGATCGACACCCCCTTGCGCCGCAGCTCCGCGATGATGCGGAACACCTCGCGCACGATCAGCGGCGCCAGCCCGAGCGACGGCTCGTCCAGCATCAGCAGCTTCGGTCCGCCCATCAGGGCGCGGGCCAGCGCCAGCATCTGCCGTTCGCCACCCGACAGCGTCGCCGCCATCTGGCCGCGCCGCTCCTTCAGCCGGGGGAACAGGGCATAGAGCTCCTCCATCGCCGCGTCCTGCTCCCGCCTGGAGCGGGAATGGAAGCGGAAGCCGCCGAGCCGCAGATTGTCCTCCACGCTCATGGTGGCGAACAGGGCGCGCTTTTCCGGCACCAGACTCATGCCGCGGCCGACCATGTCCTGGATTGCCGGCGACTGCCCGTCATGGCCGTGGAAACGGATCCGGCCGCGCGACGGCAGCACACCCATGATGGCGGACAAGAGCGTCGTCTTGCCGGCACCGTTGGGGCCGATGACGGTGACGATCTGACCCTCGCCCACCCGCAGACTGGCGTTGCTCAGCGCCTCGATCTTGCCGTAGGAGACGCAGAGGTCGGAGACCTCCAGCAGCGGCGCGCTCATTCGATCCCTCCCAGATAGGCTTCGAGAACGGCCGGGTTGGTCTGGATCGTCTCGGGCGGCCCCTCGGCGATGCGCTCGCCGAACTCCATGACATAGACGCGGTCGACCAGTCCCATCACGAAGTCCATGTCATGCTCGACCAGCAGGATCGCCATCCCCTCCGAGCGCAGCTTGCCCAGCAGTTCGGCCAGCGCCTGCTTCTCCAGGAAACGCAGACCGGCGGCCGGCTCGTCGAGCAGCAGCAGGCAGGGGTCGGCGCACAGCGCGCGGGCGATCTCCAGGATGCGCTGCTGGCCGAGCGCCAGGCTGCCCGCCTCGGGCTGCAGATGCTGGCCGAGACCGA
>NZ_BADK01000726.1 GCF_000333595.1 Azospirillum sp. B506
CCGACGCGCCGCCGGTCCTGCACCGCCCTGCCCCCGTGCTGGTCAGACGTGGATCGGCACGCCTTTGACAGGCGTCGGCACCGCATTCACCGCAAGCGGCGGAGCCGCATTCACCAAAGCATCACAATTCCATCATCCTCGCTTCACGCTTCCCGCATAAACCCTGCGTCAGCGGCTTTGCATACGCATGCAACGGCGCTCGTCACTTCGGGAAATGCGGGAAGTTTGCGGCGATGGCGGAATTGCATGTCGAGAATCTGACCGTCGCCTATGGCGGCTCGCGCGTGCTGAACGGCGTCAGCCTGCATGTCCGCCCCGGCGAGTTCGTGGCGCTGCTGGGGGCGTCGGGCTGCGGCAAGACCACGCTGCTGCGGGCGGTGTCGGGTTTCGTGCCGGTGGACGGCGGGCGCATCGCCATCGCCGGGCGGGACGTGACCAAGGCACCGCCGGAGCGGCGCGACACGGCGATGGTCTTCCAGTCCTATGCGCTGTGGCCGCACATGACCACCGCCCAGAACATCGGTTACGGCCTCAAGCTGCGCCGCTGGCCCCGCCCGCGCATCGCCGAGCGGGTAGCCGAGATGCTGCGGCTTCTGAAACTCGACGGGCTGGCCGACCGCAACGTCACCCAGCTTTCGGGCGGCCAGCGTCAGCGCGTGGCGCTCGGGCGGGCGCTGGCGATCAATCCCGACATCCTGCTGCTGGACGAACCGCTGTCCAACCTGGACGCCCGCATCCGGCTCGAACTGCGCCACGAGATCCGCGCGGTACAGCAGCGGCTCGGCATCACCGCCGTCCATGTGACGCATGACCGCGAAGAGGCCATGGTGATGGCCGACCGCATCGTCATCCTGAACGCCGGCAGCATCGCCCAGATCGGCACGCCCGAGGAGATCTACCGCCGCCCGGCCAGCGCCTTCGTCGCCAGCTTCCTCGGCGCCGACAATGTGGTGCCCTTGCAGGCGACGCGGACGGACCAAACGCTGGAGATCGCCGCCGGCCCGAACCACGACGCCGTCAGCCTGCCGCTCGGCAATGACGGCGCGCAGGTCGAGATGCTGGGCAGCGGCGAGGTCGCCGCGCATTTCCGCACCGAGTCCGTGCAACTGGCATCGGCCGGCCAAACCCCGGCCGATGCGCTGGTCCTGCGCGGCCACATCACGCAGACAGCCTATCCCGGCGGCCGCTGGCGCTACGGCGTCGCGGTCGGCGGCATGGTTTTCCTGGTCGACGACGACGAACGCCGCACGGTCGGCGACGCCGTCGCCATCGTCATTCCGCCTTCGGCCCTGCATTGCTTCCCGCTCCGCGAGGAAGCGGCGGGAAGGGCCTGAGGCGATCCTGAACATCCGGCCCAACCATTGGGAAGAAGGGGGACTTTCATGAAGCTCGTGACGCTGAGGACGCTGCTCGCCGGCGCCGCCGGTCTGGCGCTCGCCGCCGGTTTTTCCGCCGCCCCGCTGAAGGCCGAGACGGTGCTGACCGTGCTCACCGCTGGCGACCAGAACATGGTCGATTACGTCAACGAGTATCTGGCGCCGAAGTTCGAGGCCCAGAATCCGGGCGTCAAGGTGCGTGCCGCCGGCACCGGGCCGGGCGACGGCGGATCGCAGAAGATCTATGAGAAGCTGAGCGCCGAGGCCGCCGCAGGGGCAGCCAAGTGGGATGTCGATGTCGCCGTCATCCACCAGAAGATGGCCGGCCAGATGGTGCAGGAGAAGATGCTCTCGGCCTATGTCGGCGATGTGAAGACCGGCACGCTGGCCAGCCGCGACAGCGCGCGCAACGCGCTCGGCACCGACGTCACCGGCTATGTCCTGCCGATGTTCCACAGCCAGATCGCGCTGGCCTACAACCCCGACCTGGTGAAGGCCCCGCCCAAGACCTACGCCGAGCTGGCGGAGTGGGTGAAGGCCAACCCGAAATCCTTCGGCTACAACGGCATCAAGGGCGGCATGTCCGGCGTCGGCTTCGTCACCGGCTGGACCGCCGCCAACATCGGCGATGCCGCCAAGCTGGAAAAGGGCCCCTATGACGCGACGATGAAGCCGGCGATCGAAAAGGCGCTGTCCGGCCTGAAGGAGTTCAACAAGAGCGTCACGCTGACCCCTGGCAATGCCGGCACGCTCGACATGCTGAACCGCGGCGAGATCGCCATGGGTCCGGTGTGGGTCGACATGTTCTACAGCTGGCAGGCCGACGGCCGTCTCAACCCGGCGATGAAGCTGCAGCTGATCGGTCCGGGCATGCCCGGCCAGCCGATGTACTACGCCGTCCCGGCCAAGGCCGCCAACCAGGAGGCCGCCCGCAAGTTCATCGAACTGGCGACCAGCCCCGAGGTCCAGGCCGACGGCATCGTCAAGCGCTTCAACTGGTATCCGGGCATCGACGCCACCTACGTGCAGCCGAAGCTGGACGCCCAGACCTGGGCCAAGCTGTTCACCGACGTGAAGCCGGACGAGCTGGCGAGCAAGGGCAAGCCCTTCCCGCTGTCGGGCTACTTCACCGACATCATGGAAGCCTATGAGCGCACCGTTGCCAACTGAGGCCGCCGGCCGTCCCGCCACCCTCCCCCGCTCGCGCGGGGGAGACGGCGCCCCCGCCCTGCCCGCCACCAGGATCGCTCCCGACTGGCTGTGGGGCGTGCTGCTGGTCATGCCGGCGCTGGCGATGGTGGCGTTGTTCTTCCTCTACCCGCTGGGTCTGTCGGCGGTCAGCGCCTTCCAGGGCCGTGACGGCGGCTGGACGCTGGCGAACGTCGTGAAGGCGTTCGAGCTGTACAGCCTCGACATGGCCTTCACGCTGGCCATCGTGCTGCTGTCCTCGGCGCTGGTTGCCATCCTGTCGGTGGCGATCGGCGGCTATCTGACGCTCGGCGGGAACCGGATTGCGGTCACCCTGCTGCGCTGGCTCTACCGCTGGCCGCTGTTCATCCCCTTCATCGTCGCCGCCCAGATGATGCGCTCCTTCCTCGCCAAGAACGGGTTGATGAACAACCTGCTGATCGGCAGCGGCATCATCGAGCCGCTGCAGGCGGCGAGCCTGCTCGACTGGCGCGGCGTCGTGGTGACCTTCGTGTGGAAGCAAACCCCCTTCGTCGCGCTGATGGTGGCGGGCGCCATGGCCTCGCTCGACCGTTCGACCATCGAGGCGGCACGCGACCTCGGCGCCGGACGGCTGCGCATCCTGGGCGAGATCGTCGTTCCCCAGATCCGGCCGACACTGACCGTCGGGCTGATCCTCAGCTTCGTGACCATGCTGTCGGTGATGTCGGTGCCGATGATGATCAATCCCAACAGCCCGACGATGATCACGGTGGACATGGCCTATCGCATCAACGCCCATGGCGATTACGGCGTCGCCAACGCTCTTGGCTTCGTCTCCTATGCCATGGCCGGTCTGGTCGGCTGGTTCTACCTGCGACATGGCGTGCGCCAGGGCGGTGCGCGATGACCTTCATCAACCCGACACGGACCCTCGCCCGAATATTCACCTGGATTCCGCGCGGGCTGGCTCTCGGGCTGCTGGCCTTCGTCATCTTCGGGCCGCTGACCAACCTCGGCCTGTGGGCGGTGGCGGAGAAATGGTACTTCCCCCACACCCTGCCCCTGCAATACGGCTTCTCCTTCTGGGAGCGGGTGTTCGCCCCACGCTCCAACGCCATGGCGTCGCTGGCGACCAGCGTCACCATCGCGCTGCTGACGGTGGCGGCCTGCCTTGCCGTATCGGTTCCCGCCGGCTATGCGCTGGCCCGGCTGCGCCTGCCCTGGCGCGGGGCGATCCTGCTGGCCTTCCTGCTGCCGCAGGCTTTTCCCAGCGTCGCGGTCTACATCAACGTGGCGCGCATTTTCTACACGCTGGGGCTGAACGGGACGGTGGCCGGGGTGGTGCTGGTCCACACCGTCCACGGGCTGGTCTTTTCGGTATGGATCACCGCCGCCGCCTTCGGCGCGGTCGACCGCTCGCTGGAGGAGGCGGCGCGCGACATGGGCGCCGGCCCGCTGCGCACCTTCTTCGGCATCACCCTGCCGCTGGCGGCGCCGGGGGTGATGGCAAGCTCCATCTTCGTTTTCCTCGAATCGCTGGACGAGTTCACCGGCACCTATTTCGTCGGGGTGCCCGACATCTCCACCCTGCCGCTGCTCATGTTCAACGCCGGCATGGGCGGCAACTTCCAGATCGCCGCAATCACCGCCCTGATCCTGCTGGTTCCCTCGGTGGGCTTCATGCTGGTGATCGAACGTTTCCTCAAGGCCGACGTGCTGGCCAAAGTCGGACACTGACCTCCATGGACATCCAGGTGCTGGGCGTCGGCGAAGCGGCCGACCCCTCCTTCGTCAATTCCTCGGTGATCGTCGCCGCCAACGGCTTCCGCCTGATGATCGACTGCGGTCATTCGGTGCCGTCCGCCCTGTGGCGGGAGGTGCCGGATCCCGACGCCATCGACGCGCTCTATTTTACCCACCACCATCCCGACCATTGCTTCGGCCTGGTGCCGGCGCTGATCCGCTGGACCGATGACCGCCGCAGCAAGCCGCTGGACATCGTCACCACCGTCGGCGGCTGGAAGCAGCTGGCCCTGCTGTTCCAGGCCGGCGCCACCGATCCCGAACGGTCGCTCTCCTTTCCCCTGCGCTGGATCGAGACGCCGGAAGACGGCACGCTCGGCCCCTTCCGCCTGCGCACCGCCTTGACGCGGCATTCCATGCCGAACCGCGCCATCCGGCTGGAGACGGGCGACGTCGCCTTCGCCTATTCCGGCGACGGCCGCGCCACGGCGGACTCGGAAGATCTCTTCCGTGGTGCCGACCTGCTGTTCCACGAATGCCTCACGGCAGAGCCGGAGCCGACACAGCCCTTCCATGCCGCCTACGCTCAACTGTCCGATTTTCCGGACCGGCTCGGCGTCCGCGCAATGCGCCTCTACCATGTCCGCATGGGCGAGCGCGACCGGCTGGCCGCCGCCTGCGCCGCCGATCCGCGGGTGCGTCTCGCCCAACCGGGGGAACGGATCGTCCTGCCGCTTCAGGCATGATTCCGGACCGGAACTCACCCGGCGGAGAGTTCCGGTTTGCCCGGCAGGCCGGATTGCCGCGACCGTTTCGCTTCGCGGAGTCTTGACGCGCCGTAGACGGTGGCAAGGGCGCAGGCCATGACGTACCAGGCGGGGGAGAGCGGATTCCCGGTGACGCTGATCAGCCAGGTGACGATGAACTGGGCGAAGCCGCCGAAGATCGATACGCCGACGCTATAGATGATCGACAGGCCCGAGGCGCGGACGCGGGACGGAAAGCTTTCCAACAACAGAAGCAGGCAGGATCCCGCCCCAACCGCATTCACGGCGATCAGCAGCCCGACCACCGCCAGCGCCGCCGGAAGGCTGGCGACGTGGGACAGCACCCAGAACGCAGGATAGGTCAGCAGCGCGCTCGCCAGCGCGGTCCAGATGACGAAGGGGCGGCGCCGGCCCAGGCGGTCGGACAGAAACCCGGCCAAGGGAGCCACCGCCAGCATGGTCGCCCCGGCGGCACAGCCCGTCAGAAAGGCGGTATGGGACGGCAGCCCAACGAACCGGATCAGGTAGGTCGGCATGTAGAAGATGTTGACGTAGGTGGATGCCGTGCCGCCCATGATCATCAGAACGCCGGTCAGCAGCTTGGCCCGGTGGCTGGACAGCAGCTCCGCCAGGGTGGCGGTGCCGCCGCGACCGTGGCGCGCGGTCTCCGGCAGCAGGCGGCGCAGATGAAGCCCCACCGGAACGATCAGCAGCCCCGCCAGGAAGGGAAGGCGCCAGCCCCACGCCTCCAGCGCATCGGCCGGCAGGTGGGTCGACAGCAGATAGCCGCCGAGCGCGCCCAGCAGGGCGGCCGCTCCCTGGCTGGCCATCTGCCAGCTGACCCGCAGGCCACGGCTGGCGGGGTCGCCCAACTCCATCAGCATGGTCGTCGCCACCCCGATCTCGCCGCCGGCCGAAAAGCCCTGCAGGATGCGGCCGAGCACGATGATGGCCGGTGCCGCCGCACCGATCTGCGCATAGGTCGGACAGAGCCCGATCAGCAGCGTGCCCAGCGCCATCAGGGCGATGGTCAGCACCAGCGCCGGCTTGCGCCCGACCCGGTCGGCGTAGGCCCCCATCACGATCCCGCCCAGCGGCCGGACCACGAAGCCAATCCCGAAGGTCAGCAGCGCCAGCAGGAGCGGACCGAACGCCGACTGTACAGGAAAGAACAGCTTGCCGATGGTCAGGGCGAAGAAGCTGTAGATGGTGAAGTCGTAAAGCTCCACCGCGTTGCCGACCGACAGCGCCAGGATGATGGCGGGAGGTGACGGTGGATCACCGGCGGCAACGTTCGGCAGTGCCATGGGCCTTCTCCATCCGCCATTCAAAGGGCGCAAGAGGTTCACAGAGATCCGGGCTGTCCGGCGAAGAATGCCACGTCCGACTTTGCAACATTCGCACAAATTCAGACATGATCATTCCCAAGATAACTCAATTTCTTTTCAGAATTTTCCCTACATCCATTCCTATACCTAGGGATGGCTTTGAAAGTGTTTAAATCAGGTAGCCATTGCAGACATCGGCGTTCCGCGGCGCCAACCGGTTCAACTCCGATCGACGTGATCGTTGACGCATTGGCAGAGGATATCACGATGCAATCCGAAGACATCCCGGCACCGGGCACCACCCGCCGCACCCTGATCGTCGGCGCGACCGTTGCCGGTGCCGCCGTCGCAACCTCCGCGGTCGTCGGCGCCACCGACGCTGCGGCGGCCGAACGCCGCCATTCCGGAGACACGGCATCCCACACCAAGGAAGGGAAACGGACGATGACCAGCGGCAAGACCGAAGACGGCTTCGTCACCGCCAAGGACGGCGCCTCGATCTACTACAAGGACTGGGGACCGCGCGACGCCCAGACCGTCATGTTCCACCATGGCTGGCCGCTGAGCGCCGACGACTGGGACGCCCAGATGCTGTTCTTCCTGAACCATGGCTATCGCGTCGTCGCCCATGACCGGCGCGGCCATGGCCGCTCGACGCAGACGGCGACCGGCAACGAGATGAACACCTATGCCGACGACGTGCTGGCCGTCGTCGCCGGGCTGGGGCTGAAGAACGTCTTCCATGTCGGCCACTCGACCGGCGGCGGTGAGGTCGCCCGCTATCTGGGCCGCCACGGCACCGCGCGGGCCGGCAAGGCGGCGCTGCTCGGCGCCGTCCCGCCGATCATGCTGAAGACGGAGGCCAATCCGGGCGGCCTGCCGCTGGAGGTGTTCGACGGCTTCCGCGCAGCACTCGCCGCCAACCGCGCCCAGTTCTTCCGCGACATCCCCTCCGGCCCCTTCTACGGCTTCAACCGGGATGGCGCCAAGGTCTCGCAGGGCGTCATCGACAACTGGTGGCGGCAGGGCATGATGGGCGGGTCCAAGGCCCATTACGACTGCATCAAGGCGTTTTCCGAAACCGACTTCACCGAGGATCTGAAGAAGATCGACATCCCGGTCCTGGTGATGCACGGCGACGACGACCAGATCGTGCCGATCGCCGATTCCGCGCTGCTGTCGTCCAAGCTGCTGCCGAAGGGCAGCCTGAAGGTCTATAAGGGCTTCCCGCACGGCATGGCGACCACCCATGCGGAAACCATCAACGCCGACCTGCTGGCCTTCTTCAAGGCCTGACGCCTCCCGGTGACCCCCACAGGATTTCCCACGGGGGTCAACCTATACGCAGGTATGGATGGCGCATCCTGTTCCGGTTGTAGGAAATGGACCGCTTGCGGCCGGGGCGGTCGGCGGGCCGGGGCCTGACCGGAGGGAGAATGACGTTGTGCTGAGTGGTCCCACCATCTGTGTCGTCGACGATGATGAAGCCATCCGGGAAAGCCTCGACAACTTCCTGCGCTCGGTCGGCATGCGGGTCCGCACCTTCTCTTCGGCGGAGGAATTCATCGTCTACGAAGGAGAGGTCGGCTGCCTCATCACCGACCTGAACCTGACGGGCATGGATGGGTTCAGCCTGCAGATGGTGCTGTTGCAGCTCGGGCGCAGCCATCCGGTGATCGTGAATGACGCCTTCGCCACCCCGGCCGCCCGCGTCCGCTCGCTGGCCCAGGGCGCCGTCGCCTTCGTGACAAGCCGCTCGACCCGGAAAACTGCTCCTCCTCATCGAAGAGCCCTCGGGACAAACCAGGGGAACGCACACAATGACC
>NZ_BADK01000725.1 GCF_000333595.1 Azospirillum sp. B506
ATTCTGGAGACGAGCCGACCGACCGGCGATTGGGCGGCAGGCCGTCCACGCTCTGCCCGCCGACCATCACATGACCCTTGGTCTGGGCCAGGAAGCCGGCGATGATCCGCAGCAGCGTCGTCTTGCCGCAGCCCGATGGGCCGAGCAGAGCCACCAGCTCACCGCCGCGGATGTCGAGCGTGACCTCGTTCACGGCGAGCGAGGCACCGTAGCGTTGGGTGATCCCGTCGAGGAGAAGCGTCTGCCCGCGCGGGGAAGCCCGGCCGTTGGGCGAAGCGCTGACCATGGCTGCACCGTCCCTTTCGCGTTGCCGTTCGATCCTCCTTCCATAGCAAACAGCATGCCGATTTTTGTTTTTCTTATATTAATCAATATATTAGATTTGTTTTTGATTTGCCTGCCAATGCCACGGAATCGGCTCTGCCGCCATCTTGAGCGGGGGCCGGATGCATTTGCCGCTTTTGGCGCCAGTGACGGTGGGCGCTCTCGAACGGAAGGTCGCCCCCTGCCCGTCGGTCACTGTCCGCTGCAAGACTCAAGGGGAAGCGCCGGCCATTCTTCCCACCGAGGCAGCGAGGCGCTTCGCGGCAGCGCGAACTGCGCTACTGTGGTTGGGTCGAACACCACGCTTCGCGATGCCGCCATGCCGCCAGCCCTGCCCACCACGCTCGCCGTTCCCTTGCGATTCAGCTGGCCGGCCCGGCTCCGGATCGATGTGCCGGTCCTGCTGTTGACTCTGCTGCTGTGGGTGCTGCTGCCAGAGGCGGTGGCTTCCGCCCAGTCGGCATCGCCACAGGCACCGCCCGCCGCTCCCGCCCCGGTCGCCACCGCCCCGGCGGCGGGAGCGGGCGTTGCAGCACCGGGCGCCGACGGGATGATGATGACCATCCTCAGCGAGGGACGCGACCGCATGGCGGGCTTCCGCGGCAAGCTCGCCAAACGGGTGCGCGCCACACCCGAGATACCGTCGGCCATCGTGACCACGCTGGCGGCCCAGAGCCCGACCGGCAGGCCCCTCTATTTCCTCCAGGTCATCGGTCTGACAATCGCCGTGATGGCGGCCGGCCACGGGGTGCAGCATCTCGTCTATGGGCGGGCGATCGCCGGGCGGCTGCTGCTGCGCGTGCCCGATCCCCAGCCGGGCAGACCGGCACTGGCCGCCCGCTTCCCCCGTCTGGTCGCCCGTGCGCTGGTGACGCTGGGCGGCATGATCCTCGCCACCCTGATCGCGTTCGGGATCGCCATCATGCTGGTCCCCGATCCGACCCCGATGACCGAGAAGACCGTCATCATCACCGGGGTCAGCTATCTGCTGATCTGGGCCGTCGCCCTGTTCTGGCGGCTGGTGCTGCCTCGGGATGCCGCGTTGGAGGATGGAGGGGGGCCGACCGTCCGCCGGCTGCGACGCGACCTGACCGTCAGCGGTGCCGTCGGCGTCGTCCTGATGACCAGCACCATCTGGCTGGAGGCGCTGGGCATGCCCTATGATCCGCACGCTGTGCTGGTCGCGCTGTTCGGCCTGCTGATCGTGCTGATGAAGCTCGGGGCGCTGTTCGTCAACCGACGGGCGGTCGACCGGGCCTTTCTCGCCGGGCGCCCGGCCGAAACGCTCGCCCCGCTCGAACGGCTGACCCTGAGCATCTGGTTTCCGGCAGCGCTGGTCTATTTCGCCTATGCCTGGGGAACGATGGTCAACCGTCTGATCCTTGGCTGGCCGACCGAGCTGCCGCTGCTGCTCGGCGCCTATGCGGTCGCCGGAACGATCCTGACCGTCTACGCCGCCGTCACCTACGCGACCGACTGGCTGTTCCACCGGCGGCGGACCCATTGGCGGCCGCTGGACGACGCCGCGGAGGGCACGCAGGACGCAGCCCACCGGTCCCAGCAGGCGCCACGCCCGGTTACCCTCGACAGCTACGAGGCGCTTGCCCGGCGGGTGGCGGGCATCCTTGCCGCCGCCGCCGGGGTGGCCGTGACCCTGTCGGTGTGGAACATTCCGCGGATGCACGGGGACGCCGCCGACCGGCTCATCGGCATCATGACGGTCTGCCTGATCGGCTATGTCGCCTATCACGGCGTCCGCATCTGGATCGACCGCCGGATCGCCGAGGAAGGACCGGTCCCCGGCACCGTTCCCGGTGACGAAGGGAGCGGCCACGGCTCGGCGAGCCGGCTGGCGACATTGCTGCCCTTGGTGCGCAACTTCATCCTGCTGTCGATCAGCGGCGCGGTGCTGCTCAGCGTCCTGATGGATCTGGGGATCAACATCGCGCCGCTGTTCGCCGGGGCGGGGGTCGCCGGCATCGCCATCGGCTTCGGCGCACAGACGCTGATCCGCGACATCTTTTCCGGCGCCTTCTTCCTGATCGACGACGCCTTCCGCAAAGGCGAATACATCGAGATCGGCGCCATCCGCGGCACGGTGGAGAAGATCTCGGTGCGGTCGATGCAGCTCCGCCACCATCGCGGTCCGCTGCACACCGTCCCCTTCGGCGAGATCCACCAGCTGACCAACTATTCGCGCGACTGGGTGATCATGAAGCTGCCGCTGCGCATAACCTACGACACCGATGTCGAGAAGGTGCGCAAGCACATCAAGCAGCTTGGCGAAATGCTGCTCGCCGATCCGGACCTGGGGCCGAAGTTCCTCCAGCCGCTGAAGTCGCAGGGCGTCATCCAGATGGAGGATTCGGCGATGATCCTCCGCGTCAAATTCATGACGCGGCCCGGTGACCAGTGGGAGATCCGCAAGCGGGTGTATCAGGAAGTCCACGCCCTGTTCCGCCGCGAGGGCATCCGCTTCGCCAACCGCGAGGTGACGGTCCGCTTCGCCGGCGAGGCGACGGCGACCGTCCCCGCCGGCGACCCGATGGCACCGCAGATCAGCGAGGAGGACCGCATCCTGGCCGCGGGCGCCGTGCTCCACACGCTGGGCGAAGAGGCTCAGGACACCGAAGCCGGAGCCGGACGGCGCAAGGGCGGGCGGTAGACGGACTCATCCCCCCTCGCCGCTTGCCCCGCCACTTGCGTTACCGCGCAGGACCTCCAGGAAGCGGTCCAGCACCAGATTCGGCTGGGCGCCCTTCTTCGTCACCACCTGGAACTCCAGCGCATGGTGATAGGTGCCGGGCAGCAGCGCCCGCATCATGCCGCGCTCGACCCAGTGCCGCGCATAATGGGTGGGCAGAAAGCCGACATAACAGCCGGTGAGGATCAGGAACGCCACCCCCTCGCGATCGGTGGCGGTGGCGGTGTTGTTCAGCTCGTGGGGAAGCTGCGCCTGGGTCGGCGCCACGGCGTCCGCCGCCTCCACCGCCTCCCGCGTCATCGCCCCCTCCGGGCCGTCGAACAGCGGATGGCCGGCGCCGCAATAGAGCAGCGACTCCTCCTGGTAAAGCGGCAGGCCGGCCAGCCCCGGCAAGCCGCGGCGGACCGGGACGACGCCGACATGCAGCTGCCCGTCCAGAACGCCGCGCTCGATCTCGTTGGGCGGGATCATGCGGATGTTGACCCGGACCTCCGGCGCCAGCTGCTTCAGGCTGCGCAGGGCGTGCGTCACCCGCATCTGCGGCATGGTGACGAGGTTGTCGGTGATGCCGATGTTCAGCTCGCCGCGCAGGCGGCCATGGACGGTGTTGATCTCGCTGCGGAAGCTCTCGGTGCTGGCCAGCAGACGCAGAGTCGCCTCATAGGCCAGATGCCCCTCGTCGGTCAGCCGGAACCCCGCCCGCCCGCGCCGGCAGAGCGTGAGGCCGAGCCGCCGTTCGAGATCCGCCATGTGCTGGCTGATCGCCGCCCGGCTGATGTTCAGCTCCACCTCGGCGGCGGAAAAGCCGCCGCACTCCACCACCGTCCGGAACACGCGCAGCAAGCGGATATCGGCATCGCCGATCGGGGCCAGGGACCTTTGGGGGGACCGTGTGGGTTTGCTCATGCCGGGACCATGACGGAGGGGATGCGATAGGTAAGCGCAGAGTTATGTGAAGTTCTTATAGTTTGGATTTAATCGCAACCAGCAAGCGCGCACACTCGTCGCCGACAGCGCCCCAACAGACGCGCCCAACACATGCGGGAGAACAGCGGATGGCCCCCCTCGACAACGATCACGGCCAGTCGTTCGGCAAGGAGTCGCTCGACAAGGCTGCCGGACTGACGCGCGAGGAACTCGACGCCCATTGGATGCCGTTCAGCGGCAACCGTCAGTTCAAGAACAACCCGCGCATGATCGTGAAGGCGGAGGGGACCTGGTACTGGGACGCCGAAGGCCGCAAGATCTACGACAGCCTGTCCGGCCTGTGGTGCAGCGGCGCCGGCCATTGCCGCCGCGAGATCTCCGAAGCCGTCGCGCGCCAGATCGCCGAGCTGGATTACAGCCCGGCCTTCCAGCACGGCCACCCGGCCGCCTTCAAGCTGGCGCACAAGCTGGCGTCGATGACCCCGGCCGGCCTCGACCATGTCTTCTTCGTCGGTTCGGGATCGGAAGCGGCCGACACCGCGCTGAAGATGGCGCGGGCCTATTGGCGGATGAAGGGCCAGCCGGCCAAGACCAAGCTGATCGGCCGGTCCAAGGGCTATCACGGCGTCAATTTCGGCGGCACCAGCCTGGGCGGCATCGGCGGCAACCGCAAGCTGTTCGGCACCGGCGTCGATGCCGACCACCTGCCCCACACCCTGCTGCCGCAGAACCTGTTCGTGAAGGGCATGCCGGAGGAAGGCGCCTATCTGGCCGACGCGCTGGAGGAGCTGGTGGCGCTGCACGACGCCTCCAACATCGCCGCCGTGATCGTCGAGCCGCTGGCCGGCTCGGCCGGCGTGCTGCCGCCGCCGAAGGGCTACCTGCAGCGGCTGCGCGAGATCTGCGACAAGCACTCCATCCTGCTGATCTTCGACGAGGTGATCACCGGCTTCGGCCGCATGGGCGCCCGGTTCGGCGCCGATGCCTTCGGCGTCGTCCCGGACATCATGAACGTCGCCAAGGGCCTGACCAACGGCGCGGTCCCGATGGGCGCCGTCGTGGCGAAGCACGACATCTACCAGGCCTTCATGGACAATGGCGGGCCGGAATACATGGTGGAGTTCCCGCACGGCTACACCTACTCCGCCCATCCGGTCGCCTGTGCCGCCGGCCTGGCCGCGCTCGACATCTTCGAGCGGGAAAAGCTGTGGGAGAAGGCTGCGGCGCTGGCGCCACACTTTGAAAATCTGATCCACGGGCTGAAGGGTCTGAAGAACGTCGCCGACATCCGCAACTATGGCCTGACCGGCGCCGTCACCATCGCGCCGCTTCCGGGAGAACCGGCCCGCCGGCCCTACGAGATCGGCGAGAAGTGCTGGAAGGCCGGCTATTACGTGCGCTTCGGCGGCGACACGCTCCAGTTCGGCCCGCATTTCCACAGCGAGCCGGCCGACCTCGACCGCCTGTTCAACGTCGTCGCCGACGCCATCCAAGCCACGGCATAAGAGCCACGGCGTAAGGCCACACTCTGCCCCGACCCTTCCCTCCTCCGCCGACGGGAAGGGTCGGGGCAACGAGCTTGCACACCGACCATTCCCCCAGGAAAGCCATCATGACCATCGTTGCCCACCTGATCGGCGGCAAGACTGACGCGCCCGCCGGCACCCGCACCGCCGACATCGTCAATCCGGCCACCGGCGACGTGGCGGGCCAGGTCGCCCTGGCGTCGCGCGCGACGGTGGAAGAGGCCATCGCCGCCGCCGAGGCCGCCTTCCCGGCCTGGCGCGCCACGCCGCCGGCCAAGCGTGCCCGCGTCATGTTCCGCTTCAAGCAGCTGCTGGAAGAGAATGCCGAGCGCATCTGCGCCCTCATCACCGCCGAGCATGGCAAGGTTCTCGACGACGCCTTCGGCGAGCTGACCCGCGGCATCGAGAATGTCGAATATGCCTGCGGCGTGCCGGAGCTGTTGAAGGGCGAGTACTCCAAGAATGTCGGGCCGGCCATCGACAGCTGGTCGGAATTCCAGCCGCTGGGCGTCGTCGCCGGCATCACGCCGTTCAATTTCCCGGCGATGGTTCCGCTGTGGATGTACCCGATCGCCATCGCCTGCGGGAACACCTTCGTCCTGAAGCCGTCGGAACGTGACCCCAGCTCCGCCCTCCTCATCGCCCAGCTGGCGCTGGAAGCCGGCCTGCCGCCGGGCGTGCTGAACGTCGTCAATGGCGACAAGGAGGCGGTGGACACGCTGCTGACCGACCCGCGGGTGCAGGGCGTCAGCTTCGTCGGCTCCACCCCCATCGCCGAATATGTCTATGCGACCGCGTCGGCCCATGGGAAACGGGTGCAGGCGCTAGGCGGCGCCAAGAACCACGCCATCGTCATGCCGGACGCCGACCTGGACAATGCGGTCAGCGCGCTGATGGGGGCTGCCTATGGCTCGTGCGGCGAGCGCTGCATGGCGATCTCCGTCGTGGTCGCGGTGGGCGACGAGGTGGCCGAGCGGCTGAAGGACAAGCTGTCGGTGGCGCTGCGCGGTCTGAAGGTCGGCGCTGGCACTTCGGCCGGCTGCGAAATGGGGCCGCTGGTCACCCGCGCCCATTACGAGAAGGTGAAGGCCTATGTCGACCAGGGCGTCACCGAGGGTGCGGATCTGGTGGTGGACGGCCGCGGGCTGGTGGTGCCGGGCCATGAGGCCGGCAACTTCCTGGGCGGCTGCCTGTTCGACCGGGTCACGCCGGACATGTCCATTTACCGCGAGGAGATCTTCGGCCCGGTTCTCTGCCTCGTCAGGGTCAAGACGATGCAGGAGGGCATGGACCTGATCGACGCCCATGAATACGGCAACGGCACCTGCCTGTTTACCCGCGATGGCGAGGCCGCCCGTTATTTCAGCGACATGATCAAGGTCGGCATGGTCGGCATCAATGTGCCGCTGCCGGTGCCGGTCGCCTATCACAGCTTCGGCGGCTGGAAGCGGTCGCTGTTCGGCGATCTGTCGGCCTACGGTCCGGACGGTGTGCGCTTCTATACCCGGCGCAAGACCATCACCCAGCGCTGGCCCGCCGGCGGAGTCCGCGAAGGGGCCCAGTTCGCCTTCCCCTCGATGAAGTGAGAACTGGCGGTTTTTAAGGGGTTTCAGAGGGTGGTTCGCCGGCCGGCTTGCGGCGACGGTGAATCACCCCCAACCCTTTTCCATTGGAATGTGATCGTTGGAAGCGGCATCGCTCTCCCGACACCGGTGGCGTGGCGGGCAAATCGTGTCGGTGCGGATCGGGCCGGCCGAGTGATCCTGTGCCCTGACAAGGAAAAGGGCGCCAACAGGCGCCCCGAGTAGAGGGAGAATATCCGAGACAACATCGGATGGCCTCAGCATCGGGCAATCGCCTTTCGCATTCATCACCAATCCAATGAGGAAAAACCCGCATATCCACCACCCACACCGGCGTGGCGATGCCAAAAGGGATGCTATCGTCCGACTTCTTCAATCTGGGCGGAGGGCCGATCGCCTCTTCTACCCCACCGCAGCGTTTGAACCTTGGTGACACCCCCAGCCGGTTGACCTGCTGGACGCGTCATCTCAGCCGCAGGCCGGCGGTGGTGCTGTAAAACAGCGGCACGCTACGCTTCATCGTAACCCGGTTCCCGCGTCTGCCCCTCGCGATCACCGGCCTTTTCTCCACCGGTGGGCTTCCCGCCTTTTCGAGCCGGCTCCTTCCCCTGATCCGGCGTCTGCTTGTTGACCTCACCCTGCACAGGCTGGTCGTCGGTGGGTTTGTCGTTCATTGCATTCTCCGGTTCGATGACCTTGAGTCCAACAGCCCTTCCTCCAGTTCATCCCGGCGCCCCGCGACGCCCTGCACCGTACTCTCGGCGCCGTCATGGCGCTCCCTTGGAGTGCCCGGTCCAATGCAAGAGCTAAATATCGAGTGGGAACAGCGCTTTTGGGAGATGCAGCCGCCTCACCGCGCCTTCGTAAAGCCGGATAAGGGCAGGTGTCAGGCTCAGATCGACAAAGGAGCCCGCCGGAATGACAAGCAGAGAGGCCACAGCGGAAATCAATAGCGCGCCCGCCATGTCCAGCGGGAAATGAACGCCGAGATAGATGCGAGCCCACGCGACGCCCACCCCGAAGGCCATCATTCCCCAACCAAGCCGCGGCCAGGATCCTCGCAGCAGTAGGCTGATGCCGATCGTCCACATGAAGGTGGCGTGGTCGCTGGGGAAGGATGAGTTCGCCGCGTGCGGAATCAGCTGATGCCCCAATCCGATCATGAAGGGGCGTGGATGGTGCCAGAGGGCACCAATCGTCGCGTTCAACGCTGCCGCAATCAGCAGGGCGCAGCCGGCGCCGACCAGGGTGGCACGCCCGTTCCGCCGTCCCCGCACCCACAAGACCGCGGCCAGAACGGTGATCAGCATCACCACATCGTTCGCCAGAAAGCGTGCCAGCAGCAGAAGCCCGGCCGAGGGAACCGGCGGAGCGTTGAGCAGAAGGAACAGATGTTGGTTCAGAGCTTCCATCAAGGCGTTCCAGTCATTTCGATCAGCGGACGGACTGAGGGGCGGCGAGGCGCATTCAGTCCGTATGTTTGCGAACCCGGATGCCGAATTTCTTCACCCGGTGCCACAGGCTCCGCTCCGTGATGCCGAGCCGCTTGGCGGCATTGGCCTGGACACCATCGCTTTCCTGCAAAGCGTCGGTGATGAATTTGCGTTCGATCCGCTCCAACTCGGCATCGAGATCGGCCGGCAGCCTTGTGGCCGAGGCAATCGGCGGCCGCTCGTCGAAGATGTAGGTCGGAAGGTCGCTCACCTCGACCAGCGATCCCCGGGCAACGATGACCGCGCGCTCCACGCAGTTCTGCAGTTCCCGGATGTTTCCCGGCCAGTGATAGGCCATCATCGCCGACAGCGCCGGACGGCTGAAGCCGGTCAGCCGCTTTCCCATCGATTTCGCGTGCCGGCCAAGGAAATGGCAGGCCAGATCCTCAAGGTCGTCGCCGCGCTCGCGCAGGGCCGGAAGGCGGATCGGAAAGACGTTCAGACGGTAATACAGATCCTCGCGGAAGGTCTCGCGCTCGACCTCGCGGCGCAGATCGCGATGGGAGGCCGCGATGAAGCGGACATCGACGGTCACGGTCCTGGTGCTGCCCACCATCTCGAAGCTCTGTTCCTGGATGGCGCGCAGCACCTTCACCTGCAGGGGAAGCGGCATGTCGCCGATCTCGTCGAGAAAGAGCGTTCCGCCATCGGCAGCGGAAAAGCGCCCCTCGCGATTGGCGACCGCTCCGGTGAAGGCCCCCTTCACATGACCGAACAGCTCGCTTTCCAGCAGAGTGTCCGGAATCGCCGCGCAATTCACCGCGATGAAGGGCTTGTTGCTCCGTGGGCTGTTGTCATGGATGGCGCGGGCGACCAGCTCCTTTCCGGTGCCGCTCTCGCCCTGGAGCAGCACGGTCGCCCGGCTGTCGCAAACCTCCGTGATCTGGCGCAGGACCGCCCGGAACGGGTCGCTCGTCCCCACGAGGCTGCCGAAATCGTATTTTTCCCGCAGTTCTTCGCGCAGGCGCCGGTTGTCGGCTTCGGTTTCCTTCAGCTTCAGGGCGCGCTCGATGGTCGCGACGAGGTCGTCGATCTCGAAGGGTTTCGAGATGTAATCGAAGGCCCCCTCGCGGACCAGCGCCACCGCATCGGGCACCGAGGCATAGGCGGTGACGATCACGACCGGAATCTCCGGCCGTGCCGACTGGAGCGCGGCGAGAAGCGCCCGTCCATCCAGTCCCGGCATCCGCAGATCGGTCAGGATCAGGCTGACCCGGTTGTCTTCCAGCCAGGCCAGGGCGGCCGCGGCGGACCCGACGAAATGGGCGGGAAAGCCGCGGGCTTCGAGGGCCACCGCCGTCACTTCGGCCAGACGGACCTCATCGTCGACGATCAGGATCACGATGGCTCCTCCTCGATCTCGGGCATCAGGGGCAGCCGGAGGACGAAGGTGCTGCCGACGGCGGGCGCGCTGACGAAGCGGATGCTTCCGCCATGGCGTTCCAGGATGTCCTGCACGCGCGCCAGCCCCAGCCCGGTTCCCCGCCTTTTCGTCGTGACGAAGGGTTCGAAGATGCGGTCGCGCAGGTCTTCTGGAATCCCGACTCCGGTGTCGCCGACACTGACGACCGCCTCGTCCCCCTCGCGCAGGGCCGTCACGGTCAACGCCCCGCCCTCGGGCATCGCCTCCATCGCGTTCAGCAGAATGTTGAGGAGCGCCTGATGCAATTGGGCGGCATCTCCCTGCACCGGAAGCCGCCCGGCCGGCACCTCCACCTGCGGGACGATGTGCCGGCGGGTCATCTCGCCGGCGGTGAAGTCCAGAACGTCGCGCAGTTCTGCGGCGAGATCGACGGCCTGCCGCAGGGCGGTCTTGGGCCGGGCATAGTCGAGCAACTCCTGCACCAACCCCTCCATGCGGCCGACCTCGTCCAGCACGAAGCCGATCAGCCGGTCGGTCGCCTCGGGCGGCTGCGATTTCATGCGCAGAACCTGGCTGGAGGTCTTGATGATACCGAGCGGATTGCGGATTTCATGCGCGATCACCGCCGCCGCCTCGCCCAGGATCGCCAGCTTCTCGCGCCGCCGCACCAGATCCTCGCGTTGCCGCAGCGTATCGAGCTGCCCGGTCATGCTGTTGAATCCGACGGCGAGCTGCTCCAGTTCCCGGCCACCCCGAACCGGCACGCGCGCCGAATAGTCGCCTTCGTGCACACGGCGCAAGGCCTGGGTCAGGCTGTTGAGGGGGCGGGAGATCAGCTTCGACAGGGACAGGGCGACGATCAGGGAAATCATGCCCGCGACCGCCACCAGCAGAACGAAAAGCTCAAGGGTCCGGACATGGGACAGCAGGGAGACCTGATCCGAGATGCGGCAGGCGACCACCCCCATGAGACTGCCGTCGGTGTCGCGGAGCGCCGCGAAACCGGTGGCGAAATTGTCCGATGCGAACATCTTGGTCGTGACGCTGGGAGCCCCGGCGGCAAGCTGCTCCAGAACGGTCGGCGGAAGCTGGACATCCTCGTCCCGCCCGGCGCTGACGATGGCGGCCTTCCCATCGGAAATCGCGAAGACCTGGACCTTCAGCGACGGGCTGGCGCCGGCGATGTTGATCATCGTTCCATCCCAGCGGTCGCCGACGAAGACGAAATAGCTCTGTCCCTCTTGCTGGAACCGCTTGGCCGATCCAAGAAGCAGAACCGGATGGCCGCCGTCATCGACGACGAAGAAGCGGCTGTGCTGCCGGCGCGGCAGCCATTTCCCGTCGCCGAGCAGGCCGTGGCCGAACAGGATCTGCCCATCGGCGCGATAGACCGCAACGGCATCGTAACCGACCGAAGTCAGCAGGCCGGTGGACATCTCCATCAGCCTCTTGTCCAGGCTGCCCGCATCGTTCGCCAGGCTGGCCGCGACGATGGAGGCCGCCTGCCTCGCCTCGTTCTGCTCGTCGGCCGACCGCTGGGTGACGAAGACCGCCGCGTCCTGCAGCCAGCGCTCCATATTCTCGCCGAACAGGCCGGAAACGAGATCCGCCATCACGAGGCTGGCGACGAGCACGGGAAAGATGCTCACCGACAGAAAAGCGATGACCAGCCGCCAGCGCAACGTGACGGCACCGAACATGGACTGGGCGCGCTTGCCCCCGTCGCAGGACTTCACCGCCGTGCCTCCCCCCGTCACCGTCATGGTGACCGCGGCCGTTGCGGCCGGTCCGCCGCCCGCTCACGCAGAAGGCGCAGATCGGGATCCCAGCGGTCGAAGGCCAGCCAGGGCGCGGCCCGACGGATCAACCCGTCGAGCAGGCGGTTCCGGCAGCGCACGTAATTCGTCGATGGCGTCAGGGCACTTCCAAAGCGCAGCTTCGCAGCATAGGCGGTCTGCCCCGTCTGCAGCGTCGTCCGCCCGGTCCCGATGGCCCAGCGCACGTTCTCCATCCAGCTCACCGCATAGAGATTGTGGTCGCGCGCCAAGGGATAAGCCATGCCAAGGAACTTGTCGATCACCCGGTCCTGCTGGAGAAACAGGAGGTTGAAGGCGGCCAGACGCTCCCCCACCCAATACAGCACGAATTCGACCTGTCCGGGCATGGCCTCCGCCACGGCGCGGAAATAACCCTTCGGCAGCTCCTCGAAATCGCCGTAGCGCAGCCGGCTGTTGGTGCGCGTGCTGTCATAGAGCGCCTCGATCCGGTCGGCCACATCGTCGATCCGCTGGCGATGCTCCACCCGGACCGCTGCCCGGCTTTTCAGCTTCCGGCGCAGATCCTTGCGGGTCGCCGCGGACAGCGTGGCAAGATAGCCGGCTTCGTCGAGGCTGGCCAGATCGAGCAGCGCCACCGGCAGCCCGGCGATGGCGGTGAAACGCCGGCCGGCCAGCAGCGGCGCCAGCCAGTCCGCTTCCGGTGCCGATACATCCTTGAACACGATCAGCAGGGCGCCCGAACGAGCCGCTTCTTCCTTCAGCAGCGCGAGCATCGCATCGACGGCGCGGACGCGCTCCTCGGGCGCCAGCCCCGGCCGGACCGACAGATGGCAGCGTTCCGCCAGCGGCGAGCCGACCCCCAGCATCCCCCAGCGCATCAAGCGGGGAAAGTAGCGATCGAGCAGGCGCCCGACCGCGGCCAGCCGCCCCTGGAAGGGCGTGTCGAGCCGGTATTCCATGCGGAACAGCGGAAGGCCGAGGACGAGTCCCCGCTCGTCGAAGACCGCGGCGGCCAGATCGTTGCCGCAGGCCCGGTAATAGTCCCAGCCTTCGGCCTCTCCCGGCTGGCCGGCCGTCCAGCCGTCCGCCGGCAGCGCCGCGATGCCCGGAACGATCCGCGCCTGCAATCCGCCAAGCTCAGCCATTGCCGCCCTCCCCGCTCTGGTGGAGGTGCAGGGCGGCATCCGGACCGGCGGCGAGTGCTGCGACGAACGAGGCGGTGCGCCGGGCGACGAGATCGCGTTGTCGGTCAACGGTCACCAAATGGTAGGAATCCTCCAGGATCAGCGCCTCCACCCGCCCGCCCAGCCGCTTCTGCAAATGGAAGGCGTTGGACAGGCCGGCCGTGTCGTCCTCCCGCGCATGGACCAGCAGCGCCCGTTGCCGGATGTCGGGCAGCAGCGGGCGCAGCTCCGCCGTCAGGCGCCACATTTCCCGGATGGCGACCGCAGGAGTCGACAACAGACCGGCGCCGTTGGAATCGCCACTCTGCATCGCCCGCAGCACCAGTGCCCGGATGCGCGGATCCTTCACGCCGTAAGGCTCCCGCTCGACGAAGGCGTAGCGCTCCCCGAAGGGCAGATGGATCACCAGTTTCAGAAGGACGCTGTAGAAGGGAATCGCCCAGCCATCATACCACAGCGTCGGCGCCAGCATGACGAGGCCCTGGACGCGCTGCGGCTGCGCCCAGGCCAGACGGGCGGCGAGCAGGGCCCCCATCGACAACCCGCCGACAGTCACCAGATCGCACACCGTCTCCAGCCGGTTCAGGCCCGCTTCGACGCTGGCATACCAGTCGCGCCAGCCGGTCGCGGTCAAATCCTGCGCCGTGCCGCAATGACCGGCGAGCTGGCAGCACAGCACGGTGATCCCGGCTTCCTGCAGCCGGCGGCCAAGCGTCTTCAACTCCACCGGCGTGCCGCCCAACCCATGAACCAGCAGCATGCCCGGGCGGTGCCGGCCGATGCCCGCCCCTTGCAGAAAGATCGTCCGGTCCGCCGTCATGATGCCCAAAGCCCCATCGCCGCCATCTCGTCGACCGCCTGCATGATCCGATTGTTGGTGCTGTCGTTGACTACAGCCGCGGTGCGGGGATCGGGGGCCGGCAGCCGCGGCCGGTCCGTCGCCGACAGCAGGGCGCGGAAAGGGTCGGAGAAAGCGGGACGCGAGTAATCGCCGCAAACGTCCATGCCGAGAATGCGCCGACGCCCGGCCAGCCGCCGCACCAGCGCCAGCACCGCATCCAGCGCCAGTCCGCCCTGGTCCCAATTGGTGACCGCTTCCGCCGGAACCAGCGCATCCTTGTCGAGCGAGATCCACAGCGGCAGAAACGGAAGCCGGGCATCGAACCCGTCCACCACCTCGGCCCACGGTTTCCCTTCCAGGCAGTCCCAGACGATGCGCCCGTCGCGGGTCCTACAGCCCGGCCCCTCCACCGGCCGACCCCACAGGCGGCTCGGCGCCGCGCGCCAGGGATGCACCTCCAGCCTGCCCTGACGGATCGCCTCCAGATCGGCGAAGGCCCATTGCGGGCGGACGAAATCGTCGCTGGCCGGGCCGACGGTGACGATCCGGCGGACGGACGCCAGCTCCAGCGCCCGGTTGACCCAGGCGCCGCAGTTCCAGGTGGCGGGCCAGCCGGTCCAGTCGGGATGGTTGTCGATATGCAGCACCAGGATGGGACCGGACAGCGCCTCAAGGAACAGCGTTGCCAGATGATGGAAGTCGCCGGACCCGTAGAAGATCAGCGGCGGCGGGCCGTCGGCCATCGGACAGGCCGCGGCGATCCGCTGGCGCAGGCTCGACAAAGCCGCCTTTCCCGCGACGATGCGCAGCCGGGAGGCGAGGTCGCGCGCATCGATCCGCGTCATCGATCCGCCGGCCAGACGCCGCTGCATGCCGGGCTGGGCGGTGAGCGAGCCATCCAGATCGATCAGCAGGGAGCGCACCGGCGCTGTTCCGCCATCGGACTCCGTGCAGTCGGGAGAAGCCTCAAGCAAGTTGGCGAAGACCATTCCGCACCTCGCCGGCGGCCACAGGACGGACCTGCTCCAGCCACGCCTCGAAAAGCGGGGCAAGGTCGCCGAAGCCCGAAAAAGCGGTGTGGCGGATGCCAGACCGGTCGCAGTGGGCCGCCAGCCTGCCCTTGGCGAACACCGCGTCGGCCCGCTCGGCCGCACAGAAATCGGACCGGCCGTCGCCGATCAGCGCGGCGATGCGACCATCCTGCAGCTTGGCGGCCGTCTTCGCCACCGAAGCGGAAAAGCGGCTGCATTTGCAGTTGCCGGCGGCGCTCGCGCAGTCCGGTCGGGCATGCGGGAACTCCAACTGCCAACGGTCGCCGCCCTGCCAGCGCAATCGGTTCGACAGCACCGGCACATCGAACCCCAACCGGCGCAGCACGTTGCGCGCCACGCGGTCCAGCCCATCCGACAGGACGGTCACCGCCAACCCATGCCGGCGGCACAGGGACATGAAGGCTGGGAAATCCGGATCGACCTCGATCCCGCCGGCAAATCCGTCGAGATCGGCTGGAAGCGCGCGCAGAAGCGCGACCTGGCGGGCCATGCACTCGCGCGACCCGATCTCGCCACGGGTCCAGGCATCCTCCACCGCGTCCCAACCGGGATCGGCGAAGCGCTGCAGGATCAGATCGGTCGTGTCCTCGCGGGAAATCGTGCCATCGAAATCGATGAACAGGGAAATCGGCTGGTGCAAGGCGATGGTGTTCCGTTGTCCGCACGCCGGACGGTGGGCCGGCGTCGCCAACCCTGCCGATAGCAAGCGGCGGGCCATGAGCGGACCGAGAGCGGGCGATGGCTGGAAACCCCGGCTTCGCCCCGGCGGGGAAGCATCTGCTCCGCATTGTGAGCTACAAATTTTGTAGCTCCCCCCGCGTTTTGATGGTCCCGCCGCCCGTCGCAGCGTCACGTTCAGTAGACCGTCCCCCTTCATACGGCGTGACGGTCAAATTCCCGGCGGTCCTTGCACCGCAAGGAATCGAAGGCATCGGACGACGCTGCAGCCGGCGAAAGGCGCCAGCCACCGCGGCGGTGGCGGTCAAGATGGAACGGCGGATGCAGAAGCGGACCGGCCGGTCCCTTCCGGCGATCCATCAACTCGCCACAGCAGGCAGTCTTTCGATGACGTCAAGCTATCAGCAGCCGGACCGCACCCGACGGAGCGCGGCCCTGTTCGAGCAGGCCCGCAGCCTGATCCCGGGCGGTGTCAACAGCACGGCACGCGCCACCTGGTCCGGCTGGGATCCCTATCCCCTGTTCGTGGAGCGGGGAACCGGATCGCGCGTGACCGATGCCGACGGCAATGAATACATCGATTATCTCCTTGGGCTCGGGCCGATGCTGCTCGGCCACCGCCCGCCCGCCGTCACCAGGGCCGTGGTCGAGTGCATCGAACAGCGCGGCACCGTCTTCGCCCTGCCCAGCGCCGACGAGATCACGCTGGCCCAAAAGATCGTCGCCGCCGTGCCGGGACTGGAGCGGGTCCGGCTGTGCAACACCGGAACGGAGGCGGTGCTCTATGCCGTCCGCCTCGCCCGCGCCTTCACCGGGCGCCACAAGCTGATCCGCTTCGAGGGGATGTATCACGGCTTCTCGGACGGGGTTTACTGGAGCAAGCACCCCAAGCTGGACGCCGCCGGCCGCGACGACTCCCCGGTCGCGGTACCGCAGGGTCCGGGGCTGCCGCGCGGCGTCGGCGACTCCCTGATCATCCTGCCGTGGAACGACGTGGAGGCGCTGCGCAGCACGCTGGAAAGGGAAGGTGACCAGATCGCCGCCGTGCTGAGCGAGCCGATCATGTGCAACACCGGCTGCATCCTGCCGGAGCCGGGCTATCTTGAGGCGATGCGCGAACTGACGCACAAGCATGGCGTCCTGATGATCCTCGACGAGGTCATCACCGGCTTCCGCATCGCGCTGGGCGGCGCCCAGAGCCATTACGGCATCACCCCCGACCTGTCGGTCTTCGCCAAGGGGTTGGGCGGCGGCTTCCCGGTGGCGGCGATGGGGGGGCGGCGCGACGTGATGGCGCTGGTCGAAAACGGCACCGTGTCCATCGCCGGAACCTACAACGCCAACATGATCGCGGTCTCCGCCGCCAACGCCACGCTGGACGAGCTGGCGAAACCGGGCATGTATGAGCGGCTCCATGCCGTCTCCGACCGGCTGCGCGAAGGGCTGGACCGGCTGGTCCGCGATCTGCGCATCCCCGCCCATGTCGTCGGCCTCGGCCCCGTCTTCCAGCTGTGGTTCGCCGACAAGCCGATCCGCAACTACCGCGATGCCGTCCGCCATGCCGACCACGACGCCTTCCGCCGCTGGTGGGAAGGGATGCTCGACCGCGGCGTGCTGTTCCATCCCGGTGCCTACGAGAACCTGTTCGTCTCCTTCGCCCACAGCGAGGAGGACGTCGACCGGACGCTGGCGGCCGCCCGCGAAACACTCACCGAGATGATGGTCGCGTGAGACGGCTGGCAGCCTGCGCCCTGGCCGCCGTTGCGTTGGCCGAAGTGGCGGCCGGCACACCCAGGGCGGCGCTCGCCGACGGCGCCACCGCGGAGCCGGCGGCGGGCGGTTCCACCCTGGCGCTCGGCGCCGGGGTGGTCGCCCAGCCCGCCTATCCGGGAGCCGCGCGCACCGACTGGTCGGCGGCGCCCTATCTCAGTGCGGAGTTCGGCCAAAGCCTCGCCATCGACTCGCTCGACGGCGTACGGGTGACGGTCCTGCATGAGGGCATCCTCAGCCTGGGCGCCATCGCCCGATACCAGCCGGGACGGTCCAGCCGGTCCCTGCCGGCGCGGCTGCGCGGTCTGAACGGACTGTCCGACACCGCCGAGCTGGGCGGCTTCGCGACGGTCGAAAGCGGCCCCCTCTCGCTCGATCTCGTCGGGACGGAGGAGGTCAGGCACGGCCGGCGCGGCGCCGTTCTGGAAGCCCATGCCGCCCTGTCGCTTCCGCTGGGCGATCCGGCGGAGCAGCAGGGCTTTTCGCTGGGGCCCTTCGTCAAGGCGGCAAACCAGTCCTACCTGCAACGGAATTTCGGCGTCGATGCCGGGCAGGCGGCGGCGACCGGCCTCGACGGTTTCAGCCCGCATGCCGGCGTCGATTTGGCCGGGCTGGAGGCCAATGGCGCGGTGAACCTGATCGACCGCTGGTCGGTCCGGGGCTTCGCCAGCTGGGGCCGGATGGTCGGCAGCGCCTCCAACTCCCCGATCCTGCGGGACGGGGGCCGCAGCAGCCAGCTGTCCAGCGGCCTGTTCCTGGTCTTCACGCCATGAGGGTGCTGCCTGTGAGATTCCGTCCATGACCGGTCTTGCCGTGACCGCCTGGCTGGTGAACATGCTCTGCGACACGCTCGGGCAGCTCTCCTTCAAGGCCGCCGCCGCCCATCCCGGCGATGGCTGGGCGCGCTGGCGGGGAATGGCGTCCGGTCCCTGGCTGTGGGCCGGGATCGGCTGCTTCGTCGTCGAGTTCTTCGCATGGCTCGCCTTCCTGTCGCTGGTGCCGCTGTCCACCGGGGTACTGCTCGGTTCCATCAACATCGTGCTGGTGATGGTCGCCGGGCGGCTGCTGTTCGGCGAGCGGATCACCCGCCTGCGCTTCGTCGGCATCCTGCTGATCGCCGCCGGGGTGACCGCGGTGGGGGCGGGAAGCTGATGCGCCGCGCAATCGCCTTCGGCTTCCTGTGCCTGCTCGGCTTCGATGTGATGGGGCAGCTCAGCTTCAAGGCGGCGGCCCTTGCCGCCCTGCCGATGTCGCCCGACGCGGATTGGATCCTGCGGGTGCTGGCGGAGCCGGTGCTCTATCTGGCCTGTCTCGGCTATCTCGGCGCCTTCGTCACCTGGATGTCGCTGCTCAAGCATGCACCCATCGGCCCCGCCTTCGCCGCGTCGCATCTGGAGGTGGTGGCGGTGATGCCGTTGGCCGCCCTGCTCTTCCATGAAGCCATCGGCTGGCCGCAGATCGTCGGCGCCGCTGCGATCCTGGCGGGAATCCTGTGCCTCGCCCTGGAGGAATCCGAGTCGGAGTCGGGCATGTGACGGTTTGGCGCTTAAGCGACGCGGAGCCGCAGCCGGTCACGTCGTCGTGCTGACGGTCCAGGTGGCGTTGCGGATGCCCGGCTGCTTCTCCAGATTGAGAACGATCCGGTCAAGCTCGCCGGGATTTGCGGTGGTTGGGACCAGGACGGCCGCCAGCTCCACCTGGTCCTCGCTTTCGGACAGCATCTCGATGTCGCGGATCGGGTAGTCATGCGCCTCCAGCTCGGCGGCCAGCGCATCGCGCACGTCCGAAACCCCGTCCGGATCGGCGACGACATGCACCCGGTAGAGCGCCTCCGTCACCCGCTCGTCGATCGGCAGACGATTGACGTAATTCACCAGCGGCCGCAGCAGCGTGTTGCCGGCCAGCACGAAGAAGGTCAGCATCGCCGCCTCCAGCGGCAGGCCGCAGCCCGAACAGGCCCCCACCGCCGCCGAACACCACAGGGTCGCCGCGGTGTTCAGGCCGCGGACATTGGTGCCCTCCTTCATGATGACGCCGGCGCCGAGGAAGCCGATGCCGGACACCACATAGGCGACGATCCGCGTCGCGCCTTCGGCGCCCAGCAGCCGCATGCCGATGTCGGCGAAGGCGGCCGCCCCGACCGCGACCAGCACATTGGTGCGCAGCCCGGCGGTCCGCTGCCGGTATTGACGCTCGAACCCGATCAGCGCCCCCAGAACGAAGGCAAGGGCGAAGCGGAGGAAGGTGACGGCCGCGACGGCGGCATCGGACAGATCAAGCTGCATCCGTCGCTCTCCCGCCCGGCGGACCGCCCGCCACCGGCCGTTCTTCGTGATCCGGTTCGGAGTGGCCGATCACCCGGACGATGTCGGGCCAGCGGCTGCGCAGGTCGCGCTCCAGGGCGTCGATGGCGTCATGCACCGCCACGACGGTTGTCCCCGGCACCACATGGCTGTGGAACGTCACCACCAGACCGGCGGCGCTGCGGCGGACCCGCAGATTGTGGACATCCCGCAGGGGACCGGCGACCGGAAGGGATGCGGAGAGATGCGCCCCGACGGCCCGCAGCAGGTCCGGTTCGGCATCCACACCGGTCAGGCCATTGTCCTGCAACGGCTCGATATGGCTCTCGACCTCGATGTCCGTTCCCAGCTCCTCGCGGATGGACGCCTCCAGCCGCGAGGACAGCGCATGCGCCGCCTCGATCGGCAGCGAGCCGTCGACCTCCAGGTCGAAACCCACCGCAAGGCGTCCGTTCACCCGCTGGACAGTGACATGGTGAACGGCCAGTCCCAGCCCGGCGGCACGCACCACCACCCGGTCCATCACCGTCTCGTCGTCGAGCGCCAGCGGATGGGTGGCCACGGAGACTTCGGACTCCGGCATCTCGGCCCGGACCGCCGCGACCGCCTGCTCGCGCAGGGCTGCCGCCGCGTCGAGCGACAGGGTCCGCCCGACCAGAAGGTCGAGGTCGACGAACAGCACGCTGCCGGCCGGACGGACCCGGACGCGCCGCACCCCGGCGATGCCCGGCAGGCCAGCCACCACCGCCTCGACCCGCTCCGCCGTGCCGGCCGGCGCGGCATCGATCAGCGTATCGATGGTCCGCCGGCCGAGCTGGTAGCCGGCATGGCAGACGAACACCGACACGCCGATGGCCGCCAGGGCGTCGCCCTTGGGATAGCCGAGCCACACCAGCCCCAGCCCGACCAGCACCACCGCCGAACTGAGGATGTCGGAGGAAAAATGCAGCGCGTCGGCTTCCAGCGCCTGGCTGCGGGTTTCCTTGGCGACGCGCGACAGTTCGCGGGCGCGGTAGGCGTCGATGGCGATGCAGACCACCACCACCGCGACCGACCACCAGGTCGCCTCGACCTCGACCCCGCCGTCGATCAGCCGGCGGACCGCCTCATAGGCGATCCAGGCGCTGGTCAGGAACAGCAGTCCGGTCTCCGCCAGGGCGGCGACGCTTTCGATCTTGCCATGGCCATAGGGGTGCTCGGCATCGGCCGGCTTGTCGCTGACCCGCACGGCGAACCACGTCATCACCGTCGCGCCGAGGTCGAGCAGGCTGTGCAATCCCTCCGACAGCAGGCCGAGACTGCCGGTGGACAGCCCGACCCCGAACTTGCCCACCGTCATCGCCCCGCTGGCCAGGATGGACCCCAGCGCCACCGCTTCCTTTTCGCTGCCCATTCCATCCTCCCCCTGCGCGGCGGTCAGTCCGCGTCGTCGAACGCGAAGGTTTCGGTCTCGTCGTCATAGGTGAACAGCTCGGCGTAGCGTGCCCAGCTGGTGACCGCCTTCAGCGTCTCCTCGGCATAATCCTCGCTCATGAAGGGTGTGAGTTCCATCCGGATGCGGCTGCTCGGCACCTGCTGCGACGCCGATTCCTTCAGCAGCCCGTGGATGTGGGCGGCCAGCGGCACATAGCGGATCAGATGCTCCGCGAACAGCCGCTTGCGGTCGTCCAGCCCGGACTCTGCGAACAGGCGGCCGGGTTCGGTCAGATGGATGTCGCCCTCCGCCACCTCCGCAAAGCCCAGCGTCTGCAACGTTTCGGCAATCGGGAACAGGTCGTCGATCTCATGCTGGAGCGCCGCCGCCAGATGGGGCAGGTCCGCCTTGCCGTGATAGGCCGGCGAGGCCAGCGTCTCCAGCAGGCCGGCCAACAGGTTGGTCGACACATGCTCCAGCGGTACGGCATGGGCCGGCGGCTGTCTGGCGGCCGGCGACGGCGCCACCAGCGGCTTGCGCGCGGTCATCCGGCCATAGATGTCGTCCACCAGGGCGCGGAACTGCGGGTCCAGACGGTTGCGCGGGTGCGGGATGTCGACCCGGATCTCCGCCGCCACCCGGCCGGGGTTGGAGGAGAAGACCAGGATGCGGTCGCACATCAGCACCGCCTCCTCGATGTTGTGGGTCACCATCAGGATCGACTTGATCGGCAGCCGCCGCTCCATCCACAGGTCGAGCAGGTCGGTGCGCAGCGTCTCCGCCGTCAGCACGTCCAGCGCCGAGAAGGGCTCGTCCATCAGCAGGATTTCCGGATGGACCACCAGGGCGCGGGCGAAGCCGACCCGCTGGCGCATGCCGCCGGACAGCTCCTTGGGATAGGCGGATTCGAAGCCGGACAGGCCGATCAGGTCGATGGCCTCCTCGGTCCGCGCCTCGGCCTCCCGGACCGGCACGCCCTTGGCCTTCAGCCCGGCCATGACGTTCTCCCAGACGGTCAAC
Source organism: Azospirillum sp. B506 (assembly GCF_000333595.1). GTDB lineage: Bacteria > Pseudomonadota > Alphaproteobacteria > Azospirillales > Azospirillaceae > Azospirillum. Next base: position 21,961 of record NZ_BADK01000725.1, read on the forward strand.
CAGGGGAAGAGGGCGAAGGTCTGGAAGACCATCGCCACCCCGTCGGCCGCACCGGTGACCGGCTCGCCATGGTGGAGGACCGAGCCGCCGGTCGGCTTGACCAGCCCGGCGACGATGCGCAGCAGGGTCGATTTGCCGGAGCCGGAGCGGCCGAGCAGCCCGACGATCTCGCCGTCGCGCAAGCTCAGGTCGACGTTGTCGAGCACGACGTAATCCTGCCCCGACGGCTTGGCATAGGCCTGACGGACGCCGCTCAGTTCGAAGATGGTGGTGTTGCGGGTGTTCAGCATGGCGGGGTCCTCCTCAGGCGAGGCGCAGGCGGCGCTCGGCGAACGCATAGAGCGGACGCCACAGCAGGCGGTTGAACAGGATGACGAACAGCGACATGACGGCGATGCCCAGCACGATGCGCGGATAGTCGCCGGCGGCGGTGGCCTGGGCGATGTAGCTGCCCAAGCCATGGGCGGTCAGCTGGGCGTCGCCCCAGTTCACCGCCTCCGCCACGATGCTGGCGTTCCACGAGCCGCCGGACGCGGTGACCGCGCCGGTGACGTAGTAGGGGAAGACGCCCGGCAGCATGACGTCGCGCCACCATTGCCAGCCGCGGATGTGGAAATTGGCAGCGGCCTCCTTCAGGTCGCTGGGGAAGGCGGTGGCCCCGGCGATGACGTTGAACAGGATGTACCATTGGGTGCCGAGGATCATCAGCGGGCTGAGCCAGACATCCGGGTTGAGGTCGAAGCGGACGATGACGACCACCGCCACCGGGAACAGCAGGTTGGCCGGGAAGGCGGCGAGGAACTGGGCCGCCGGCTGGACCCTCTCCGCCAGCCGCGGCCGCAGCCCGATCAGGACGCCCAGCGGCACCCAGACCAGCGTCGCCACCGCGATCAGCACGATCACCCGCAGCAGCGTGGCGCCGCCCAGCAGCAGCACGCTGCCGATATCGCCCCAGCCGACGCCGGACGCGACGAAGGCGACCATCGACCAGCCGGCCCACAGGCCCGTCCCCGCCAGCAGCAGATACCAGAGCAGGTCGACCGCCCGCGATGGCACGCGGTCGAGCAGGCCGCCGACCGAACGCAGGCCGCCCGCGGCACCGCCGGGCAGGCCGCCCGCCGGCAGGCGCAGCCAGGCCAGCCAGCCGAACAGGCGGTCGAGCGGCGCGAAGAGGGCGCGGAAGAAGCGGGTGCGCTGGAACAGGGTGAGCAGCCAGGAGTCCGGAACCTCCTGCGCCCCGGTCAGCTCGACCCGGAACTTGTCGGCCCAGGCGACCAGCGGACGGAACAGCAGCTGGTCATAGGCCAGGATGACCAGCAGCATCGCCAGCACCGCCCAGCCGACCGCGTCCAGCCGCTGCCCGTCGATGGCCTTGGCGAGGTAGGACCCGATGCCGGGCAGCGTGATGGTCTTGTCGCCGACGGTGATCGCCTCCGACGCGACGACAAAGAACCAGCCGCCGGACATCGACATCATCATGTTCCACACCAGACCGGGCGCGGCATAGGGCGCCTCCAGCGTCCAGAACCGCTGCCAGCCGGAAAAGCCGAAGCCGGTCGCCGCCTCGTCCAGGTCGCGCGGAACCGTGCGCAGCGACTGGTAGAAGCTGAAGGCCATGTTCCAGGCCTGGCTGGTGAAGATGGCGAAGATCGCCGCGCATTCCGCCCCCAGCACGCTGCCCGGGAACAGCCCCAGGAAGAAGACGACGGTGAAGGAGATGTAGCCCAGCACCGGCACCGATTGCAGAACGTCGAGCACCGGGATCAGCAGCATGCCGGCACGCCGGCTCTTGGCCGCCAGCGTGGCGTAGGTGAAGGTGAACAGCAGCGAAGCCGCCATCGCCGCCAGCATCCGCAGCGTCGAACGCAGGGCGTATTCCGGCAGCATCCAGGGATCGAGGGTGATCGGTACCTCTTCGACGCTGCCCAGCGGCAGGGCCATCTGGTGCCCGCCGATTGCGAGCAGCGCCAGCAGGCCGATGACCAGCGGCAGGGCGACGACGTCCCAGCGGTTCGGAGCGGCGTCGGACGCCTTCACCGAGATGTTCGTATTGATCCAGACCATGACACACCATCCCGCGGCCCCCGAACGGGGCCGGCCGGCAAATAAAAGCGGATCCGGCGCAGGAAAAGCGCCGGTTGGATATTCAGGCGGAGTGGATGGGGGTCAGCGACTTGGCGGGCGCAGGTCGCCCGTCACGGAAAAGCACCGGCGCCCGGCAGGGCGGCGGCACACGGAAATCCGACTGGTGAGGAACTTCACCATGGTCCACCTCTGATCGGCCCGACTACGCCGGGCCGCGGGCGGACCCGCGCAACAGGTCAGCCCGCGATCGACGTCGTCAGGGGTCTGTGAGTAGATCGACTACTGGGGCTGTCCATCTCTTGCCTTTTCGATCCAGCCACCGATCCTCAAGGGATAGGCGGACAAGGATCGATCATGCGGTGACGATGCCGCCCCTCTACTCCGCTTGCCGGATCAGGTCAAGAGCGGGAATCTCCCCTCTGCTGCGCGTCACGAAAGAGTCATGACCGCACCGCCCGACAGTGATGAGTTCTGTGCGGCCCCTATCCTTGCACTGTATAGCGTCTGATTTTTAAAAGAATTTCATGAAGGAACATTCATTCACCGCCAACGGGATGCTTCAGCGAAACTGATCGGTTTGGCCGAACCGCCGGCGAAAGCCGGACAGGGCATGTCCGATGGGAGGATGTCCGGACGCGAAGCCGAAAACTGCACGATGGCAGCGCGGCCGCAAAGCCCTTACACTCGGTCCCCGACCAAGCGGCCGGAGGACCAGTGGCGGGGGAGCGGAGGCGGGCGACCGCGGTGGATGTGGCGCGACTGGCGGGGGTATCGCAGTCCGCAGTGTCACGGTGCTTTACCGAAGGGGGCAGCGTTTCTGCGGAAATGCGCACCCGCGTGCTGGAGGCGGCCCGGCGGCTGTCCTACCGCCCGAACGCCATCGCGCGCAGCCTGACGACCCGGCGCACCAACCTGATCGGCGTCGTCATGGGCGATCTCGACGGCCCATTCCAACCTTACCTGTTCGAAACCCTCACCCGCGGTCTGGCTTCGCGCGGCAAACAGCCGCTGCTGGTGCGCGGCGACCCGGCGGATGCGCTGGACGGCACGGCGATGGCCGCTCTCGACTATCAGGTCGATGCCGTGGTGGTGACGGCCGGCAGCGTGTCTCCGGCGGCGATCCGCGGGCTGATGGCACTCGGCGTCCCCTTGCTTCTCTATGGCCGGGCGGTGGAGGCGGACGGGGTGGACAGCATCTGCTGCGACAACCCGCTCGGCGCCCGGCTGGTGGCGCAAGCGCTGGTCGCGGGCGGCCACCGCCGCATCGCCTATCTCGGCGGACGCCCCACCGCCTTTTCCGAGCAGGAGCGCGGCAGCGCCTTCCGGGCGGCATTGGCGGCGCTTGGCATGCCTCTGACCGCCGCGGGAGAGGGCGACTACACCTATGACAGCGGCCAGCGCGAGCCCCTCCGGTTGCTGGCGGGGCCCCG
>NZ_BADK01000724.1 GCF_000333595.1 Azospirillum sp. B506
ACACAACTTCCTTTCGGACACCGCGCGCAATGCAGTGAACCGTCGTGCATCGTCCGGCGGGGTGTTGATGCTGGTTCAATATGCGCTGGCGCCCGCCGGGCTGTTGGTGCTGGCCGCCGGATTGCTGCTGGACCGTGACGCCATCGTCTGGCTGGGGGCGCTGCTGGTGGCTGCGGGCGTGGCGCTGCTGATCGCGCGCAGCATCTGGGTGGTGCGGCGGTCGGCGCGCATCGGCGCGCTGCTCGGCGGGGCGTTGGAAGGGATGCCGGCCGGACAGTTGGTCTGCGACGGCGCCGACGATGTGGTGTTCGTCAATGCCGCCTTTCGCACGCTGACGGGCTGGCGCCGGGGCGAACGACCGCTCGACGCCTTGGCCCGCCAGTTCTCCGCGGATCCGGACAGCGCCCGTGAATTCCGCCGCCTGCGCGAGAGGGTGAGGGCGGGCGCCGCCGCCTCGGCCGAGTTGGCGATCCCGGCGCTGGACCACAACCCGCCGGACTGGCGCAAGGTGCAGGGCCAGCCGGTGCCGGGTTTCCCCGGCTCCGTCCATTGGCGGGTCGAGGACATCACCGCCCGCCGGGAACTGGAACATGTCATGCTGCGCGAGCAGGCCAAGCTCGCCGACTTCATGGAGCATGCGCCGGTCGGCTTTTATTCGGTCGACCACAACGGTCAGTTCCTGTTCGTGAACGCCACGTTGGCCCAGTGGCTGGAAGCCGCGCCGGGCGACCTGACCGATGGCGAAGCACGGCTGCACGGGATTCTGGCGGCACCGCCGGTCTCGGCAGCGCCGTACGACCTGTTCGATCATGGCGGTGGCGAACAGCGCGGGGAACTGGCGATGGTGGGGCTGCGCGGCCGGCGCTTCCAGGTGGCGGTGGCGCAGAGCGTGGTCCATGCCGACGACGGCACCATCCATACCCGCTCGGTGGTGCGCGACCTGTCCCCTGAGCGGGAGTGGCAGGAAGCGCTTCGTCTGTCCGAACAGCGCTTCCAGCGCTTTTTCGAGGATGCGCCGATCGGCATCGCGCTGGTCGATGAGACCGGCCAGTTGACGGAATGCAACGAGGCCTTCCTGGCGCTGATCGGCAGCGAGGCGGGCAGTGTCATCGACCGCCCAATGGCCGACCTGATCGTGCCGGCGGAGCGCGAGGCGGTGATCGCCCGGCTGAAATCCGTCCAGGGCGGTGCCGATCCGGCCCACCCGCTGGAGGTCCGCCTGTCCGGCGGGCGGGAGCTGACCGCCCAGCTCTATGCCCGGCGCCTTGCCAACCCGGTGCGGACGGATGGCCGTGGCGATGGTGGCAGGGCGGATGGGGTTGGCCTGATCCTGCACTTCATCGACATGACCGAGCGCAAGAGCCTGGAGGCGCAGTTCGCCCAGTCGCAGAAGATGCAGGCGGTCGGCCAGCTGGCCGGCGGCGTGGCGCATGATTTCAACAACCTGTTGACGGCGATGATCGGCTTCTGCGACCTGCTGTTGCTGCGGCACAAGCCGGGCGACCAGTCCTTCAGCGACATCATGCAGATCAAGCAGAACGCCAACCGCGCAGCCAACCTCGTGCGGCAGCTGCTGGCCTTTTCGCGCCAGCAGACCCTGCAGCCGCGCGTCATCAATGTGACCGACGTGCTGGCGGAACTGGCGAATCTGCTGCGCCGGCTGATCGGCGAGAACATCGAACTGAAGATGATCCACGGCCGCGAGCTGGGGCTGGTCAAGGTCGACCAGAACCAGCTGGAGCAGGTCATCATCAATCTGGTGGTGAATGCCCGCGATGCCATGGCCGGCGGCGGCAAGTTGACCATCAACACCACCAACTATGGCGTCACCCAGCCGGAACGGCGCGAACATGAGACGATTCCTCCCGGCAGCTACGTCTCCATCGAGGTGATCGACACCGGCTGCGGCATCGCGCGCGAGAATCTGCAGCGCATCTTCGAACCTTTCTACACGACCAAGGAGGTCGGGTCGGGCACCGGTCTCGGCCTCTCGACGGTGTACGGCATCGTCCGGCAGACCGGCGGCTTCGTGCTGGTCGATTCGGCGGTGGGGGAGGGGACGACCTTCACCATCCTGCTCCCCCATCACCAGGGCGAACTCCGCCCGGTCGATACGGCGGAACCGCGCGAGCGCCGCGGCAGCGACCTGACCGGCAGCGGCACCATCCTGCTGGTGGAGGATGAGGACGCCGTGCGCGTCTTCTCAGCCCGCGCCCTGCGCAACAAGGGCTATCAGGTGCTGGAGGCCAAGAATGGCGAGGCGGCCTTGCAGCAGATCGAGACCAATGGTGCCTCCATCGACCTGCTGATCACCGACGTGGTGATGCCGCAGATGGACGGACCGACCTTGGCCCGCCATGTCCGCCAACTGCGTCCCGAGATGCGGGTGATCTTCATATCCGGCTATGCCGAGGACCGGCTGGGCGAGATCGATGGTGTCGAGGTCGCCCATTTCCTGCCCAAGCCCTTCTCGCTGAAGCAGCTGGCGTCCAAGGTGAAGGAGGTCATCCGCGACGGTCGGTGAGGGTGAAAGGAGAGGAGCGCATCCGTTCGCAGCAACCAGCCCGGAGACGCTTCGGAAAATAGGAACGCACAGGCAACGTCAGCACTTGCAAATGAGAACGAAGAGAGTACATTCAGCCTCGTTGCAAGAGCGCCGACCGTGTGTTCTAAGAGAGGGGTACCGGGCATGTCGTCCGCACAGCTTCGTTTGGTCGAGAAGGATTCCATGGACAAGCAGAAGGCGCTCGATGCCGCCCTGAGCCAGATCGAACGTGCGTTCGGCAAGGGCTCGATCATGAAGCTCGGTGCCAAGGAGAACCTGGTCGAGACGGAGGTGATTTCCACCGGCTCGCTGGGACTCGACATCGCGCTGGGCATCGGCGGTCTGCCCAAGGGCCGCATCATCGAAATCTACGGGCCGGAAAGCTCGGGCAAGACCACGCTGGCGCTGCACGCCATCGCCCAGGCCCAGAAGTCCGGCGGCACCTGTGCCTTCGTCGATGCCGAGCATGCGCTCGATCCGTCCTATGCCCGCAAGCTGGGCGTCAACATCGACGAACTGCTGATCTCCCAGCCGGATGCCGGCGAGCAGGCGCTGGAGATCGCCGACACGCTGGTGCGCTCCGGCGCCATCGACGTGCTGGTGGTCGACTCGGTTGCCGCCCTTGTGCCGCGCGCCGAGCTGGAAGGCGAGATGGGCGACAGCCATGTCGGCCTGCACGCCCGCCTGATGAGCCAGGCGCTGCGCAAGCTGACCGGCTCGATTCCAAGTCGAACTGCCTGGGATCTCA
>NZ_BADK01000723.1 GCF_000333595.1 Azospirillum sp. B506
CTGCTGATGCCCTTCATGCTGGGCAAGCTGACCGAGTTCTTCGAGCATGAGGTCGCCGACCGCATCGTCGCCATCGGTGTCGGTGGCACCGACAATGGCGGTGCGCCCTTCACGCCCGGTACCGGCGTGACGCCTCCGCCGGCCCCCACCGCCGCCGCGGCAGGCCAATGAGCGTCCTGCAGCAGCTTCTGGGCGAGCAGATCTTCGTCTGGATGTTGGTCTTCCTGAGGGTCGGCACTGCTTTCAGCGTGATGCCGACCATCGGCGACGCCTTCGTTCCCACCCGTGCACGGCTGCTGTTCGCGCTGGCGGTCAGCACGTTGGTGGCGCCGACGATCCGGCCGATGCTGCCGCCGATGCCGGGCAATCCGTTCCAACTTCTGGTTCTGGCCGCCGGCGAGATGACCATCGGCATCTTCATGGGCACCATCGCCCGGCTGCTGATGGGGGCGCTGGAGGTGGCCGGCACCATCATCAGCCTGCAGAGCGGCTTGGCCAACGCGCAGATCTTCAACCCGGCGCTGGCGACCGCCGGCTCGCTGCCCGGTTCGCTGATGGGCTGGCTGGGGCTGCTTCTGCTGTTCGCCACCGACCTGCACCATCTGCTGATCATGGCGGTGGTGGACAGCTATTCAACCTTCACGCCGGGGGCGGCGATCCCGATCGACGACATGGCGAATGTGATCGGGCAACTGGTGTCGAAATCCTTCATGATGGGGGTGCAGATGTCCGCCCCCTTCCTGATCACCGGCATCCTGTTCGCGTTGGCGCTCGGGCTGCTGAACAAGCTGGCGCCGCAGGTGCAGGTGTTCCAGCTGTTCACCTCGGTCCAGGTGCTGCTGGGGCTGTTCATGTTCGCGCTGACGCTGGGGGCGATGATGCTGTTCTGGCTGTCGCGCTTCGAATCGACCTTCATCGAATTCCTGAAGCCGCTGTAAGGGAGGGCGCCGGTGTCGGAAGAGGCGGACGAATCCTCCAAAACAGAAGACCCGACAGGCAAAAAACTCGACGAGGCCCATAAACAGGGCCAGTTCGCGATGACCCGCGAGGCCGCGAACTGGTTGATGGTCGCGGCGATGCTGGTGGTTCTGGTCTCGATCCTGCCCGGCACGATGAAGGGGTTGGTCTTCCGCCTGAACTATTATTTCGAAAATCTGGACAGCATCACCTTCGACCGGGCCGGGGTTGGCGCCCTGCTGTTCCGCGTCATGAGAGACACCATGTGGGCGCTGTGGCTGCCCATCCTGCTGTTCGTCGTGGCCGGCGTGCTGTCCACCATCGGTCAGACCGGCTTCCACGTCTCCTGGGAACTGATCTCCCCGAAGTTCGGCAAGCTGAACCCGCTGCCCGGCCTGATGAACATGTTCAAGGCCAACCAGGGCGTCGAGCTGCTGAAGAGCATCGTCAAGCTGGGTGTGGTCGGCGGCGTCGCCTATATGGCGCTGGTGCCGATGTTCGGCGGCATCGAGGCCTATATCGGCATCGACATCGTTTCCATGCTGTTGCAGATGGACGGGCTGGCCCACCGGCTGCTGGTGTGGGTTCTGGTCGTCCTCACCTTCATCGCTGCCGGCGACTTCCTGT
>NZ_BADK01000722.1 GCF_000333595.1 Azospirillum sp. B506
GTTCATCCGTACTGCATGCCGAGAGCGAGGCGTCCGCCATCGTCGATGCGCTGCGTGCCGCACGCGGCGCGGCGGCGGAGGTGGGAACCCCTCTGTCGGGGAAGGTGCTGCTGGCCGGCTATTCCCAGGGCGGCCATGCCGCCATGGCGGCACAGCGCACCATCGAGCGCGACCACGCCGCCGAGTTCGCCCTGGCGGGGACGGCGCCAATGTCCGGCCCCTATGCGCTGGAGCGGACCTTCGTCGACGGCTGGTCGGGAACCGGACCGGCGGGACCGAACGGTCTGGCGACCGCGCTGTTCGCCTACACCGTCGTGGCGATGCAGCGCGTTTACGGCGACATCTACGCCTCGCCCGCCGAGGTGTTCCGGCCGCCCTTCGACGCCACCGTCGAGGGGCTGATGCCCGGTTCCCGCGACATCTTCGATCTGCTTCGGCAAGGAGCGCTGCCGCCGGGCGCCGAGATCGGGCGGCTGCGTCAGGACGGCTTCACACGGGCCTTCGACGATCCGCGCGCCCCGTTCCGGCAGGCTCTCTCCCGCAACGACCTGCTGGACTGGACGCCGCGCGCGCCGATGGTCCTGTGCGGCGCCGGCCGCGATGCCGTCGTCCCCTTCGCCAACGCCGCCGCCGCCCGGCGGAGCTTCGCCGCCCGCGGGGCGGCGGTCGAGTTGCTGGACATGGACGACCGCATTCCGCCCGATCTGGACGGGGTATCGGTCCACACCAGCGCCGCCGTCTATCTGTGCTTCGGGGCGACCCGCGACCGGCTGCTCGCTCTCCTCCGCTGAGGAAGCGGCAGCGGATGCCAGCAACAGGAAAGCGCCATCATGATGTCATCCCGTATCCTGCCTTTGCCCGACGGCCGCCGGCTGACCGCCGAGGTCCGGCCCGGCCGCCTGCGCCTTGCCATGGACGGCGTTCCGCTGCTGTCCGTCCTGTGCGAGCCGGTTGAGGGCGGCATCGCCCTTCATCCTGATGGTCCCGTGGGGGACCGCCCCCTTCCCCTGTCGGCGGAGGCCGCCTGGACTGTGGCCTGCGCGCTGTTCGGCAGCGATTTGGCCAGCGATCCGGTGGGCCGTCTCCTGGTCTGGCGTGGCATCGCGCCCGATCAGGCGGCGTTGCGGTCCGGCCTGCTGCTCGCCGATGGGGTGGGCGGCGCGCTGTGCCGTCGCGACGCCTTCTGGCAGTTGCCCGCACCTTGGCTGCGCAGCCCCGGCACCGGCGGCTTTCCGGTCCTCGCGCGCGGTGACGGAAGCGGTCTCCATCGGCCGCCCAAGCCGGTCGGCGAGCTGTACCGCCGGTTCGATCCGGCGCTCGGGCAGTGGATTTCGCTGCGCAGTCTCGACATCGACACCGATCTGGAGCGCTTCAACCGCTGGCAGAACAGCCCGCGGGTGCTGGAGTTCTGGCAGGAGGGCGGCGACCTCCTCAAACATCGCGCCTATCTGGAGGGGCTGGCGGAGGACCCGCATGTCCAGACGCTGATCGGCTGCTTCGACGACGAACCCTTCGCCTATTTCGAGGCCTATTGGGCGAAGGAGGACCGCATCGCCCCCTTCTGCACGCCGGGCGATCACGACCGCGGCATCCATATGCTGGTGGGCGAGGAGCATCACCGCGGACCGCACAAAGTCCGCTCGTGGCTTTCGGCGCTGGTCCATTGGCTGTTCCTGTCCGACGCCCGCACCGGCCGCGTGGTGTCGGAACCGAGGGCCGACAACGCCCGCATGATCGGCCACATGCAGTCCCTGGGTTTCCTGCGCGAGCGGGATTTCGATTTTCCGCACAAGCGCGCCGCCCTGATGCTGCTCGACCGCCGGGACTTCTTCGACCGCTGTCCCGGCCTGTCGGCGCCGTCATGCGACACGGGCGCGCACGAAAAATTCGTACATATGAAAGAATCCCCTTAATTTCCGCCTACCCCCTTCGTCTTAGAGCCGGGAGACGGATTTCGCCGGAAGCGGAACCCCGTCGGACAGAGCTTCAGTGTGGGGGAGTGGAGATGGAGATCGAGGTTGGGACGGCCGGTCGTGTGGTGTCGGGCAAGCGCGGGCGTCTGAGGGGCTTCCTGCTGGCGACGACGATGGCCGGTCTGGCGCTGATGGCGAACCAGCCGGCCGGTCTGGCGCAACAGGCGACGACCGGCGGCCAGACCGGCGGTACTCAAGCCACCGGCGGCACTCAAGCCACCGGCGGCACCCAGGCCACCGGCGGCAACAGCATGGTGCTCGGGCCGATTTCCGTGCAGGGCGTCGTCGGCGGCACCGAAGGCAATGTCGCGACCCGCAGCGCGGTCGGCACCAAGGTCGAGACGCCGCTGGTCGAAATCCCCCAGACGATTTCCGTCGTCACCCGCAAGGAGCTGGACCAGCGCGCGGTGCAGGACTTTGCCGGCGCCGTTGCTTATTCGCCCGGCATTGCGGTGGTCGATTATCCCGGCGGCCCCGGCGCCCCGGATTTCTCGATGCGCGGCTTCCGCGACTTCAACCTGTTCGGCATCTACCGTGACGGCCTGCGGGCGGGCTTCAACAACTACGACACCAATTTCGAACCCTACGGGCTGGAGCGCGTCGATGTCGTGAAGGGCCCGTCGTCGGTCCTGTTCGGCCAGACTTCGCCCGGCGGCGTGGTCAATCTGACCACCAAGCGGCCGACCGACAAGCCGTTGCACGAGATCGAGCTGCAGACCGGCAGCTTCGACCGCCGTCAGGCCGCCTTCGATTTCGGCGGGCCGGTGGATGGCGACGGCAAGGTTCTGTACCGCCTGACCGGCCTCGGCCGCATGTCCGACACCCAGGTCGACCATGCGCCCGACGACCGCCTCTACATCGCGCCGGCCGTGACCTTCAAGCCGACCGACAAGACCAAGATGACCCTGCTCGGCAGCTATCAGAAGCTGAAGATGAGCGGGGCGGAACAGAGCATTCCCCGCGATGCGATGGGCCAGATCGGCACCGATCTGTTCTTCGGCATTCCCGGCTATTCCGATTGGAAGGTGCAGAACACCAGCGTCGGCTATGAGCTGGAGCATGAGATCAGCCCGAACTGGACCTTCCACCAGAATGCCCGCTACATGCATTCGAAGGTCAACTTCGTCAGCGCCTTCAGCACCGCCTGGCCGGTGGAGCTGGTGGACGGCCGCTATTATCCGGTCGGGGTGCAGGACCGTCCGAAGACCACCGAGACCTATCTGCTCGACAGCAACGTCCAGGGCAAGCTGCAGACCGGTGCCGTGTCGCACACCATCCTGGCCGGCGTCGACTATGGCTATTACATCGGTCGGGAGACGCGGCGCAACTCGCTGAACGAGCTGGTGATCGACGTCCTCAACCCGAGCTATCCCGGGACCGACTTCCTCTATGGCAACCCCTGGGTCGACGGCAAGAGCAACCTGAGCCAGATCGGCGCCTACCTGCAGGACCAGCTGCGCTACGACAATTGGATCCTGACCCTCAGCGGCCGCCAGGACTGGGTGACCGACAAGGAGACGGACAACCTGTCCAGCAGCTCGCAGACCGCGCGCGACCATCATTTCACCGGCCGTGTCGGTCTGGGCTATGTCTTCGACAACGGCATCGCGCCCTATGCCAGCTATGCGACCTCGTTCCAGCCGACCACCGGCACCTATGCGCCGGAGCGTGGCGGCGGCACCTTCAAGCCGACCACCGGCACCCAGTACGAGGTGGGCGTGAAGTATCAGCCGAATGGCTGGAACAGCTTCATCTCGGCCTCGCTCTACCACATCACCCAGCAGAATGTGGTGACCAACGATCCGACCTACAGCGGCTTCTCCGTTCAGGACGGCGAGATCCGCAGCCGCGGCATCGAACTCGAAGGCAAGATGGAGCTGACGGAGGAGTTCAGCCTGATCGCCTCCTACGCCTTCGTCGATGCCGAGATCACCAAGGACAACCCCGCCGTCGGTTCCACCACCAGCTCGGTCGGGCTGCGTCCGAAGGGCATCCCGCGCCACATGGCGTCCGCCTGGGGCGACTACACCGTCAAGTCGGGTCCGCTCACCGGCCTCGGCCTCGGTGCCGGCGCGCGCTATGTCGGTACGGCCAAGAATACGGCCAACACCGAGACGATTCCCTCCTACACGCTGGTCGACGCCGCGGTCCGCTACGATCTGGGGGCGCTGCGGTCCGAACTGCAGGGCGCCAGCGTCGCGCTCAATGTCAGCAACCTGACCGACAAGAAATATTACTCGGCGGGCTTCTATGACAACACCGTGCTGTACGGCAACCGCCGCCAGGTCCTGGCGACGCTGAAGTACAGCTGGTAAGGCGCGACCGTTGCGGCCGATGCCCGACATGGCCGGCGCCCTCGACCGGCGCCGGTTCCTCCGCATCGCCTCCGCGCTGCCGTTCGGCCTCCTGGCCGGCGGCACGCGGACGGCGCTGGCCGGAGTGACAGGTGGGGAGACAGGTGGGGTCTGCGCGCTCGATTGGACCAGCGCGCAGGCCCTGTTGTCGTTGGGCATCGTCCCGTATGGCGTGCCGGAGATCGACCGCTACCGCCGCTCCGTGATCGAGCCGGCGGTCCCTTCGGACGTTCCGGACATCGGCGCCCGGGCGGAACCGAATCTGGAACTGCTCGACCGGCTGGCCCCGGCGCGCTTCGTCAGCGACGGCATGCTGTCGGCGGTGCGCGGCCGGCTGGAGCGGATCGCACCGCTGACCCTCTATCAATCCTTCGATACGGGAACCGGGGAAGGGCAGGGAGAGGGAAGACGCGGTCAGCTCGCCTTCGCCGTCGCCTCCCTGCGTCGGCTGGCCGGCGAGCTGGGGGTGCCGGCGGCGGCGGAGCTGGCGCTCGCCCGGCTCGACCGGGCGCTGGACGAGGCGCGGGCGCGGCTGTCCGGCGTGGCCTTGCGACCACTCTATATTCTCAGCGTCCTCGACGGGCGCCGCGTCCTCATCCACGGGCGCAACAGCCTGTATCAGGATCTCCTCGACCGGCTGGGAATCGAAAACGCCTGGACCGGTCCCAGCGGTCCCTACGGCCATGCCACCGTGACCATGGACCGGCTGACCGGGCGCCCCGACGCCGGGCTGGTCAACATCGGCAGCGAAGGCCAGCGGGCGCTGGACGCGCTGGCCGCCTTGCCGCTGTTCGCCGGGCTGCCCTTCCTGCGCGAGGGCCGCGTCACCATCCTGCCGCCCATCCTGTTCTATGGCGGCGTCCCGACGGCCGAGCGCTTCGTCCGCCTGCTTGGCGAAAGGCTTCCGCAAAGCCATGGCTGACACCGCGATGCCGCCCCCGTCCGCCCGCCGCTTCGGACCGGCATGGCCGGTGGCCGGCCTGTTCCTGCTGGCCGGGCTGGCCTCTCTCCTGGTGCTCGACAGCCAGCTGCCGGCGGATCTGTGGTGGCGGGCGCTGGTCGATCCCGATCCGGCGCGTCTCGACCAGCTCGCCGCCCATTACGTGCTGTTTCCCCGTTTCGCCGTTGCCCTGCTGGTCGGGGCGGCGCTGGGGCTGGCCGGCACCATCCTCCAGCAGGTTCTGCGCAATCCGCTGGCCGAGCCGGCCACCCTTGGCATCGCCGCCGGCGCGCACCTGTCGCTCGCCGTCGCCACCCTCTGGATTCCCGAGGCGCTGGCGCTGGGGCGGGAGTGGGTCGCGCTGGCCGGCGCCGGGCTGTCGGCGGCGGCCCTGCTGGCGCTGTCCTGGCGCAAGGGGCTGTCGCCGGTCACCGTCATCCTTGCCGGCCTCGTCCTCAGTCTCTATGCCGGTTCGGTCAGCGGCGTGATGGTGCTGTTCAACCACGATCTGCTGATCGGCCTGTTCCTGTGGGGGGCCGGCTTCCTCGACCAGCAGGATTGGAGCATGGCCGCCTTCCTGACGCCCAGGCTGGCGGTGCTGGCGGTCGCCGCCTTGCTGGTGCTGCGCCCGCTGACCCTGCTGGGCCTGGGGGAGGGTGGGGCGCGCAGCCTGGGCCTGTCGGTGGCGGGCGCCCGTCTCGCCGGGCTGGCAATCGCCGTGATGCTTGCCGCCCTGACCGTTGCCGCCGTCGGCGTGGTCAGTTTCGTCGGTCTGGCCGCCCCGACCATCGTCGGCATGGCCGGTGCCCGCCGGCTGGGGCAGCGGATGCTGTGGGCGCCCCTGTGTGGAGCCGCCTTGCTGTGGGCGACCGACGCCCTGGTGCTGATGGCGCCGGTCACCTACCGCGAGCTGCCGACCGGGGCCGTCACCGCGGTGCTGGGCGTGCCGATGCTGCTGTGGCTGCTGCCGCGGCTGCGCAGTTCCGCCCCCCCGGTTCTGACCACGACACCGCCGCCGCCGCGGGCGTCCCGGCCGGGCCTTGTCCTTGCCGGTGTCGCCCTGCTGCTGCCGCTGCTCCTTTGGGCGGCGGTCGCGCTGGGTCCAGGCCCGGACGGCTGGAGCTGGAGCGTCGGTGCCGATTTCGCCGCGCTGGAACCCTGGCGCCTGCCGCGGGCGCTGGCGGCCCTGTCGGGCGGTGCGATGCTGGCGGTGGCCGGCGCCGTGCTGCAACGGATGACCGGCAACCCGCTGGCGGCGCCGGAGATTCTCGGCGTTTCCTCCGGCGCGATCCTCGGCGTGATCGTGCTGATGTTCTCGGCCGACGCGCCCGAGCGTGGCGCGCAGATCGCGGCCGGCGGGGCGGGGGCGGTCGCGGTGCTGGCGGCGATGCTGGCGCTCGGCCGCAAGGACGGCTTCTCCCCCGACCGGTTGCTGCTGGCCGGCGTCGCCACCAGTTCGATTTCCGGTGTCGTCGTCGCCGTGTTGATGGCCGGGCAGGATCCGCGCCTTCAGACGCTGGTGACCTGGCTTTCGGGATCGACCTACATGGTCGGCTGGACCGACGGGCTGGCGGCGCTGGCCCTGGCCCTGCTCGCCGGGGCGGCCATCCCCTTCATCGCCCGCTGGCTCGACCTGCTGCCGCTCGGCGGCGGGGTGGCTGCGGCGCTGGGTGTCAGCCCGTCCTTGAGCCGGATCGCGCTGTTCAGCCTGTCGGCCCTGCTGACCGCGGCGGCGACGCTGATCGTCGGACCGTTGAGCTTCGTCGGGTTGATGGGGCCGCATCTGGCCCGCATGCTCGGATTGCAGCGGGCGGCGGCCCATCTCGCCGGCTCCGCCATGCTCGGCGGGCTGGTCATGCTGCTGGCCGACTGGCTCGGGCGCGGCGTGATCTTCCCCTATCAGGTCCCGGCCGGGCTGCTCGCCTCGGTGATCGGCGGACCCTTCCTTCTCTGGCTGCTGGGACGGCGCTGATGCCCCGCTTCTCCTGCGATACCGCGATCCCCCACGACCAGCCCGCCGCTGCCGCCGGCCGGCTGGTCGCCGCCGCCGAGCCCTATGGCCTGACCTTCACCCGCGAGGGTGAAACCCTGGCGGCGAGCGGCCCGTTCGGTCGGCTGGCCCTGACCGTGGGGGGCGACGCCCTGCATCTGCGGGCGGAGGCGGACGACCGCGGTCTGTTGGAGCGGCTGCGCGCCTCGGTCAGCGAACAGCTTGCCGGCCTGCTGGGGGAGGATCTGTCCATCGTCTGGGCCGGCGATGTCGAGACCGGCCCCCTCTTCGCCGATTTCCGCGAGATCCGGGTCACGGCCGTCCGGGATCTGACGCCGCGCCTGCGCCGCGTCACCTTCCAGGGCCGCGACCTCGGGCGCTTCGCCACGCCGGACAACCTGCATGTCCGCCTCTATATTCCGCCGGATAAGGAGGCCTCGCCGTCCTGGCCGCGTCCCGGCCCCGACGGGCGGCCGGTCTGGCCGGATCCGCAGCGCCGGCCGGCGGTCCGCTATTACACCCTGCGCCGCATCGACGCCGAGGCGGGCGACCTCGACATCGATTTCGTTCTCCATCCCGATCACGGCGGTGCCGATGGCGCGCCCGGCGCCGGTTTCGCCCGGCGGGCGCGTCCCGGCGACCTCTGCGGCATGTCCGGCCCCTGTGGTCTCGGTATTCGCCCGGCGCCCTGGCATCTGCTGGCCGGCGACGAGACTGCCCTTCCCGCCATCGCCCGAATCCTGGAGGAGCTGCCGGCTGACGCCCGCGGCATCGCCCTGATCGAGGTCGAGGACGAGGCCGACGAGCTGCCGCTCCGGCCCCCCGCCGGTGTCGCCGTCCGCTGGCTGCACCGCCGGGGCGGCGGGACGGCGCGGCCCCTGGTGGAGGCGGTGCGGGCGCTGCCGCTCCCGCTCCCGTCCGACCTGTTCGCCTGGGTCGCCTGCGAGTTCGACGATCTCGCCAGCCTGCGCGACCATCTGCGCGGGCGCGGCATCGACCGCGACCGCCTGCTGACCGTCGCCTATTGGCGGCGCACCCCGCCGGACGCTTCATCAGACCGCAGGACTTCCGCATGACCGCTCCAGCCGATCCTTCGACCGGGCCGATGTTCCGGATCGACGGGGTGCGCTTCGCCCTGCCGGGCCGCCTCCTGCTCGACCTGCCGTCCTGCGACCTGTTTCCCCGCCGGGTGACGGCGCTGATCGGCCACAACGGCTCCGGCAAATCGACCCTGCTGAAGATCCTCGCCCGCCAGCAGCCGCCCAGCGGCGGGCGGGTGCTGTTCGAGGGCCAGCCGTTGGAGCGCTGGAAACAGCGGGCGCTTGCCCGCCGGATCGGCTACCTGCCGCAGCACATGCCACCCGCCTCCGGCCTTCTCGTGCGGGAGCTGGTGGCGCTCGGCCGCTACCCTTGGCATGGCGCGCTCGGCAGCTTCAGGGCGGAGGACGCCCACAAGGTCGAGGAGGCGCTGGAGCTGACCGACACCGCGCGCTTTGCCCGGCGTCTGGTCGACAGCCTGTCGGGCGGCGAGCGCCAACGGGTGTGGCTCGCCATGCTGATCGCCCAGGATGCGGCTGCCTGTTGCTGGACGAGCCGATCTCGGCGCTTGACGTCGCCCATCAGGTCGAGGTGCTGGCCTTGGTCCCCCGCCTGTCGCGGGAGCGCGGCATCGGGGTGATCCCCGTGCTGCACGATGTGAACATGGCCGCCCGCTTCTGCGACGACATCGTCGCCCTGCATGGCGGACGGCTGATCGACCGCGGCACCCCGGACCAGATCATGACGCCGGCCCGGCTGGGCGCCATCTACGGCCTGCCGATGGCGGTGATCCCGCATCCGGACTCCGGGGAGCCGGTGGCACTGGTTTGCTGACAGATCTTCCGCCGGGGTGTCGGGCGGTTGTTGCGAGGGAATCGCAAAATCCCCCTAACGATTCCCCGCGCTGCTTCGTCCATTAGGGCAGGACGGTGCCCGGCGCGGGCCGCATGAGCGGCCGGACCCGATGCCGTCACTTCCGACAGACGACGAGGACAGCGATGGCGTTCGACCGCGAGGACATCACCTTCAAGGTGCTGGTCAACCACGAGGAACAATATTCCATCTGGCCGGACTACAAGGCGGTTCCGGCCGGCTGGCGCGAGGTGGGCAAGAGCGGCCCCAAGGCCGACTGCCTCGCCTATATCGAGCAGGTGTGGACCGACATGCGGCCGCTCAGCCTGCGCCGCCAGATGGACGAAGCCGCCGCGCGATGAGGCTGTTCTGCCTGCCCTATTCCGGCGCCAGCGCGATGATCTATGCGCGCTGGCGGCGCCTCGTCCCGTCCTGGCTGGACGTGGTGCCGGTGGAGCTGCCGGGCCGGGGCCGGCGGATGGATGAGCCGCCCAGGACCGACCTGACCGCGCTGGCGGCCGAACTGGCGGAAGAGCTGGCGCCGCAGGCGCGCGGCCCCTTCGCCCTGTTCGGCCATAGCCTGGGCGGCCTGCTCGCCTTCGAGCTGGCCCATGCGCTGCGCGGGCGCGGTTTGGGGGAGCCTCGGATCCTCTTCGCCTCCGCCGCCGCGGCGCCCAGCCGGCGCGAGGATGGACGCTGGGCCGAACCGCTGGACGATGACGGGCTGATCGCCGAGATGCGGCGTCTCAGCGGCACCGCCGACGAGGTGTTCGGCAACCGCGAGCTGCTGGACATGGCCCTGCCGGTCCTGCGCGCCGACTTCCTGCTGTGCGGCCGCTACGGCTACCGCCCGCGCCCGCCGCTCGACTGTCCGATCCGGGCGTTCGGCGGCACGCGCGACGATATCGCCGCCGACCGGCTGCGGGCGTGGTCTGCGGAGACGCGGGGCGATTTCACCCTGGAGATGTTCGACGGCGACCATTTCTTCCTGCGCGCCCACGAGCGCCCGCTCCTTGACCGGCTGGCGGCATGGCTGGACCGGCCGGCGGACGGCAGCCGGGGCATCGCTGCGACCGCCTGATTTCATGAGGGTCCCATGGCCGAGCGTAGTTTCACGATCGAAGACTTTCCCCAGGCGCGCGGCGGGCTGCCGTTGCTGGTGCGGGCGCGCGATCCGCGGCTGGATCTGCTCGACGCCTTCGCCGAGCTGGAGCCGCTGGTGCGCGACTGGCTGCCGCGCTGCGCCGGCATCCTGTTCCGGGGCTTCGCGTTGGGGTCGGCGGGATCCTCGGGGGCGCCTTCCGTCGAGCGATTCCGCGCCTTCGCCGCCGCCTTCGGCCATCCGCTGCTGAGCTACGAGTTCGGCTCGACCCCGCGGACCAACGTGACCTCGGGTGTCTACACCTCGACCGAATATCCGGCCGACCAGCACATCCCGCTGCACAATGAGCAGGCCTACACCCGCGACTGGCCGATGCGCATCTGGTTCTGCTGCGTCCAGGCCGCAGCGGTTGGCGGCGAGACGCCGATCGCCGACAGCCGGGCGATCTACCGGAAGATTCCGGCCGACATCCGCGAGCGCTTCGAGCGGCGCGGCCTGATGTATGTCCGCAATTACGGCAACGGGCTGGACGTACCGTGGCAGAAGGTCTTCAACACGGAAGACCGGGCGGCGGTGGAGGCCTATTGCCGCGACCACCGCATCCTCTGCGACTGGAAGGAGGATGGCGAGCTGCGCACCCGCCAGATCTGCCAGGCGACCGCCCGTCATCCGGTGACGGGCGAGGCGGTGTGGTTCAACCAGGCCCATCTCTTCCACGTCTCCAACCTGCCGGAGGAGGCGCGGTCGGCGCTGCTCGACATCCTCGACGAGGAGGATCTGCCGCGCAACGTCCATCATGCCGACGGCGGCCCCATCGATCCGGCCGACCTCGCCGCCATCCGCGCGGTCCTGGCCGAGGAGACGGTGTTGTTCCCGTGGGAAACCGGCGACGTGATGATGCTCGACAACATGCTGGCCGCCCATGCCCGCACGCCCTTCAGCGGGCCGCGCAAGGTGGTGGTTGCCATGGCCGAACCCCACTCCGCCGACTGACCGCCGCCGGCGCACAGTCCGGCCTTTTTCACCCGCGACCATTCCGCCCCCCGCCTTCCGGGGGCGTGCCCTTCTGCCTGCACAGGTGACTCCCATGGACAACCGTTCCGATGCCGCTTCCCTTTCGACGGTTCGGCCTGCACGCGCCCCTGCCGAAACGCTGGTCGGCACGCTGCTCGGACGGGCCGCGGAGACGCCCGACGGCATCGCCCTGCGCTTCATCGCCGAGGGGACGGATGACCCGCTGAGCTATGCCGCGTTGGACCGCCGCGCCCGCGCCATTGCCGTCCGCTTGCGCGAGCGGGCCGGGCTGGGCGACCGCGCCGTCCTGCTGCTGCCGAGCGGCCCGGATTATGTCGCCGCCTTCTTCGGCTGCCTCTATGCCGGGGTCATCGCCGTGCCGGCCTATCCGCCGGAATCGATCCGGCCGCAGCATCTGGCCCGCATCCAGGGCATCCTCGCCGACGCGCGGCCGCAGTTCATCCTGACCGACTCCAGCCTGCTCGACACGCTGCGGGACGCCGGGCGGAGCATGGCCGGCGGCCACATGCCGGAACTGCTGGCGGTGGACAGGGTGGATGGCGGGCTCGCCGAAGGCTGGACGATGCCGCCGCTGGCGGGCGGGGACATCGCTTTCCTGCAATACACCTCCGGTTCGACCTCGGCGCCCAAGGGGGTGCGGGTCAGCCACGGCAATCTCGTCGCCAACGAAAGGCTGATCCGCCACGGCTTCGGAATCGGCGCCGACGACTGCATCGTCAGCTGGCTGCCGCTGTTCCATGACATGGGGCTGATCGGCGGGCTGCTCCAGCCGATCCACAGCGGCATTCCCTGCGTGTTGATGTCGCCGCGCTATTTCCTGGAGCGCCCCCGGCGCTGGCTGGAGGCGATCGGCCGTTACGGCGGCACCATCAGCGGCGGGCCGGACTTCGCCTTCCGTCTGTGCTGCGAGCGCATCCTCGACGGCGGGCTGGACGGGCTCGATCTGCGGTCCTGGCGTCTGGCCTTTTCAGGCTCCGAGCCGATCCGGCCCGATACGCTCGCCCGCTTCGCCGAGCGCTTCGCCCCGGTCGGCTTCGACAGCCGCTCCTTCTTCGCCTGTTACGGGCTGGCCGAGGCGACGCTGTTCGTCACCGGCGGCCGGCGCGGGCGGGGCATCACGCTGGCGCCGTTCGACGGGCCGGCGCTGGCCGCCAACCGGGCGCTGCCGCCTACGGACGGATCGGCGGCGACGGTGCTGGTCGGCTGCGGCCACCCGCAGCCCGACCATCCCGTGCGGCTGGTCGATCCCGCCAGCGGTGCCGAGGTCGGCGAGGGGACGGTCGGCGAGATCTGGGCCGGCGGACCGAGCATCGCCGACGGCTATTGGCGCAATGCGGAGGCGACGGCCCGCGGCTTCGTCGAGCGCGACGGCGCCGTCTGGCTGCGCACCGGCGATCTGGGGTTCCTGAAGGATGGCGAGCTGTTCGTCACCGGCCGGCTCAAGGACATGCTGATCGTGCGCGGCCAGAACATCTATCCACAGGATCTGGAGCGCAGCGTCGAGGAGGAGGTCGAGGTCGTCCGCAAGGGGCGGGTCGCCGCCTTCGCCGTCGAGGGGGATGACCGTGAGGGCATCGGCATCGCCGCCGAGATCGGCCGGACGGTGCTGAAGCTGGTGACGCCGGAGGCGCTGTGCGGCGCCATCGCTGCCGCCGTGGCCGACGCCTGCCAGGAGGCGCCGCTGCTGGTCGCCCTACTGGAGCCGGGCACCCTGCCCAAGACCTCCAGCGGCAAGCTCCAGCGCTCCGCCTGCCGGTCCCTGCTGGAGAGCGGCGACCTGCCGGCCTTGCATGTCCAGCGCCGGGGAGCGCCCGTTGCGGCAGCCAATCCTGCCGTCCGCGCCCTGACGGAGCGCGAGAGCGTGGTCGCCGCCGTTTGGGCGGAGGTGCTGAACGTCGCCATTGCCGATGGCGGCGCCCATTTCTTCGCGCTTGGCGGCAACTCGGTATCGGTGGTGCAGGTCGTCGCCCGTCTGGGCGAGCGCTGCGGGCTGGCCGCCGACGTCGCCGACCTGTTCCGCCATCCCACCCTGGCGGAGTTCGCCGCCCGGCTGTCCGATGCCGTTCCCGCGACCATCCGGGCGGCTGCTCCGCAGACCGGGGCGCTGGAGCGGGTCGCCGGACCGTCGGCGGCCCAGGCCCGCATGTGGTTCACCTGGAAGCTCAACCCGCTGGAGTGCGGCTATACCATCTCCGGGCGCGTGCGCCTGCGCGGATCCCTGAACCGCGAGGCCGTCCAGGCCGCTGTTGATCTGCTGGTCGGGCGGCACGAGAGCCTGCGCACCGTCTTCCGCGAGGAGGATGGCCGGCCGGTGCAGGTGGTCCGCCCCGCCGGCGCGCTGCGCGTCCTCCTCCGTCATGCCGATCTGTCCGAAGCCGATCCGTCCGGCGGGACGGACCGCGAGGCCGCCCTGCGGCGTCTGCTGGAGGAGGAGGTCCGCGTTCCCTTCGATCTGGCCGAAGGTCCGCTGATGCGGGTCCAACTGATCGCCTGCGCCGACGATGACCATCACTTGCAGGTCAGCCTGCATCACGCCATCGCCGATGGCTGGTCGATGACGGTCCTGCTCGACGAGTTCGGCGAAGCCTATGCCGCCCAGTGCGAGGGCAGGTCACCCGGCCTGCCGGCCCTGACCGTCCAGTATGCCGACGTCGCCCGCTGGCAGCGCGAACTGCTGGACTCGGGGGAGGAGGCGCGCCAGCTCGCGCACTGGACCGCCAAGCTGGGCGACCGCCAGCCGCTGCTCGACCTGCCGACCGACCGCCCGCGTTCCGCCGGCGGCAGCCAGCGCGGTGCCGCGCTGCACTGCGCCATTGACGACGGGCTCGCCGCTGGCCTGCGTGGGCTCGCCCGGCGGATGGGCGTGACGCTGCCGACCCTGCTGCTCGCCAGCTATGCGGCGCTGCTGCACCGCTATTCCGGCCAGGACGACATCCGCATCGGCTGCACGCTGGCCAACCGCCGCAGCATGGACAGCGAGAGGCTGATCGGCTTCTTCGTCAACATGGCGGTGCTGCGCGCCGACCTGTCGGACGATCCGGCCTTTGCCGCGCTGCTGGGCCGGCTCAACGAGGCTGCGCTCGATGCCCAGGCGAACCAGGATCTGCCCTTCGACCGGCTGGTGGAAGAGCTGCAACCCCAGCGCGACCTTGCCCACCATCCGCTGTTCCAGGCCGCCTACGACCACCAATGGCAACGGCTGGACGGTCTCGACCGCCTTCCCGGCCTGCGGGTCGAGGCCATCGAGCACCTGCAATACGCCACCCAGTTCGACCTGATCCTGCACACCACCGAGCGGGTCGGGGTGGACGGGACCGGCCATCTTGGCGCCTTCTTCACCTACAGCCGCGAGCTGTTCGAGCCTGAAACCGTCGAGCGGATGGCGCGGCACTGGCTGACCCTGCTGCGCGGCATCGTCGCCGACCCGGCGCGGCCGGTCGCCCGCCTGCCGCTGATGGACGCGGCGGAGACGGCGGCGCTGGTCGCCGGCTGGAACGATCCCGCCCGCAACGCCGCTCCCCAGCCCTTGGCGCTGCCCGCCGACGCTCCCGGTCTGCATGCCCGCATCGCCGAACAGGCGCGCCGGACCCCCGACGCGCCGGCCGTGACCTGTGACGGCGTGACCCTGAGCTATGGCGAGCTGGACCGTCGCAGCGACCGGCTGGCGTGGCATCTGCGCGCGCTCGGCGTCGGGCCGGACCGGCTGGTTGGGCTGGCGGCCGACCGTTCCTGCGACCTGATCGTCGGCATGCTCGGCATCCTGAAGGCGGGCGGCGCCTATCTGCCGCTCGACCCCTCTATCCGGGCGACCGGTTGCTCTACATGCAAGCCGAAAGCGGCATTCGGCTGGTCTTCCCCAGCCGCATCTGCGCGCCGCGCTGCCGCTGGCCGAGGGCGTGCGGGCGCTCTGCGTCGGCGAGGAACCCGAAGCGCCAGAGGGGCCGCCGCCTGATCTGGGCCGGGCGGGATCGCTCGCCTACTGCATTTACACATCGGGGTCGACCGGCCAGCCCAAGGGCGTGGCGATCACCCATGCCAACGTGCTGCGGCTGTTCGAGTCCTGCCCGCCCGACCTGCGCTTCGACGGCGACGACGTCTGGGCGCTGTTCCACTCCTACGCCTTCGACTTCTCCGTCTGGGAGATCTTCGGCGCCCTGCTGCATGGCGGGCGGCTGGTGGTGGTGCCCTATTACACCAGCCGGTCGCCGGCCGACTGCTTCGCCCTGCTGCGGGACGAGCGGGTGACGGTGCTGAACCAGACGCCCTCCGCCTTCCGCCAACTGGTGCCGGTGGCGCTGGCCGCGCCGCGGGATGCGCTGTCGCTGCGGCTGGTGGTGTTCGGCGGCGAGGCGCTGGAGATGGAGAGCCTGCGTTGCTGGTTCGACCGCTTCGGCGACGTCCGCCCCCGGCTGGTGAACATGTACGGCATCACCGAGACGACGGTCCATGTCACCCATCGCCCGCTGAGCGTTGCCGACCTGCCCGCGCCCGGCGCGGCGGAGGCCCGGAGCGAGGCCGGCGCCCCGGTCGGCATGCCGCTGGGCGACCTGCGCTGGTACTTCCTCGACCGCCACCTGCAACCGGTGCCGCCCGGCGTGGCCGGCGAGATCCATGTCGGCGGCCCGGGGCTGGCGCGGGCCTATCTGAACCGTCCCGGCCTGACCGCCGAGCGTTTCGTCGCCGATCCCTTCTGTGGTGACTTCGGCGATCCGGGCGGGCGCCTCTACCGCAGCGGCGACCTCGCGCGCTGCTGGCCGGATGGCCGGGTCGAGTATCTCGGCCGCGCCGACCAGCAGATCAAGCTGCGCGGTTTCCGCATCGAGCCGGGCGAGATCGAGGCGGCGATCCGCCGCCAGCCCGCCGTGGCCGACGCCGCCGTCCTGCTGCGCGGCGACGGGGCGGGGGACCGCCGGCTCGTCGCCTATGCCGTGGCCGACGAGGCCGCCCTGCGCGACCGGCCGGAGGAACAGAGCGGCGATCTGGTCGGACAGTGGAACACGGTGTTCGACGGCACCTATTCCCGCGCCGAGGCGGCGGCGGGGCCGAGCTTCACCGGCTGGAACGACAGCTACGACGACCGCCCGATCCCCGAGCCGCAGATGCGGGAATGGCTGGACGCCACCGTCTTGCGCATCCTGGCGCTGAAGCCGCAACGGCTGCTGGAGATTGGCTGCGGTGTCGGCCTGCTGACCCAGGCGCTGGCGCCCCGTTGCGCCGTCTATCATGGAACCGACCTTTCGGCGCAGGCTATCGCCGATCTCGGCGCCTGGGCGGCCGGGCGGCCGGAACTGGCCCATATCCGGCTGACGCGGCGCGAGGCGACCGACTTCAGCGGAGTGGAGGAGGGCGGCTACGACACCGTGGTCATCAACTCCGTCGTCCAGTATTTCCCGGATGGTGATTATCTGCTGCGCGTGCTGGAAGGCGCTGCGCGGTCTCTGCGGCCGGGCGGGCGTATCTTCCTGGGCGACCTGCGGCCGCTGCATCTCCAGCCGCTGTTCCACGCCTCGGTCGCGCTGTGGCGGGCCGAGGCCCAGGCCAGCCCGGCCCAGCTGCGCGCCCGCGTCGGCCGCGCCATCGCCGAGGACGGCGAGCTGCTGTTCGCCCCCGGCTTCTTCCCGGCGCTCCGCCGGCGCATTCCGGCGATCGGGCGGATCGACACCGACCTGCGCCGTGGCCGGGCCGACAACGAGCTGACCCGCTACCGTTTCGATGCCGTGCTTCACATCGGCGGCGATGAGTTGCGTCCGGCCGGCGGCTGGCGCGAGGCCAGGGAGGATCTCGGTAAGGATTTGGCCCGTCTCGACCGCCTGCTGGCGGAGGAGCGGCCCGCCGGCCTGCGCATCGCCCGGATCCTCAACCGGCGGCTGGCCCGCGACCTTGCCGCCTGGACGGCGATGTCCGGCGCCGGATCGCCCGACGCGGCGGGGGTTGCGGGAGCGGATCGGCCGCCTGGATCCCGCCGGCGCCGATCCCGACGCCTATCGCGCGTTGGGCCAAACGCATGGC
>NZ_BADK01000721.1 GCF_000333595.1 Azospirillum sp. B506
CGGCCCCTGGTGCGCAGAGCGACCTGCAGATTTCCTTCCTGAAGGATCTGGTGACCCTGCGCAATCCGCAAAGCCCCTACAGCTTCGTGAATTATCTGCACCGCAAGGGCCGGCTGATCGACTTCATCAACATCGGCACCTTCTATCCCTGCCGGATGGAGTTCAACGACTATCTCCGTTGGGTGGCGTCCCATTTCTCCACTCTCTGCCGCTACGGCACCGAGGTTCTGCGTGTCGAGCCGGTGGCCGACCGTTCCGGTACGATCGGCATGCTGGATGTCGTGACCCGCGGGCCGGACGGCATCGAACGGGTGCGCCGGACCCGGTCGCTGGTGGTGGGCACCGGCGGAACGCCGCGCATCCCCGCCCTGTTCGCCAAGCTGAAGGACGATCCCCGCGTCTTCCACCATTCCGACTATGTGCAGCGCATCGCCGCCCAGCCCTGTGCCGCCGGGACACCGATGCGCATCGCCCTGATCGGCGGCGGGCAGAGCGCGGCCGAGGCCTTCATCGATCTCAACGACAGCTTCCCGTCGGTGCGGGCCGACATGATCCTGCGCTCCGCCGTCCTGCGGCCGGCCGACGACACCCCCTTCGTCAACGAGATCTTCGCGCCGGCCTATACCGACGTTATGTTCGGCCTGCCGGAGGAGGAGCGGGTGCGGCTGATCCGCGACTATCACAACACCAACTATTCCGTGGTCGATGCCGAGCTGATCGACCGCATCTACGGCATTCTCTACCGCCAGAAGGTCTCCGGCGTGCCGCGCCACGGCTTCCTTTGCCGGCGGGAGATCGAGGCGGTGGTGTCCGACGAGGCCGGCATCACGCTGACCCTGCGCGACCTGTCCAACGGCGCCCTTGAGGACATCCGTTACGACGCGCTGGTTCTTGCGACCGGCTACGAGCGCAACTCCCACCGTCGCCTGCTGGAGCCGCTGGGCGACCTGCTGGGCGACCTGCGGGTGGACCGCGACTATCGCGTCCGCGCCGATACCAAACTGACGGCACCGGTCTTCATTCAGGGCTTCTGCGAGGAGACCCATGGGCTGAGCGACACACTGCTGTCGGTTCTGCCGGTTCGCGCAGCGGAGATCGCGGCGGCACTCCACCGTGATCTGGCGCCGGCCGACGGCAGGGCATGGCGTCAGTCGGGACCGGCCGGTCTTGTCGCCGGCGCGACGACCCGCTGATGCGCGCGCCGACGAAGGGTGCGCGCGCCGGGCTGTGGTTGCTGTGTCTCCTGTCCGCCGTCGGCGCGGCGGGGGCGGTAACGGCGGAGGAGGCTGTCCGACCGGCGGCCGTCGCTCCGGCGCGCGGGGTGGTGCTGGAGATGGCGACGCTGGCGACCTACCGGCGGGACGCCATCGAAGCCGGGCTGGGCGACCGCGCCGGCTACATCGGACGGCCGCGGTGCGACGTCACCTTGTCGCAGGTGCGCTATGCCACCATCGGCGTTCGCGGTGAACCGGCGACGGCGTCGGCCATGCTGCTGCTGCCCGGCGGTTCGGACTGCGGCGAAGCGCATGGGCTGCTCGGCTGGGCGCAAGGCACCCGGATGCAGCGGGACCTCACCCAGGCCGGGGATCTTCTCGCG
>NZ_BADK01000720.1 GCF_000333595.1 Azospirillum sp. B506
TTTCGCCCGTCGAGATCGAAAGCGTGCTGTCTCTTCATGACGGCGTGCTGGAGGTCGCGGTCGCCGGCCTGCCCGACGAGCGCTGGGGCCAGCGGGTCGTCGCTTTCGTCAAGCGCGCCCGCGGCGTCGAGGCGACGGATCTCGACGACCATTGCCGCACCTCCGGCCTCGCCAACTTCAAGCGCCCGCGCGAGTACGTCTTCCTCGACGAAATCCCGAAATCGCCAGTCGGCAAGATCCTGCGACGCAAGCTCCAGGCCGGCGAATTCACCCTCGAACATAGCCCGACACTCTCCTGAACCCAGACTTCATCCATGGAGTTTCAGCGGACCTTGGCTCTGACTCTGACTGCGGCGGCCGGGACGATGCTGGCCGGGGCGCCCTCCCTGGCGGCCGACCCGGTGAAGATCGGTCTGATCCTGCCGATGTCCGGCCCTTTCGCCTCGACCGGCAAGCAGATCGAGGCGGCTGTCAGGCTCTACCAGCAGGTCAACGGCGACAGCGTCGCCGGCCGCAAGGTGGAGGTGATCGTGAAGGACGACACCGGCGTGGCGCCCGACATGACCAAGCGCCTTGCCCAGGAGCTGGTGGTGAAGGAGAAGGTATCGGTCCTCGCCGGCTTCGGGCTGACCCCGCTGGCGCTGTCGGCCGCCCCGGTGTCGGAGCAGGCCAAGACGCCGATGATCGTCATGGCGGCGGCTTCTTCCGTCATCACCACCAAGTCGCCCTACATCCTGCGCACGTCCGGCACCCTGCCGCAGTCGGCCGCGACCATCGCCCAGTGGGCGGCGAAGAACGGTGCCGCGAAGATGTACTCGATGGTGACCGACTATGGCCCCGGCATCGACGCGGAAACCGTCTTCAAGCAGCGCTTCGCCGCGTCCGGCGGCACGGTGGTCGGCGACGTCCGCATCCCGCTGAAGAATCCCGACTATGGTCCCTTCATGCAGCGCGCCAAGGACAGCGCGCCCGATGCGATCTTCGCCTTCGTGCCGTCGGGCGAGGGAGCGTCCTTCATGAAGGAATTCGCCGAGCGCGGCTTGGCCAAGGCCGGGGTGCGGCTGCTCGCCACGGGCGACGTCACCGACGACGACATCCTGCCGGCGATGGGCGACGCCGCCATCGGTACGGTCACCGCGCACTACTATTCCGCCGCCCACCCCTCGCCGGAGAACAAGGCCTATGTCGAGGCGTTCCGCAAGGCGAACGGCGGCCTGCGCCCCAACTTCATGTCGGTCGGCGGCTGGGATGGCATGCATCTGGTCTATGAGGTGCTGAAGAAGACCGGCGGCAAGGCCGATGGCGACAGCTTCGTCGCCGCCGCCAAGGGCATGAGCTGGACCAGTCCGCGCGGCCCGGTCACCATCGACGCCGACACCCGCGACATCGTCCAGGACATCTACATCCGCAAGGTCGAGAGGCAGGATGGTGAGCTGTTCAACGTCGAGTTCGACAAGGTCACCGCGGTGAAGGATCCCGGCAAGGGCGGCTGATGCCATCGGGGCCGTCGCAGATCAGCCGCCGATGCGCACCGCGATACGCCATTCGATGGCGAGCGACCGCAGCACAAGCGCGGTTGCGCATGGGGCGCCATCGGGAGCGCGGGCGGTGAACAGCTCGCCCGCGCGCCGTCCTGCCTCGATCTTGCGGCGGCAGGCGGATTGGCGCCCGGAATCATCCTTCGCCAACACCAGGTGATCGCCCCCTGGCCGCCACTGCACGGCGGCGAGCGGACGGATTCCGCTGCGCACGAAGGCGGCCATGGCTGCGGCCGCCCGGCGGTTCGGGCCAGTTCCCAAAGCGATCGGACCGCCGTCTTCCAAACCGCTGGCAATGGTCTTCTCCACGGCCGCCCTGTCGATCCCCGCGGCAACCGGGGCATCGGCGTTCCACGCGCCCCCTTCACGCTGTCCCGTCATCGACACACAGATGGTGTCCCTGCCGCAAACGCGCTCTAAATTTCCGTGGAGTGCGTTCGTCGTCTTTCAGGAATCCGGCGAAAGATTCGGCGGTCGGCTGTTGCCGGCCGGCATCCGGCTGGAAGCCCGCCACGCCAACGACCGGTCCGACCGGCGCAGGCAGGGACAGGACCCGCCCGAGAGTCCGGCAGCCGTGGCGTCGTATTGGGGATTCTCAAACAGGG
>NZ_BADK01000719.1 GCF_000333595.1 Azospirillum sp. B506
CGCTGGCCGGGCTGCTCGGCTTGGCCCTCAGCTTCATCATCGTCCGGGTGCGCGGAATAGCACTGTTGATGGTGACGCTCGGCGTCTCGCTGGTGCTGCACGAGGCGGCGGTGAAGGGCTACGCCGTCACCGGCGGCGACGACGGGCTGCAGGGCATCGTCCTCGACCCGCTATTCGGGCTGTTCCCGATGGACATGTGGGGGCGGACCGCTTTCGGCTACAGCCTCGCTGTGGCCTTCGCCGGCTTCCTGCTGGCCCGCCGGCTGGTGTCCTCCCCCTTCGGGCTGGCCTTGCAGGGCATGCGCGAGAACGGCCGGCGGATGGCCGCCATCGGCGCGCCGCTGCGCCGGCACAGCGCGCTGATCTACACCGTGTCCGCCGCCCTGGCCGGTGTGGCCGGCGCCCTGCTGACCCAGACCACCGAGTTCGTGTCGGTCGAGGTCCTGGGCTTCCAGCGTTCGGCCGAGGTGCTGATCATGTTGATCCTGGGCGGGGCCGGGCATCTCTATGGCGCCTTCATCGGTGCGGCGGTCTTCATGATCGTCCGCGACCAGCTGGCGGCGGCCAACCCGGAATATTGGTTCTTCTGGCTGGGCCTGATGCTGGTGCTGGTCGTGCTGTTCGCCCGCGGCGGCATCATCGGCGGGATCGCCACCATCGCCGCCCGCCTCCGCAAGGGGGACTCGCGATGACCGCAGCCTCATCTATTGCAGCTTTGGCGACCGAGGGGCTGTCGGTCAATTTCGGTGCGCTGCTGGCGACGCGCAATGTCTCGCTCGATCTGCCGGTGGGCGCGCGCCACGCGCTGATCGGGCCGAACGGCGCCGGCAAGACGACGCTGATCAACCTGCTGACCGGCCTGCTGCGGCCGAGCGCCGGAGCGATCCGTCTGCATGGCGCCACCATCACCCACGCCACCCCGGCCGAGCGGGTGCGCCGTGGGCTGGTGCGGACCTTCCAGATCAACAGCCTGTTCCCGGCGCTGACGCCGCTGGAATCGGTGACGCTGGCGGTGTGCGAGCGACGCGGCCTGACGCGCAGTTGGCTGTCGCGGCTGAGCCGCCGCACCGACGCCATCGACGAGGCGCACGCCCTGCTGCATCGGCTGGGTCTCGGTCCCGACGCGGAACGGCTGACGCGGGAGCTGGCCTATGGCCGGCAGCGGCTGGTCGAGATCGCGCTGGCGCTGGCCTGCGAACCGCGGGTGCTGCTGCTGGACGAGCCGGCGGCCGGCGTCCCGGCGCGGGAGAGCGCCGAGCTGTTCGAGGTGATCGCCGGCCTGCCGCGCGACCTCGCCATCCTGTTCATCGAGCACGATATGGATCTGGTCTTCCGCTTCGCCGACCGCATCACCGTGCTGGTGGGCGGGCAGGTGCTGTGCCACGGCACGCCCACCGAGATCGCGGAAAATCCGGAGGTCCAGCGCGTCTATCTGGGGATGCCCGTCATGTCTGAAGCGCTGCTGAGCGTCCGGGCTTTGAGCGCCGGCTACGGCGACGCCTCGGTGCTGGACGAGGTGTCTTTCGAGCTGGAGGAGGGCGACGCGCTGGCCCTGCTCGGCCGCAACGGCATGGGCAAATCGACCCTGCTCGCCACGCTGATGGGGCACACGCTGCGCCGTGGTGGCACCATCGCCCTGCGCGGCCGGCCCGTGGAGCGGCTCGCCCCGCATCTGCGGCCCGGCGCCGGCTTCGGCTGGGTGCCGCAGGAGCGCGACATCTTCCCCTCCCTGACGGTGGAGGAGAATTTGACGGTGGCGGCGCGGCGCGGCCCCTGGACGCTTGCCCGTGTGCATGAGCTGTTCCCGCGCCTGCGCGAGCGGCGGGGCAATTTGGGCTTCCAGCTTTCGGGTGGCGAGCAGCAGATGCTGGCGATCGGCCGGGCCTTGATGCTGAACCCGGCGCTGGTGCTGCTGGACGAACCGCTGGAAGGGCTGGCCCCGGTGATCGTCGAGGAGCTGTCCGCCGCCATCCGCCGGATGGTCGAGCGCGAGGGCCTCGCCATCATCCTGGTGGAGCAGCACGCCCACATCGCGCTGGGCCTGACCCGCCAAGCCATCGTGCTGGAACGCGGCCGGATCGTCCACCGCGCGGCCTCGGAAGCCCTGGCGCGGGACCACGCCACGCTGGAGCGCTATGTCGGCATGCGCGTCGCCGCCAAGGCGGCCTGAAGACACCATTCAAGAAAACTGGGGGAGGTTGATGATGACGTCTATGCTGCGGACCTTGGCTCTGACTCTGACTGCGGCGGCCGGGACGATGCTGGGCGGGGGGCCCCTCCCTGGCGGCCGACCCGGTGAGGATCGGTCTGATCCCTGCGATGTCCGGCCCTTT
>NZ_BADK01000718.1 GCF_000333595.1 Azospirillum sp. B506
ATGCCCAGCCGCGCCATGTCGGCGCGCAGCTCCGCCAGCGGCTTCTCGTTCAGGAAACCGGTCAGATAGAAGGAACCGTAGGGGGTGCGCTCGCTGCCGCCGACGCCGATGAAGAGGGTGGTGAACTCCTCCTCCACCGCCGCCGGGTCGCTGCCGCGCGCCGCTTCGGCCAGCCGGTCGAGCGCCGCACCGAACTCGCCGCCCTCCCCTGCCAGCCCGCCGAGCGCGCTCAGGAACGCCGCATCCGGCGCATGCGCGAGCAGGTGCGCCAGCAGGGCATAGACCTGCGCACGGAACAGTTCCTCCTCCGCAATCGCGGTGGGGACGGTGTGATCGACGGCCATGGACACGCGCCGCAAACTCCTCCCGGACACACAAGACAGGGGCGTCGGCGTCTGCGGTCATGCCGCGCGCCGTATTTGGAACCGATCCATCGCCCCTTTTGATGCACCTGCGAAAAGCCATTGCCTTACAGTGACTTAGCAATTCACAGGTGGATAATAAAATGGCTGAACCTATCCCGTTGTCAACCAAGGACGCATCCGGAAGTGGGAACAAATGGAACTTTATCGCGGCGCTATGCTCGCGCTGTCAGAGCGGCCCTTAATTTTAAAGGGGTCTGAATTGGTGCGGCGATCCCTCGCAATTTGAAAGTGATTTTGCGAAGAAGAGCGCCGGAGGGATTCCCACTCTCCCCCCGCTCTCGCGCAAACTCTGTTTGCGCTGACGCGACAGGCGGACCTCCGGTCCGCCGAAAGCGGGGAGAGGGTCGGGGTGAGGGGGATGCGTAGGGTGGATTTGGTAGGCAGCGGCAAGTGCGGGACTCTTGAAGAGCTTCGCCTCGCCGCCCCCTCACCCTAACCCTCTTCCCGGGGGGGAGAGGGGATGGGCGGTTGGGGGGAGGGGGTGTCATCCGTCACAACACCCTCGGCATCTACCCTCTCCCCCACCTCGTCCAGCGTGTCGAGAAAGCCCTTGCCGACTCGGTAGAGCGTCTTCACCGGCACCCCGCCGGTGAACAGGCTGGCATAATCGTCGGCGTAGTCCTTCAACCCGTCGTCGTTGGCATAGATCGGGTCGGAGGTCCACAGCTTGCGCAGAGCCTGGCGATGCAGATCCTCCGGCACCTCGGCACGCAGGAAGGGGGTGAAGTCGGACTCGCCGGTCAACTCCTCGACCGGCGGCAGATCCTTCAGCGGATCCTCCGCTTCCCGCGGCGCGCCCTCAACCGGGCTTTCGTCGGCGGCGACGACGGGAAGCTCTGCGGCCTCCTCGACCGGCGGCGGCACATCGAGCGGCTCCGCCTCCGGCTTGACCGCCGTGCGTTTCAGGCGCGACCAGCGCGACAGGAAGGCTTCGCCGCTCACCGCCGCCCCTCCTCCTTGTCGAAGTGGCGCTTGCGTTCGCGCTTGTGGAAGGGCACGTCGACATGGTGCTGCTCGACGAAGTCGCGGACCAGCGCAATCACCTCGTCGGGCATCGGCACCGTCTCGACCACATCGGCGCCGACCTGGTAGCCCTCGCCTTCATGGGCGGATGCCGTGACGGCGAAGGGCACCAGCGACTCGCCATCCGCGCCGGGGCCCGTGCCGGGACGCATCACCACCCACAGGCGCGGCGGGTCCTGCGACAGGTTCAGACGATAGCCTTCGGTGTCGGTGCGGAACAGTTCCAGCGTCAGGGTGGCGGCATGGCTGTGGCTCCAACCCTCCCCCTCCATCAGCAGGCGACCGGGCGGGTCGACCGCAGCGGCGCCGGGAATGACCGATACCGGGCGCCAGCTCCAGTCGGCCCAGGCGGTGACGCCGCGGCGACGCTCCACCACGATGCCGAGCGGCATCGTCTCTATGCGCTCCAGCTTGTCCGTCATGACACATGCCCCGACGCCAACAGGCGTTCCGCTTCGGCCAAATCCTCCGGCCGGTTGGCATTGAAGAAGGGATCGACAGGATCGATGGCGAAATCGGCGACGGCCAGACGGTAGCGGGCGGTCCAGGCATCGACCTTGCGGATGCCCTCCTCCACCATGGCGCGGCGCAGGTCGCCGGCCAGACGGATCGGCCACAGGGCGAAGACCGGGTGCTCCTGTCCGCCCGACCGGGCGCAGGCAAGATCGGCGCCCTCATGCTCCAGCGCCGCCACCATGCGGGTGACGAGGTCGCGCGGGATGAAGGGGGCGTCGGTGGCGAAGCTGGCAACCCAGCCGATGCCGGGGGCGGTGCCGCGCAGCCACTCCATGCCGGTCAGCACGCCGGCGAGCGGGCCGGCATAGCCCTCCACCACATCGGCCGCCACCGGCAAATGGAGATGGGCGAAGCGGGCGGGATCGCCGTTGGCGTTCAGCACCAGTGGCCCGACCTGCGGCCGGACGGTGGCGACGATGCGCTCCAGGATGCTGCGGTCGCCCAGCGGGCGCAGGCACTTGTCGCCGCCGCCCATCCGGCGCGACAGGCCACCGGCCAGCAACACGCCCCCGATGTCGGGGTGAACTGAATTAGTCGTCATCGCGGCTTCCCTTGCGTCCATGCCGGCGATCCTCCTCGTCGGCTCCCGCGGCATCGGTCCCAATGGCATTCGTATCGAACACCAGACGCTCGGTGCCGGCCAGCGCGATGAAGCGCTTGCCCTTGGCCCGGCCGACCAGCGTCAGGTTGGCCTGCCGCGCCAGCTGCACGCCCCAGGCGGTGAAGCCGGAGCGCGAGACCAGGATCGGAATCCCCATCTGCACCGTCTTGATGACCATCTCGGAGGTCAGGCGGCCGGTGGTGTAGAAAATCTTGTCGCCGGCGGAAATGCCGTTCAGGTGCATGTAGCCGGCGACCTTGTCCACCGCATTGTGGCGGCCGACATCCTCCATATAGACCAGCGGCCGGTCCTCCTGGCACAGCACGCAGCCATGGATGGCGCCGGCCTCCAGATACAGGCTGGGCTGCAGGTTGATCAGCTTCGACAGCGCGTAGAGCCACGAGGTGCGGAGCCGGACGTCGGCGGGAAGTCTGACCGACTCGAAGGTCTCCATCACGTCGCCGAAGGCGGTGCCCTGGGCGCAGCCGGAGGTCAGAGTCTTCTTCTTCAGCTTGGCTTCGTAGTCGGTCGCGCGCTCGGTGCGGACGACGACGGTGTCCGTCTCCTCGTCCACATCGATGCCGGTGATGCGGTCGTCGCGCCGCAGCATGTTCTGGTTCAGCAGATAGCCGACGGCCAGACAGTCCGGATAATCGCCGATCGTCATCATGGTGACGATCTCCTGCCCGTTCAGGTACAGGGTGAGCGGCCGCTCGACCGTCACGGCGGTTTCGATCTCACGACCCTCCTGGTCCAGGCCGCGCACGCGCTCGGTCAGCTTGGGGTTCGCCGGATCCGGCGCTATGGTGAAGGTCTTCAGGCTCATGGTCGGGCTCATGCGCGCGAGTGTGGGCGAGCGGCGTCCGTCGGACAAGCCCTCGCCGAAGTGTTTCGAACAGTGATTTGGACCTGATGCACGACTTTTCCCAAGCCCTGGCGGTGGCTTTTTCCATGATCCTGTCGTTCGACGACGGGCTGGTGCGGATCATCGGTCTCTCGCTGCGGGTCAGCCTGTCGGCTGTCGCCATCGCCACGCTGATCGGCCTGCCGCTGGGGGCCGCCGTCGCGGCGCTCAGCTTTCCCGGCCGGCGTGCCGTCGCCATCGCCCTGAACACGATGATGGGCCTGCCGCCGGTGGTGGTCGGGCTGGTGGTCTATCTGCTGCTGTCGCGCTCCGGCCCGTTCGGGGTGCTGGGGCTGCTGTTCACCCCGACCGCGATGATCGTCGCCCAGACGGTGATGATCGTGCCCATCGTCGCCTCGCTCGCCCGCCAGACGGTGGAGGATCTGCTGGTGGATTATGACGACCTGCTGCGCGTCACCGGCGCCGGCCCGCTGCGGCGAATGGCGACCCTGCTGTCGGAGGCGCGCTGGAGCCTCGTCACCACCGTGCTGGCCGGATTCGGGCGGGCATCGGCCGAAGTCGGGGCGGTGATGATCGTCGGCGGCAACATCGAGCATGTGACCCGCGTCATGACCACCGCCATCGCGCTGGAGACCAGTAAAGGCGACCTGCCGATGGCGCTGGGGTTGGGCCTGGTGCTGATGACGCTGTCGCTGACGGTCAACCTCGCAGCCTCCCTGCTGACCGAGCCCCCCGCCAAAGCCTGACCGGACGACCTGCGGCCGAGTGGACGGACGCTTGGCAAGCCTTTGCAACGCCGGCCCGACTGCGCTATGCCAGTCGCGAAACAACGCATGTGGAGGAGTTGAGCGATGCTGCGCCGTTCATTCGTTCTGGGCTGTGCCGCCGCCATGGCCGTGGCCGGTCTGGTCCAGGTCGCCACCCCGTCCGCCGCGCTGGCCGCCGACCGCTTCATCACGGTGGCCTCCACCACCTCGACCGAGGATTCGGGCCTGTTCGGCTCGCTGCTGCCGAAATTCACCGCCAAGACCGGCATCGAGGTGCGGGTCGTCGCCAAGGGCACCGGCCAGGCCATCGACCTCGCCAAGCGCGGCGACGCCGACGTGCTGTTCGTCCACCACAAGCCGTCGGAGGAGAAGTTCGTCGCCGAAGGCTTCTCCACCGAACGCAAGCCGTTGATGTACAATGACTTCGTCATCGTCGGCCCCGCCAGCGACCCGGCCGGCGTGAAGGGCAGCAAGGATGTGGCCCAGTCGCTGTCGAAGATCGCCGGGGCCAAGGCCCCCTTCGTGTCGCGCGGCGACGACAGCGGCACCCACAAGGCCGAACTCGCCCTGTGGAAGACGGCCAACCTCGACCCGGCCAAGGCGGAAGGGGGCTGGTACCGCTCCATCGGCCAGGGCATGGGCCCGACGCTGAACACCGCCGCCGCGATGAACGGCTATGCCCTGACCGACCGCGGCACCTGGCTGAACTTCAGGAACCGCGGCCCGCTGACGGTGCTGGTGGAAGGCGACAAGCGCCTGTTCAACCAGTATGGCGTGATGCTGGTCAACCCGGCCAAGTTCCCCCACGTCAAGGCGGCCGATGGGCAGGCCTTCGTCGACTGGCTGGTCTCCGCCGAGGGGCAGAAGGCCATCGCCGACTACCAGATCAACGGCGAGCAGCTGTTCTTCCCCAACGCCAACGAGCCGGGAGCGTAAGAAGCGGCGGGTTCCTGCGATCCTGCCGTCCGGAAGGGTCGCAGGAACCGTCCAGCCGGCGCTTATCCGGATCGCCCCCGACAAGATTCCCATTCCCATCGCCTTGCATTCCCCCATATGAGTGTCCTCAGGCCAGGGGCGTCAGCCCCAAGCGACAGGAGTTTTGGGGACGATGAAGATCGGCGATCGGACGGTGCTCGTCTGCGATTGTGCGCACAGCATCGCGCTGGACGGGACGGCGCTGGGCAAGGCTTGCGGCGAGGGCAGCGGCCCCACCGTGCACACCCAGCTGTGCCGGGCGCAGCTCGACCGCTTCGAGGCTGCGGTCGCCACCGGCCAGCCGCTGCTGGTCGCCTGCACGCAGGAAGCGCCGCTGTTCAGCGAGATCGCGGCAGAGGTCGCGCCCGACACATCCCTGACCTTCACCAACATCCGCGAGCGCGCCGGCTGGTCGGACGATGGCGAACTGGCGCTGCCGAAGATCGCGGCATTGCTGGCCGAGGCGGCGCTGCCCATCCCGCCGACGGGTGCGCTGACCCTGACCTCGCAGGGCACCTGCCTGGTCTACGGCAACGACGAACGCGCCATCGAGGTGGGCCGCGAACTGGCCAAGCGGCTGGACGTCACCATCCTGCTGACCAGCGCCAGGGACATCCCGCCGCCGCCGGTGATGGACGCGGCGATCCTCCGCGGCCGCATCCGCACCGCCCGCGGCTGGCTCGGCGCCTTCGAGATCGTGGTGGACGATTACGCCTCCGCCTTGCCCTCCTCGCGCGGGGCGCTGGGATTCGAGCCGGCGCGGCAGGGGGCGTCGGCCCGCTGCGACCTGATCCTCGACCTGACCGGCGGCACGCCGCTGTTCCCCGATCACAAGCGCCGCGACGGCTATCTGCGCCCCGATCCCAACAGCCCGGCCCAGGTCGCCAAGGCCCTGCTGGACATCGCCGATCTGGTCGGCGAGTTCGAGAAGCCGCGCTTCGTCGACTTCAAGGCCGACCTCTGCGCCCATTCGCGCAGCCGCAAGACCGGCTGCACCCGCTGCCTGGACGTCTGCCCGACCGGGGCGGTCACCCCGAACGGCGACCATGTCGCCATCGATCCGCATGTCTGCGCCGGCTGCGGGTCCTGCGCCGCGGTCTGTCCGACCGGGGCCGCGACCTACGCGCTGCCCCCGGCGGAGACCGTCTATGAACGGCTGCGCACGCTGCTGTCCACCTACGGCAAGGCGGGCGGGGCGGCGCCGGCGCTGCTGGTCCACGACCCGCGCCATGGCGACGCGCTGATCGGCATGATGGCGCGGCACGGCCGCGGCCTGCCCGCCCGCGTGCTGCCTTTCGCGCTGAACGAGGTGACACAGGTCGGCTTCGACCTGTTCGCGCTGGCGTTGGCCTATGGCTGCACCCATGTCCGCGTGCTGACCGGGCCGGAGAATGAGGGGGAGACCGCCGGCCTCGCCTCGCAGATCGGGCTGGCGGAGGCCGCCTTCAGCGGGCTCGGTTACGGTTCCGGCCGCGTCGCGGTGATCGATGCCGCCGACCCCGACGCGGTGGCCGACGAGCTGTGGGCGCTCCCTGCCGACGCCATCGAAGCGGGGCTGTTCCTGCCGATGGGACCGAAGCGCACGGTGACCATGCTGGCGCTGCGCCACCTGCACAAGACCGCCCCCGCTCCGGTGGAGGTCCTTCCGCTGCCGCCGGGCGCGCCCTTCGGCCGGGTGTCGGTGGATGTGGCCGGCTGCACGCTGTGCCTGTCCTGCGTCGGCGCCTGCCCCACCGGGGCGCTGCTCGACAATGCCGACAAGCCGATGCTGTCCTTCGCCCAGGATGCCTGCGTGCAGTGCGGCCTGTGCAAGACCACCTGCCCGGAAAAGGTCATCTCCCTGGTGCCTGAGATCGACTTCCGCGACCGGGCCCGCGGTGCGACGGTGGTGAAGGAGGAGGAGCCCTTCTGCTGCGTGTCCTGCGGCAAGCCCTTCGCCACCAAGTCGTCCATCGAGAAGATCGTGACGACGCTGGCCGGCAAGCACTGGATGTTCGCGACGCCGGAGGCTGCCAACCGCATCCGCATGTGCGAGGACTGCCGCGTCCGCGACCAGTTCGAACACGGGAACGAGCCTTTCTCCATGGGCCGCCCGCCGGTGCCGCGCACCACCGACGACGACCTGCGCGAACGCGAGGAAGCGGAACGGGACGTACAACCGACGGCGGTGCGGCAAAAGCTGATGTGACGTCGAGACCCCTTGATCGCCGTCAAAGTCGGCATACCGTGAT
>NZ_BADK01000717.1 GCF_000333595.1 Azospirillum sp. B506
GAAGGCGAGCACGACGAAGCTGCCGGCGGTCATCCAATGCACACCGCGCCCGTAGGCGTTGAAGCGCTCGATGGTGCGGCCGGTCTTCTCGCCGTCGATGCGGATGCGCCCGCGGATAAGGAAGAACAGCGCCAGCAGAGCCAGGATGCCACCCAGCACCCAGGAACCGTACTCGCTGAGCGGACCGTTGCGCACGGCACGCCACGCCTCGCCTTCCGATTGGATCAGGACGCCGGCCTGCTTGTTGGGAATCGAAACGGTGCCGCGCTCGCCCAACCGGATGCCGTGCCAGCTGTCGCCACGGCTCTGGCCCGGGATCTGCGTCGGCACCATCGGCCCGTCGCGGTCGACCTGCTGTTCCGCCACCGGACCGCCGACGCGGACGCTGGATTGCGCAGCCGCCGGCAGCGCGAGGCCGCCGGCAAGGCCGATCCCGAGCAGCAGAGCGGCGACAGCCGACTTCATGCGGTGACCTTCCATCGGACGCTCCCCAGAGTCTGTGAGATGCTCAATGAAGCATCTCACAGACTCTAACCATTTGACTTCCCGTGCGATTCACACTTCGGACGTTTCCGCCCAAAATGATCGCGCTCTATCGCACACCCTGATAGGCGGTGCGCTGTTGCAGCGCCCGCACCTGCTCGGCGGTCAGCGGCGTGTCGGCCGCGCCCTGGTAGACACCCTTGTCCAGATGGATCGGGCGCGGTGCCGCGTCCTCCTGGCACCCGGCCAGCAGGAGCGCGGCGCCGAACGCCAGCAGAGCAGTCCGCGCAACGGTCACCGTCACAGCCCCTGCTTCTGCACCGGCAGGCCGCCGGCGGCACCGCCGGTGCCCTGGAATACTGAGCCGCCGGGCTGGTCGCGCTCCTGACCCGATCTGGTCTGATAGGCGGTGTTCCAACCCCAGGCGCCGGAGCCGAAGCCGCGGGCGGCGACGCGCTCGCGGTAGATGTCCGACACCTTGTCGGCATCGCCGGCCAGCAGCGCCTTGGTCGAGCACATCTCGGCGCAGAGCGGCAGCTTGCCTTCGGCCAGACGGTTGCGGCCATACTTCTTGAACTCGGCCTCCGAATTGTCAGGCTCGGGACCGCCGGAGCAGAAGGTGCACTTGTCCATCTTGCCGCGGGTGCCGAAGTTGCCGGCTTGCGGATACTGCGGCGCGCCGAACGGGCAGGCGTAGAAGCAATAGCCGCAGCCGATGCAGAGGTCCTTGTTGTGC
Organism: Azospirillum sp. B506; assembly: GCF_000333595.1. Lineage (GTDB taxonomy): Bacteria > Pseudomonadota > Alphaproteobacteria > Azospirillales > Azospirillaceae > Azospirillum. The sequence continues at coordinate 1,220 of NZ_BADK01000717.1, forward strand.
AGGACCACGCCTTCGGCGGTCTGATAGAAGCAATCGACCGGGCAGACCGCCTTGCAGGGGGCGTCGGAGCAATGCATGCAGGCGACCGAGATCGTCCGCTCCCCCGGCTTGCCGTCGTTGATCGTCACGACGCGGCGGCGGTTGATGCCCCAGGGAACCTCGTTCTCGTTCTTGCAGGCGGTGACGCAGGCATTGCACTCGATGCAGCGCTCGGCGTCGCACAGGAATTTCATCCGGGCCATGGTTCAAACTCCCGCGCGTCACGCCGCCTGGATGCGGCAAAGGGTGGTCTTGGTTTCCTGCATCTGGGTCACCGAATCGTAGCCGTAGGTGGTCGCCGTGTTGGCGGCCTCGCCGAGCACGATGGGGTCGGCCCCGGCCGGGTATTTGGAGCGCAGATCCTGCCCCTGATACACGCCGCCGAAATGGAAGGGCATGAAGGCGACGCCGCGGCCGACCCGTTCGGTCACCATGGCCTTGACCTTCACCTTGCCCTTCTCGGGCCCCTCGACCCAGACCAGCTGGCCGTCCTTGACGCCGGCATTGTTGGCGTCGAACGGGTTGATCTCGACGAACATGTCCTGCTGCAACTCGGCCAGCCAGGGGTTGGAGCGCGTCTCGTCGCCGCCGCCCTCATATTCGACCAGACGGCCGGAGGTGAGGATGATCGGATAGTCCTTCGACACGTCGCGGTCCTGGATCGACTTGTACAGAGTCGGAACGCGCCAGGACTTGGTGTCCTTGTAGGTCGGATAGCTGGCGACCAGATCGCGGCGCGGGGTGTAGAGCGGCTCGCGGTGGATCGGAACCGGGTCCGGAAAGTTCCAGGCGACGCAGCGGGCCTTGGCGTTGCCCGGCGGGTTCAGGCCGTGCTTGATCGCCACGCGCTGGATGCCGCCTGACAGGTCGGTGGTCCAGGACACCGCGCCGATCTTGTCGCCGCCGATCTTCTGGATGACCGCCAGTTCCTCCGGCGTCAGGTCGGCGTCGAAGCCCAGCTTCTGGAGCATCGCCATGGTGACTTCCGGATAGCCGTCCTTGATCTCCGACCCTTCCGGATAGGAGCCCTCGGCCAGCAGCGTCACGCCGTTGCGCTCCACCCCGAAGCGGGCGCGGAAGGCACCGCCGCCCTGGGCGACCGGCAGCGAGGTGTCGTAGAGGTTGGCCGAGCCCGGATGCTTCATCTCCGGCGTGCCCCAGCACGGCCAGGGCAGGCCGAAGTAATCGCCGTCGCACGGGCCACCGACGGCGCGCAGCGTCGTCTTGTCGAAGGTGGCCTGATGCTGCATGTGCAGCTTCAGACGCTCCGGCGACTGGCCGGTGTAGCCGACCGACCACATGCCGCGGTTCCACTCGCGGGTGATGTCCTCGATCGACGGCTCGTTGCCGTTGACCTTGATGTTCTTGACCAGATCCGCCGCGAAGCCGAACTTCCTGGCGAAGAGATACATGATCTCGTGGTCGGTCTTCGCCTCGAACAGCGGCTCGACGATCTTCTCGCGCCATTGCACCGAACGGTTGGACGCGGTTGCGGAACCGGAGGTCTCGAACTGCGTTGCCGCCGGCAGCAGGTAGAAGTTGTCCTTACGGTCGGGTAGCACCGCGGTCATCGTCGGGTACGGATCGACGACGACCAGCAGGTCCAGCTTCTCCATCGCCTTCTTCATGTCGGGCAGACGGACCTGGCTGTTCGGCGCGTGGCCCCAGAAGACCATGCCCTTGACCGGATTCGGCTGGTCCAGATTCTCCTTGGCCTCCAGCACGCCGTCGAACCAGCGCGACACCGGGATGCCGGTGCTCTCCATCAGCGCCTTGGAGCCGAAGCGCTTCAGGATGTCGTCATAGGGGAGATCCCAGACGCGCGCCCAGTGGCGCCACGCGCCCTCGGCCAGACCGTAATAGCCGGGCAGGCTGTCGGAGGTGACACCGAAGTCGGTGGCACCCTGGACGTTGTCGTGGCCGCGGAAGATGTTGGTGCCGCCGCCCGACACGCCGACATTGCCGAGCGCCAGCTGCAGCACGCAATAGGCACGGGTGTTGTTGTTGCCGATGTGATGCTGGGTGCCGCCCATGCACCAGACCAGCGTGCCCGGACGGTTGGAGGCCAGCGTGCGGGCGACGCGCTTCAGCTGCGAACCCGGAACGCCGGTGACGCGCTCCACCTCTTCCGGCGTCCACTTGGCGACCTCGGCGCGGATGTCGTCGAAGCCGTAGACGCGCTTGGCGATATAGTCCTTGTCCTCCCAGCCGTTCTGCAGGACGTGCCAGAGGATGCCCCAGACCAGCGCCACGTCGGTGCCGGGACGGAAGCGGATATACTCGTTGGCGTGGGCGGCGGTGCGGGTGAAGCGCGGATCGGCGACGATCAGGGGGGCGGCGTTCTGCTCCTTCGCCTTCAGCACATGCATCATGGCGACGGGATGCGCCTCGGCGGCATTCGAGCCGATGAAGAACAGCGCCTTCGACTTCTGGATGTCGTTGTAGCTGTTCGTCATGGCGCCGTAGCCCCAGACGTTGGCCACGCCGGCCACGGTGGTGGAGTGGCAGATGCGCGCCTGATGGTCGACGTTGTTGGTGCCCCAGAGTGCGGCGAACTTGCGGAACAGATAGGCCTGCTCGTTGCTGTGCTTGGCCGAGCCGAGCCAGAACACCGAATCCGGGCCGGACTGCTCGCGGATCGCCAACAGCTTGCTGCCGACCTCCTCGATGGCCTGGTCCCAGGAAATCCGGGTCCATTTGCCGTCGACCATCTTCATCGGATAGCGCAGGCGGCGCTCGCCATGGGCGTGCTCGCGCACCGAGGCGCCCTTGGCGCAGTGCGAACCGAGGTTGATCGGGCTGTCGAAGCCGGGCTCCTGCCCGATCCAGACGCCGTTCTGCACTTCGGCGATGACGGTGCAGCCGACCGAGCAGTGGGTGCAGACCGACTTGACCTGCTTCACCGGCGCACCGGCGACGGCGGCCGCGGTGGCGGCATCGGCCTTCTTCACCATGCCGAAGGGCATGGCCGACGCCAGCGCGGCGCCACCGGCGGCGATGCCGGACGTGCGCAGGAAGGCGCGGCGGTCCACCGTGACGCCGGTGGACGATGCCAGCGTCTGGGTCAGGGTACGGGCGAGGTGGCGGCCGCCGGAGGTGGCCGAGCTTTTCTTGATGAGCATCGGGGCGTTCCTCTTAGAAGCGGCTGACTTCGTAGACCTTCCGGACATGGTCGGTCTCGCGGTAGCCCGTGGAGGTCGTCTCTGCCGGGGCGGCCTCGGCCGTGCCGCCGGTGGCGGTCACGCCGACGGCGACGGCGCCCAGCGCGCCGACGCCGAGACCGGCGACCCGGAACAGGTCGCGCCGGGCGAGAGACGTATCCTTGCCCTGTTTGGCTGCTTCATCCGTGGCTTTGACCGCGTTCCGCGTCATGGCTCCGCTCCTCACCTTCAGGCCGCAAGGTCGAAGGCGCGCGCCTCGACCGCCAGAAAACTCCGTCCGACCGCACCGACCGCCCGATAGAAGCGGCCCGACGGCGAGGTCTCCAAATCCGCAAAGAACCGCCCGGCCCAGGAGCCGACATGGCGGTCGAAAAAGCCCGCTGCCCGT
>NZ_BADK01000716.1 GCF_000333595.1 Azospirillum sp. B506
CTCCCCCGACCGGTGCGGGACTACAGTGCGGCAATTCTGGCCCATCTGCCNGTGGCATGGGTGGCGGCCGACCGCTCCAGGCCCACCCTCGACACCCCTCTGCCGCTGGCGCTGCTCGACGCACCGTGCATGTTCCGCCAGCACGGCATCGAGCGGCTGGACGGCGGTGGGCGTCCCTGGCGGATCACCTTCACCAGCCCCAGCCTGTCCGGCCTGTGGGCGGCGGTGGAGGCCGGGTTGGGCATCACCATCCGCACGCCTCTCGGTCTGCCCGACACGCTGGAAATTCTCGATCCCCATATCGGCCTGCCGGAATTGGGATCGGTCCCGCTGGAGCTGCACCGCGCGCCTTCCGCCGCGAACCCGGCGGTCGACCGTCTGCATCTGATCCTTGCCGACTCCCTGGCTGCGATCCTGCATGACGCGCAGACAAGATAAACACTAATTTCTTGTTACTTAAATTTTTCTCAACAGTGATGTTTGTGTTTTTCGTTTTTCCTATTCACGCAATAGAGATAGGCTTTCTCCCGTAGCCATTGCAACCGAACGGCTTGGTGGAGGGATCATGACGGCAGCCACAGCAACCCAAAGGACGGGACGCCGAACCCGCCCCTGGAGGCTTCCGGCCGGCCTGCGCCGTTGCGCCGTGCCGCTGGCGCTGCTGGTGCTTTGGCAGGCGAGCGTCGGGTTGGGTTGGATTTCCACCCGTTCCATCCCCTCGCCCAGCCAGATTCTGACCGCCTTCTGGGACCTGACGGTCAGCGGCGAACTGGCGGTGCATCTGCTGGTCTCGCTCGGCCGCGTCAGCGCCGGACTCGCCATCGGCATATCGGCCGGCACCGTCTGCGCCCTGATCGCCGGCCTGTCGCGGCGGGGAGAGGATGCGCTCGATGCCCTGCTGCAAATGCTGCGCACCCTGCCCCATCTGGCGCTGGTGCCACTGTTCATCCTGTGGTTCGGCATCGGCGAAACACCGAAGATCGCGCTCGTCGCGCTCGGCACCGCCTTCCCGATCTACCTGAACCTGTTCGCCGGCATCCGCACCGTCGACGCCAAGGTGGTGGAGGCGGTTTCCACCCTCGGCCTGACAAGGGGAGAGATGATCGCCCAGGTCATCCTGCCGGGCGCCCTGCCCGCCTTCCTGACCGGGCTGCGCTACGCACTCGGTGTCGCCTGGCTCAGCCTGGTGGTGGGGGAGCAGATCAATGCCTCCAGCGGCATCGGCTACCTGGCGATGACGGCGCGGGAATTCCTGCGCACCGACGTGATCGTCGTCGCCCTGATCGTCTACGCCATCCTCGGCCTGCTCGCCGACCTGATCGTCCGCTTCATCGAACGCTCGGCTCTGGTCTGGCGTCCGGCCTTCATCAAGGAGTGACCCTCCATGAGCCACGCCCTTTCCCAGTCCACCGCCTCCCAGTCCATCATCGGCAAGCCTGTCGTCAGCGTCCGCGGCCTCGTCCGCAACTTCGGCGCCGGCAATGTGCTGGACGGGTTGTCGCTCGACCTCCAGCCGGGTTCCTTCACCGCTCTGCTCGGCCGCTCCGGCTGCGGCAAGTCGACGCTGCTGCGCACGCTGGCCCGGCTGGATCCGGCGCCGGAAGGCACCGTACACCTCCCCGACGAACGTGCCGTGGTGTTCCAGGAGCCGCGGCTGGTGCCCTGGATGCGGGTGCTGCGCAACGTCACGCTGGGTCTGCGCCACTCCGATGCCGAGGCCCGCGGCCTTGCGGCCTTGGAGGAGGTCGGGCTGTCCCACCGCGCCTGTGCCTGGCCGCTGACCCTGTCCGGTGGCGAGGCGCAACGGGCGGCACTGGCCCGCGCCCTGGTTCGTGAACCGCGCCTGCTTCTGCTGGACGAGCCCTTTGCTGCGCTCGATGCCCTGACCCGGATGCGCATGCAGGGTCTGGTGGAGACGCTGTGGCGCAGCCATGCGCCGGCCGTCCTGCTGGTGACCCATGACGTGGACGAGGCGTTGCTGCTGGCCGACCGCGCCATGGTGATGGCGAACGGCAGGATCGCCGCCGACATCCCGATCCCGCTGGCCCGCCCGCGCCGCCACGGCGATCCCGGCTTCATCGCGCTGCGCTCCCGCCTGCTGGCTGAGCTGGGCGTCGACGAGGAGCATCTGGCCACGCGGGAACCCCAACGCACCGAGGGCAGGGCATCCGCCGCGAAGCCCGGTGGCTACGGCCTGCCCGCCGGTGCCGCCGCCGCACCCAGCCTTTAAAGACACGAACGCTGACGGACCCGCCCACCATGACGACCGACGCCATCCGCCTCCCCTCCGTTTCCTTCGGCCGCCGCGGCCTGTTGCGCGGTACTGCCGGGGCCTGTGGCGCCCTGGCGCTCGGCGGCCTTTCTTCCCTGGCGCAGGCCGCGTCCGGCCCCACCACCGAGACCGTCCTGCGCATCGCTGACTACAAGGCGCTGGACGGCCTTGCTCTGGAGGCATCGGGCAACGCGCAATCCGCCTACCGGTCGCAGTTCGCCGAATTCGCGTCGGGCAACCTGATCGTCGAAGCGATCAACGCCGGATCCATCGATGTCGGGTCGAGCAGCGAAATCCCGCCCGCCTTCGGCATCGCCGCCGGCGCCCGGCTGTCCATCGTCGCCGTCGTCAAGGACGATGTGAACTGGCAGGTGGTGCTGGTGCCGCCGGGCAGCCCGATCCGGTCGGTCGCCGACCTGAAGGGCAAGCGTGTCGGCTATGTCCGCGCCACCACCACGCAATATTACCTCGCCAAGATGCTCGGCGAAGCCGGCCTTCGCTTTCCGGACATCCAGGCGATCAGCCTGACCCCGTCGGAAGGACAGGCCGCCTTCGACCAGGGAGCGCTCGATGCCTGGGCGATCTACGGCTATTCGGTGCCCTTCGCCATCAAGAAGGGCGCGCGTGTCCTCGTCACCTCCAACGGCTACCTGTCGGGCAACTACCTGTATCTCGCCTCGCCCGACGCGCTGGCCGATCCGGGCAAGTCCGCCGCCATCGGCGATTATTTCCTGCGGCTGCGCCGCGCCTTCGCCTGGCGCGCCGCCAACCTGGAACGCTGGGCCCGGGTCCATTCCGCCGCCATCGGCGTGCCGCTGGAAACCGACCTGGAAATCCTGCGCAGGAACTCCCGCCAACGCGATCTGGCACCGATCGGGGATGCCGATATCGCCTCGGCCCAGAATGTCGCCGACACCTTTCACCAGCTCGGCGTGCTGCCCAAGCACATCGACATCGCCCCGGCCTTCGACCGGCGCTTCAACGACATCCTGTCGCGTCCGCTCAGCTGACCCCTGCCGGCCAGTTCACGACGCCCTGAACCCTCGCCAGCCATAAAAAAGGGACCACCGCCATGACCGCCGCTCATAATTCCTCCTCCCACAGCACCTCGGCCCACCCGCTCCGCTTCGTCGGCTTTGTCGGCAACCACAATGCGTCGGAGATCATCCCGCGCCAGGGTCCGGTGGTGGACCGCGACTATATCGAGACGGTCGCCAAGGCCCATGAGCTGGGCGGGTTCGAGTCCGTGCTCCAGGCCTTCCACGCCGACGCCCCCGACAGCCTGCAGGTCAGCCAGCACATCACCAGCGTCACCGACCGGCTGGGCGTGCTGATCGCCCACCGCCCCGGCTTCCAGGCGCCGACCATCCTGGCCCGCCAGCTCGCCACGCTCGACCAGCTGAGCCGCGGCCGCGTCGCCATCAACGTCATCACCGGTGCCGAGCGCAGTGAGCTTGCCCGCGACGGCAACACGGTGGACGACAAGGACGACCGTTACGCCCGCACGTCGGAATTCCTCGACATCGTCCGCGCCGAATGGACCAGCGACAAGCCCTTCGACTATCAGGGCCGCTTCTATCAGGTCGAAAAAGCCTTCTCGCAGGTCAAGCCCTTCAACCCGTCGGGCATTCCGGTGTGGATTGCCGGCGCATCCGCAGCCGCCGTCGATGTGGCGGGGCGCCATGCCGACACCTATGCGGTCTGGGGCGAGACCCACGATCAGGTGCGCGAGTTGCTGGCCCGCGTGCGTGCCGCCGTCGCCAAGGCGGGCCGTCCGCAGCCGGCCTTCAGCCTGTCACTGCGCCCGATCCTCGCCGACACCGAGGACGCCGCCTGGGCCAAGGCCGAAGCCATCTACGAGAAGGCCAAGGCGTTGCTGGAGAAGACCGGATTCACCCGCGGCGACCTGCCGAACAATGAGGGCGCCCGCCGCCTGCTCGCCGTCGCGGACAAGGGCCACCGCCACGACAAGCGCCTTTGGACCGCCATTGCCTCCCTGACCGGGGCGAAGGGCAACTCCACCTCGCTGGTCGGCACCCCGGATCAGGTGGCCGACGCCCTGCTCGACTATTACGACCTCGGCGTTACCACCTTCCTGATCCGCGGCTTCGACCCGCTGCCCGACGCCATCGCCTACGGCCGCGACCTGCTGCCGCGCGTCCGCCAGCTGGTGGCCGAACGCCAGCGCGCCCAGGCCTCGC